>NZ_JBEZDL010000010.1:0-163035 GCF_040648295.1 Amycolatopsis sp. NPDC049159
TCGCTCAACGCCGCCGGCGGCCCGCTGAAGATCGAGGGTTCGGGCGAGAACATGACCGTCAACGGCGCGAAGATCCTCTGCGGCAACATCCCCACCAAGAACGCCACGGTCTTCGTGATCGACAAGGTGCTGACCCCGGGCACCAACAAGTAAGTCAGGAATTCCGGCCCAGTGCCGGGCCGAGGCGTTCCGCGATGTCGGTGAGGATCTGCACGTAATCTTCGTGGTCGAAGGTGAACGGCAGGGCGAAAGCCACCTCGTCGACTTCGCGGAACGCCTTGTGCGCGTGGAGGCGTTCCGCGATTTCCGCGGACGTGCCCACGAAATCGGGGGAAAAGAGCATCCGCGCCGGGCCTTGCGGTTCGGCCGTGCGCGGCAGCCGTTTCCGGGCGTAATCCTCGTACTTCGCGCGCTGCTCCGCGGTCGCGCTGTCGGTCGGGATCACGACCAGGCCCTGCGAGACCCGGGCGGCCTCGCCGTCCGGGTGGTGCGCGCGGAACGCCCTGATGTGCGACAGCTGGATTTCCGCGAAGTCCGTGCTGTCGCTTTCGGCCTTGACCACGCTGCTGGTCAGGAAGTTCATCGCGTGCTTGCCCGCCCACGCGGCCGAGCGCAGGCTCGCACCGCCGTACCACATCCGGTCGCCGAGCCCGGGTGCCTGCGGCTGCACCCGGTCGGAGAACACCTCGAACCCCTGGGTCCCGCTGAACCCGGTGGCCGGCTTGCCGCGCACGAAGCCGAGCAGCCGTTCCACGCGGTCGTAGGAGAAGTCCTCGACGTCGGCGGTGTCCGGGTAGAGGGCGCCTTTGACGTCGTCCCAGCGCATCGGCGGCCCCACGCTGAGGCCCGGGTTGAGCCGCCCGCCGGAGAGCAGGTCGACGGTGGCGAGGTCCTCGGCGAGCCGCAGCGGGTTCTCCCAGCCGAGCGGGATGACGGCGGTGCCGAGGTGGATCCGGCTGGTCCGCTGCGACGCGGCGGCGAGCACGGCGACCGGCGACGAGATGCCGTACTGCAGGTGCCGGTGCCGCACCCACGCGCTGTCGAACCCGAGCCGCTCACCCAGTTCGATGATCTCGAGGGTCGACTCGTGCCCCCGGCGCGGGTCGGCCGCGTCGAAGAGGCCGATGGTCAGGAAGCCGAGCTTCCGCAGAGGTCGTGCCACCCCGCCGATTCTGCTCCGGTGCTCCGGGGTGTCCCACGTGGTGGACTACCGCACCCGGTCCAGCCCGTCGAGGATCAGGTCCAGGCCGAACTCGAACTCCGCCTGGTCGTCGCACCAGCCCAGCGTCGAACCCGGGTCGTCGTGGGCGATCTCGCTCAGCATGGCCACCAGGTTCGGCAGCTGCGCGGCCACTTCCGCCGAGACCTCGGCCGACGCGCCCGGGCCGGGGTCGAACGGCTCCTGGCTGAACCCCAGGGCCCGGCTGCCGAGCGCGTGCAGCGCGTGGTGGATCCGGTCGTGCGAGAACCCGCCCTCGCGCATCAGGCCGACCAGGTTGTCGTAGTACTTCAGCACCGCCACGCTGGTCGAGGACCGCGTCCCGAACAGCGCCGGCGCCCAGCGGTGGCGGAGGAGCACCGCACGCGCGGCGAGGATGCGCCGCCGGGCCGTGTCCTTCCAGTCCGGGCCGGCGTCCAGGCGCGCGACGGCCTCGTTGATCTCCTGGGCCACGACGTCGACGATCCCGGCGAGCACGTCTTCCTTCTTGGCCACGTGGTAGTAGAGCGACATCGCTTCGGCGCCGAGCTCCTCCGCGAGCCGGCGCATCGTCACCGCGGCCAGGCCGTGCTCGTCGGCGAGCGCGACGGCCGTGCGCAGGACGCGCTCCCGGCTCAGCGGGATCCGGGCTTCGGTGGTCACGCGCAAGATCGTACAGCGTAAGTCTTCCTTGACGCGGCGTCGTGCCCGGAGCTACCTTACGACGTAAGACTTACAACGTAAGGGAGAGGTCATGAAGGCGCTCGTCCAGCGTGTGTACGGCCCGCCCGACAGTCTGACCTGGGAAGACGTACCCGATCCGGTGCCGGGCGAAGGCGAAGTGCTGGTCCGCGTGCACGCCACTTCGGTCAACCCGTACGACTGGCACTTCCTCAGAGGCGAGCCCTACGCGGCGCGGCTGATGACCGGCGGCTTCGGGCTGCGCCGCCCGCCGGTGGGCGTCCTCGGCTGCGACCTCGCGGGCCGGGTCGAGACCGCCGGGACGGAGTTCGGCCCCGGCGACGACGTCTACGCGCTGCTGCCCCGGGGTGCGCACGCCGAGTACGTCTGCGTGCCGGAGAGCCTGCTGGCGCGGATGCCGGCGAACCTCTCCCCCGAGCAGGCCGCGACGCTGCCGATGGCGGGCGTCACGGCGCTGCTCGCCCTGCGCGGGGTGCGGCCCGGGCACCGGGTCCTGGTCAACGGCGCTTCCGGCGGTGTCGGCACCTTCGCCGTCCAGCTGGCCAAGGCGCTCGGCGCGCACGTCGACGCCGTGTGCGGCGCGGCCAACGCCGACCTGGTCCGCTCGCTAGGCGCCGAACACGTCGTCGACTACCGGACCGAGGACTTCACCCGCGTCGGCCGCCGCTACGACTTCGTTCTGGACATCGCCGGCGGCCGGTCGGTGTTCGCCTGCCGCCGGATCCTCGAGCGCGGCGGGACGTTCGTCGCCGTCGGCGGCCCGGCCGGGCGCTGGCTGCAGCCCGCCGGGCACGTCTTCGCCGCGCTGGCCGCCGGGCCGTTCGCACGGCGGCGGGTCGTGCTCGCCGACGCGGTGGGCTGCCCGGACAAGAAGGCGGTCCTGGGTGAGCTGGCGGCGTTCGCCGAGCGCGGCGAGCTCACCCCGGTCCTCGACCGGACCTACCCGTTCGACGACCTGCGGGCCGCGTTCGCCTACCAGGAAGCCGGGCACACCAGGGGAAAGGTCGCCGTCACCCGCGCAGCGCGGTGATCGCGGCGAGCTCTTCGGGGCTCAGGACGAGGTCCTGCGCGGCGAGGTTCTCCCGCACGTGCGCGAGCGACGTCGTCCCGGGGATCGGCAGGACGGCGGGCGAGCGGTCGAGCAGCCAGGCGAGCGCGACCTGGGAGACGGTGGCGCCGTGGCGCGCGGCGATCGGTTCGAGGACGCCGCGGACCGCCGCCGGGCCTTCGGTGTCGGTCGGCGCGCCCGGCGTGCTGAGCGAGACCGGCTGCCAGGGGACGAAGACCGCGCCGGCCTCGGCGGCGGCGTCGAGCAACGGCTGTTCGTGGCGGTCCACCAGGTTGTAGTGCGCGGTGACGGCGGTGATCTCGACGATCTCCCGCGCCGCCTTCAGCTGCTCCAGCGTCACGTTGGACAGGCCGATGTGCCGGATCACGCCTTCCCGGCGCAGCTCGGCGAGCGTGCCGACCTGGTCTTCGAAGGATGCGTCCCGCGCGTAGCCGCTGTGCAGGTAGTAGAGGTCGATCCGCTCGACGCCGAGGCGGCGCGCGCTCAGCATCGCGGACTGGCGCAGGTACTGGCGGTGCCCGATCGCGGCGATCGTCGAGAGCTCCGGGCCGCTGCGGACGAAGCCGCCCTTGGTCGCGAGCAGCAGGTGCCCGGGGTAGGGGTGGAGGGCTTCGCGGATCAGCTGCTCGTTGGTGTGCGGGCCGTAGACGTCGGCGGTGTCGATCAGCGTCACGCCGGCGTCGACGACCCGGCGCAGCAGCTCGAGGCCCGCGGCCCGGTCGGGGTAGTCACCCCAGTGGCCGGGGCCGGTGAGCCGCATCGCGCCGTAGCCGATCCGGCCGGTCGTCAGGTCGCCGAGCTGGAGGGTGGTTCGTTCGGTCATGGCTCCACCGTCGCCCGGTCCTCCGGTGGCGGCCAGGGAGGGAACTGCCTATGCAGCCTGGTACCAGGCACGCGGCGGGCGGTCTTGCGACACTGGGGGCATGGCAGCCACCGAACTGGGCGAGTTCCTGCGGGCTCGTCGCGCGGCGCTCGACCCGCGACGGGCCGGGGTGCCCGACGACGGCCGGCTCCGGCGGGTCCCCGGCCTGCGCCGGGAGGAGCTGGCCCAGCTCGCGCACATCAGCATCGACTACGTGGTCCGGCTGGAGCAGGGCCGCACGCGGCGGGTGTCCCGGCCGGTCCTCGACGCGCTCGCGGACGCGTTGCAGCTCGCTCCGGACGAACGCGCGTACCTGTTCACGCTGGCCGACGTCGCCCCGGAGACCCGGGCACCGGCCGGGGACCACGTCGCCGGCCCGCTGCGGCAGCTGCTCGACGGCATGCCGGACGTGCCGGCGATGGTGCTCAACCGCCGTCAGGACGTGCTGGCCTGGAACCGCGCGGCGGTCGCGCTGCTGGGCGACTTCGGCGCGCGCCCGCCCGCCGAGCGCAACCTGATCCGGCTGACGTTCCTCGACGAGGACTACCGCGCCCGGTACGCGGACTGGCCGCGGGCCGCGGGCGCGTGCGTCGAGGTGCTGCGGATGGAGTCGGGCCGCGACCCGGCCGACCCGGTGCTCGCCGCGCTCGTGCGCGAGCTGCGGGAGAAGGACGCGGACTTCCGGCTGTGGTGGGAGCGCCACCAGGTGCGCGGGGCCCGCGAGCTGACCAAGACCTACCGCCACCCGGTGGCCGGCCCGGTCACCCTGGACGTCCAGCAGTTCGCCGTCGAGACGCACCCGGGTCAGCGGCTGGTGGCCTACACCGCCGAACCCGGGTCGCCGTCGGAAGAAGCGCTGCGGTTCCTGCTGCAGTGGTCCGCCGAGCCCGCGCAACGCTGACCGCGGGCCCGGCGGGCCGGGTGTCAGCCGTTGTGCGGGCAGTTGCCCCGGTAGTCCGAAATGGACAGGCTGGTGCCCGGGATCGGGCAGAGGAACTGCTCGTAGCGGGTGTCGTTGTCGATGAACCGCTTGAGCCAGGACAGCGTGTACTTCGCGATCGTCGTGTTCGACGAGTTCGGCGCGAAGTGGCTGGCACCGCGCAGTTCCAGGTACGCCTTGTCCAAAGAGGACGGCAGGCTGGTGTAGAACGGGATCGAGTGCGTCGCCACCGGCGCGATGGTGTCCGCTTCGGCCCCGACGACCAGCGTCGGCACGCGCACCGTCGACCAGCTCTTCGTCAGGTTCCAGCCGGTCAGCGGCACCGCGGCCTGCAGCGACGGCCGTGAGCGCGCCGCTTCGAGCGTACCGCCGCCGCCCATCGAGTGCCCGACGACGCCGAGCCTGCTGCTGTCGATGCGGGACCGCACCGAGCTCTGCTGGGTGAGGTAGTCGAGCGAGGCCAGCAGCTGCCTGCCCCGGCTGTCGGGCTGGTCGCTGGTGGTCAGGGTGTCGATGGTGAACACCACGAAGCCCTGGGACGCCAGGCGCGGGCCGAGCCACGCCATGCTCGACTGCGTGGCGGTGAAGCCGGGGGCGATGGAGATCGCGCCGAAGGTGCCGGCGGTGGTGGTCGTCGGGTAGTAGATGGTGCCGCCGCCGAAGCCGGAGACGGACAGCCGCGAAACGGTGGCGGTGCTGGTCGCGAAGCTGCCCCGGCTGGCCTCGATGCTGGCCGTGGTCGGGGCGGGCCCGCGTTCGTAGGGGTTGTCGGCGGCGGGTGCCGGCGAGGCGACCGCGGTGGTCACCGCCAGCGCGGCGGCGATGACCCCGGCGGCCTTGGCGCGCCAGGGGCGGCGGCGGGAAATTTTCTCACCCGGGCCAGACGACGTCGGCGGGCTGGTGAGTAAGGACATGGATCGCTCTCTTTCCCCGGGCAGGCGAAAGCGGGCCCGGACACGGACGGGCGGACCGATGGAACCGTTGCACGGCAACGAAGAGCGTGCCGTCACCCCGGGTGCGGGGAACCGCTTCCCGGTCGCCCTATGAAACACTTCGTCGAAATGTTCCACAACGGCCGAACGGGTGAGTGGTTGACAGACTGGGCGGTCGCTCAGTGGGTTGGAGAGGCGCGGCACTCACGCGCGTGACAAAACCGCCGGGTCCCGGGCGCTCAACGACCCGCACTTTCACGTGAAAGTGCGGGCTCAGGGGGTGGCGCTCGGCTCCAGCGCGCCGCGGACGAGCGTGTCCAGCAGGGTCGTGGCCACCGTCAGGTCGACCGTGCGCGCGGCCAGCACGTCCGAGTACAGGAACGACTCCCCGAGCCGCACCACCGCGAACGCGAGATCCGGCAGCCCCACCAACGGGGTCAGCCCGGCCGCCTCGGCGTCGGCGCGGAAGAGCTCCACGTGCTCGTCGACCAACGCCGGCTGGACCGCGCCGCGCGGATCGGTCAGCACCCGCAGGGCGACCGTCGACTCCGCCTCGATCAGCTTGCGCATGCCGTCGCTGGCGGCGACCTCGCGGCGGTACTCCTCCATGACCCACAGGCAGCGCAACCGGCCCTCCGGCGTGCGGACCGCGTCGCCGTGCGTGGTGCGCCAGCCGTCGAGCGCGCGCTGCCAGGTGCGGTCGGACAGCAGCCGCAGCCCCGCGCCCATGAGGTCGTCGCGGTTGCCGACGCGGCGGAAGAACGTCGTGCGCGAGATCCCCAGTTCGGCGGCCATCCGGCCGAGGTCGAGGCGGGTGCCGGTGATCAGCAGGCGGGCGGCGTGCCGGACGATGTCGTCGGTCGAGACGGTCACCGGGCCAACCCTATCCCGCAGGTCGCGGACAGTTACCTTGAAGTGCGCGGGGCCCGGTCGGTTAGCGTGGACGTCGTGCGCGTAGACATCTGGTCCGATCTGGTCTGTCCCTGGTGCTATCTCGGCAAACGCCGCTTCGAGCAGGCGGTCGCCGAACTCGGGGTCGACGTCGAGGTGGTGCACCACTCGTTCCAGCTCGACCCGTCGTTCCCGCGCGGGACTTCCCGGCCGACGCGCGAGGTGCTGTCCGAGAAGTACGGCCGGACACTGGAAGAAGCCGACGCGATGGAAGCGCAGATGGAAGAGCGCGCGGCCGCCGACGGGCTCGAATACCACCTGGACGGTGTCCACATGGGCAACACCGTCGACGGCCACCGCCTGGTCCACCTCGCCACCGACCGCGGCGTGGCCGACGCCGTCGTCGATCGCTTCTACCGCGCGCACTTCACCGAGCGCCGGTCGCTGTTCGACCGCGATTCACTGGTGGAGCTGGCCGCCGAAGCGGGCCTGGACGCGGCGGAAGCGCGGGCCGTGCTCGAATCCGACGCCTACGAAGCCGAAGTCGCGGCGGACGGCGAGCAGGCCCGCGCCCTCGGCGCGTCCGGCGTCCCGTTCTTCGTGGTCGACCAGCGCTTCGGCGTCGCCGGAGCCCAGTCGCCCGAGGTGTTCGCGCAGGTGCTGACGCGCGCGGCGGAGGTCAGCGGCGCCGCCGCCGGCTGAACCGCGACCGGTCGGTGGCGACGCCGGCCAGGTGCAAGGCGACGCACAGCAACCCGGCGGTGGTCAGCGTGCCGGTCGTGACGACCGGACCGAGCCCGAACCCGGCCAGCTCCATCAACAGGGCGAGCCCGAAGAGCACGGCGGCGAGAATGGCGAGCATGAGACCCTCGTTTCGGTGGGGATGACGCCGAATGGTCCACACCATTACGACGTTCGCGGTACCGGTGGTCCCGGCTTGGCTGGCCGGTAATGCCCCGGCTTCCGCGCGGTGAAACGAGAACTTCCGCGTGGCTGCCGCCCCCGTTTTCCACGCTACCGGCCGGCACCGACAATTCCACTGGGGGAGCCGAGCCGGACTCCGCGTCGCGTCAGGACGGGGGAGGCGCGGTGCTGGAGCGCAGGACCAGTTCCGTCGGCACGCTCACCGGTTCCCCCACCTCCGCGCCCGTCTCGATCTCCGCCAGCAGCGCCGCCACCGCGTAGCTGCCCACCGCCTCGAACGACTGGCGGATCGTCGTCAGCGGCGGCCAGAAGTGCGCCGACTCCTCCATGTCGTCGAACCCCACCACGCTCACCTCGCCCGGCACCGCCCGGCCCGCCTCGTGCAGTGCCCGCAGCAATCCCAGCGCCATCTGGTCGTTCGCCGCGAACACCGCCGTCACCGTGGGGTCCGCCGCCAGCGCCACCCCCGCCTCGTACCCCGACGACGGCGACCAGTCACCGGTCAGCACCGGGGGCACGAACGCGCCCGCGAGCTCCAAAGTGGACCGCCACGACTTCCGCCGCCGTTCGGCCGAATAGGACTGCGGGGGCCCCGCGATGTGCCACACCGTCTCGTGCCCCAGCGAAAGCAGGTGCCGGGTCGCCGTCGCGGCGCCGTCCGCCTGGTCCGTGTCGACGACCGGGTAGTCGTAGCGCGCGCTGGAGTCGATCACCACCACCGGGAGCCCGTGCGGGAGCTCGATCGAGCTCTGGTCGAGCTGGTGCTGCTCGATCAGGATGATCACGCCGTCGACCGCCTGCTCGTTGAGCTTGCTGAACGCGCCCGTCACCTCGCCCTGCGTCGGCCGCGTCACCGGCATCAGGATGATCGAAAACCCCTGGGCGACGACCGCCGCCGCGATGGCGTCCAGGGTGCGGCTGTTGCCGAACGTCGGGAGCGCCGAAATGATCACGCCGATGCTGCGGAACTTGCCGTTGCGCAGTGCGCGGGCCGCGCTGTTGGGGCGGTAGCCGATCCGGCGCATCGCGGCGAGGACCCGATCGCGCGTGGCGTCGTCGACGTTCGTCTTGCCGTTCGCGACCCGGGACACCGTCTGGCCGGAGACCCCAGCCTCGCGCGCGACGTCCGCCATCGACGGTCCACGGCGCGGGGAAGCAGTCGGCACGGGTGGCTCCTCGAAGTGTCCTGGACATGTTTACGTCAACACGTTACCCTCCGACCGTCCATGTTGACGTAAACATCTGCACGAACACCGGAGGGACGATGACGTCCACAGCGGCACCGCCGGTCGCGGCACCGGCCCGCCCGGCGCCGCCGGCCCGTCGCCGGCGGCGCAACTGGCGCGGCTGGCTCTTCGTCGCCCCCTTCATGCTGGTGTTCGCGCTGACGTTCATCGCGCCCGTCGTCTACGCCTTCGTCCTCAGCCTCTTCCGGGACCAGGCCTTCTTCGGTGGCACGGTGTTCGTCGGCGCCGACAACTACGCGCAGGTGCTCGCCGACCCGAAGTTCTGGGAGTCCTTCCAGCGGGTGCTGGTGTTCCTCGCCGTGCAGGTGCCGATCATGCTGCTGCTCGCGCTGGTCGCGGCGCTCGCGATCGACAGCGCCCGGCTGCACGCCGCCGGGTTCTTCCGGATCGTGATCTTCCTGCCCTACGCGGTGCCCGCCGTGGTCGCCGCGCTGATGTGGGGCTTCATCTACGGTGACCACTTCGGACTCGCCGCGGACCTCAACCACCTGCTCGGCACCGACGCCGTGAAACCGCTGTCCCAGAACTGGCTGCTCACGTCGATCGGCAACGTCGTCACGTGGGAGTTCGTCGGCTACAACATGCTCATCTTCTACTCGGCGCTGAAGGTGATCCCGAAGGAGCTGTTCGAAGCCGCCGCGATCGACGGCGCCGGCGCGTTCCGCACGATCGTCTCCGTCAAGCTCCCCGCGATCCGCGGCGCGATCGTGATCGCGACGATCTTCTCGATCATCGGCAGCTTCCAGCTGTTCAACGAACCCAACATCATGCGCAACCTGGTGCCGAACGTGATCGGCACCTTCTACACGCCGAACATGTACGCCTACAACCTTTCCTTCGCCGGCCAGCAGTACAACTACTCCGCCACGGTCGCGATCGTGATGGGCGTGATCACCGCGGTCATCGCCTACGTCGTGCAGCTGCGCGGCACCCGGAAGGGGATGTGACGTGGCCACGCTTTCGGTGACGCGCCCCAAGAAGTCGCGCACGCTCACCGCCGTCATGGCGCTGTACCTGCTCTACACCCTGGTTCCCCTGGTGTGGCTGGTGATCAACGCGACCAAGACGCAGGCGGCCCTGTTCTCGACGTCGGGCCTGTCCTTCGGCGGCCCGTTCGCGCTGTTCGACAACATCGCCCAGACGTTCACCTACAACAACGGGATCTTCTTCCGCTGGCTCGGCAACACCCTGCTCTACGTCGTGGTCGGCGCCGGCGGGGCGACCATCCTCGCCACGGCGGCGGGGTACGGGCTGGCCAAGTACCGCTTCCCGGGCCGCCGCGCGGTGTTCGCCGTCGTGCTCGGTGCGGTGGCCGTGCCCGCCACCGCGCTCGCCGTGCCGACGTTCCTGATGTTCAGCAAGCTCGGGCTGACCAACACCCCGCTCGCCATCATCATCCCGTCGCTGATCAGCCCGTTCGGCCTCTACCTGATCTGGGTCTACGCCGCCGACGCCATCCCCGACGAGCTGCTGGAAGCGGCGCGGATCGACGGCGCGGGCGAGTTCCGGATCTTCCTCACCGTGACGCTGCGCCAGCTCGTGCCCGGGATCGTCACCGTCGCGCTGTTCACCGTGGTGCAGACGTGGAACAACTACTTCCTGCCGCTGATCATGCTCAGCGAGCCCAAGTGGTACCCGCTGACCGTCGGGCTGAACCAGTGGAGCGCGCAGGCCAACGGTGCCGGAGCGCAGCCGATCTTCAACCTGGTGCTCACCGGTTCGCTGCTCACCATCATCCCCCTCGTCCTCGCTTTCCTGCTCATGCAACGGTTCTGGCAGTCCGGGCTGAGCGCGGGCAGCGTCAAGCAATAGCCGTCACACCGTCGTGAAGGGACATTCGATGTCACGCATCCGCAGTCGCGCCAAGGCGTTCGCCGCCGTGGCGCTGGCCGCCGCACTGGCGGCCGGTTGCTCGTCCGGGAGCTCGTCCGGGCCCGCCGCCGCCGGCACCCAGGACTCGGTCGACGCCGCGCTCAAGGCGGGCGGGGAGATCACCTACTGGAGCTGGACGCCGTCGGCCAAGGATCAGGTCGCCGCGTTCGAGAAGGAATACCCGAACGTCAAGGTCAACTACGTCAACGCCGGGACGAACAAGGACGAGTACACCAAGCTGCAGAACGCGATCAAGGCAGGCTCCGGCGCCCCGGACGTCGCGCAGATCGAGTACTACGCCCTGCCGCAGTTCGCGCTGACCGATTCACTCGCCGACCTGAACCAGTTCGGCTTCGGCTCGTTCGAAAAGGACTACAGCGCCTCGACGTGGGCGCAGGTCAAGAACGGCAACGGGGTCTACGGCCTGCCGCAGGACTCCGGGCCGATGGCACTGTTCTACAACAAGGAAGTCTTCGACAAGAACGCCATCGCCGTGCCGAAGACGTGGGACGAGTACATCGCCGCGGCGAAGAAGCTGCACGCCGCCGACCCCACCAAGTACATCACCTCGGACACCGGTGACCCGGGCTTCGTGCTGAGCATGATCTGGCAGGCGGGCGGGCGCCCCTTCGCCGTCGACGGCCGGAACGTGAAGGTCAACCTCGCCGACGCGGGCACCAAGAAGTGGACCGCGATGTGGGACCAGCTGATCCAGGGCAAGCAGCTCGCCCCGGTCAAGGAGTGGTCCGACGACTGGTTCCGCGCCCTCGGCGACGGCACCATCTCCTCGCTGGTCACCGGCGCCTGGATGCCGGGCAACTTCATCTCCTCGGTGCCCGGCGGGGCCGGCAAGTGGGCGGTCGCGCCGATGCCGACCTACGACGGTAAGCCGGTGACCTCGGAAAACGGTGGTAGCACGCAGTCGGTGCTCAAGCAGAGCAAGAACCCGGCGCTGGCCGCGGCGTTCGTGCGCTGGCTCAACCACGGCGGCGGTGTCCAGCCGTTCATCAAGAGCGGCGGCTTCCCGTCCACGACGGCGGACCTGGGCGCGCCCGCGTTCGTCGATCAGGCCGTGCCGTACTTCGGCGGCCAGAAGGTCAACGAGGTGCTGACCCAGGCGTCGAAGGACGTCGCACCGGGCTGGACCTACCTGCCGTACCAGACCTACGCCAACAGCGTCTTCAGCGACACCGCGGGCAAGGCCTACCTCAACGGCACCGGGCTCGACGCCGGGTTGGCGGCCTGGCAGCAGGCCATTGTGGACTACGGCAACCAGCAGGGCTTCACGGTCAGCGCGGGATGACCGTCCACATCGAAGGTGACGCGGGCCAGGTCGTCGGCCCGGTCCCGCGTCGCCTCTTCGGCTCGTTCGTCGAGCACATGGGCCGTTCCGTGTACACCGGGTTGTACGAGCCCGGACACTCCACTTCGGACGAACGCGGGTTCCGCGGCGACGTCCTGGAGCTGGTGCGGGAACTCGGGCCGACCGTCGTCCGGTACCCCGGCGGCAACTTCGTCTCCGGCTACCGCTGGGAGGACGGCGTCGGCCCGGACCGGCCCGTCCGGCTCGACCCGGCCTGGCACAGCGTGGAATCCAACCGCTTCGGCCTGCACGAGTTCGTCGCGTGGGCCGAAGCCGCGGGTGCCGAGGTGATGTACGCGGTCAACCTCGGCACCCGCGGCATCCAGGAAGCCGTCGACGTCCTGGAGTACTGCAACCACGCCGGTGGCACGGCGCTGAGCGAGCGGCGGCGCGCGAACGGCGCCGACCAGCCGTTCGGCTTCAAGCTGTGGTGCCTGGGCAACGAGATGGACGGCCCGTGGCAGATCGGCCACAAGACGGCCGACGAGTACGGCCGCTTGGCCGCCGAGACCGCGCGAGTCATGCGGATGATCGACCCGGCCGTCGAACTGGTCGTCGCGGGCAGCTCGCACGCGGACATGCCGACGTTCGGCGAGTGGGAACGCACGGTGCTGCGCCACACGGCCGGGCTGGTCGACCACATCTCGCTGCACGCCTACTACCAGGAACTGCACGGCGACACCGACAGCTACCTGGCCAGCGGGGCCGCGCTCGACGCCTACATCGGCAAGGTCGCCGGGATCATCGACGAACTCGGGCTCGGCGGCCGCGTCGGGATCAGCGTCGACGAGTGGAACGTCTGGGACCTGCGCCGCTGGAACGAAGTCGACCAGGCGCGCCTGGCCGAAGGCGGCTGGCGGGAGCACCCGCGGATCATCGAGGACGACTACACCGTCACCGATGCCGTCGTCTTCGGCTCGCTGCTGAGTTCGCTGCTGCGCAACGTCGACCACGTCACCATGGCGAACCAGGCGCAGCTGGTCAACGTCATCGCGCCGATCCGCACCGAGCCCGGCGGCCCGGCCTGGCGGCAGTCGACGTTCCACCCGTTCCGGCAGGTCGCCGCACTGGCCGGCGGGTCGAGCCTGCGCCTGACCGTCGACGGCCCGCGGCTGCGCACCGCGCAGCACGGCGAAGTCGACCTCGTCGACGTCGCCGCGACGGCCGAGGAGTCCGGGCGCGGCGCGGTGTTCCTGACCAACCGCGCCACGGCGTCGCCGACCGAGGTCCGCATCCGGCTCCGCGGCGCCGGGTTCGGCGTGTACGCCGCCGAAACGCTGACCGCGCCGGAGGGCGAAACCCGGCACACCGTCAACACCGCTGTCTCGCAACCGGTCCGGCCGGTGCCGCTCCCCGGCACCGCCGTGACGTCCGACCCAGGGGGGACCACCATCACCGCGACACTGCCACCGCTGTCCTGGACCGTGCTCCAGCTGAGCCCGGAGGCGGGCCGGCATGCCTGAGTTCGCCGTCGGGGACACCGACTTCCTGCTGGACGGCCGTCCGTTCCGGATCCTTTCCGGTGCCCTGCACTACTTCCGGGTGCACCCGGACCTGTGGGCCGACCGGATCGACAAGGCCCGGCGGATGGGCCTCAACACCATCGAGACGTACGTGCCGTGGAACGCGCACGCGCCCGAGCCCGGCGTCTTCGACCTCACCGGCGGGCTCGACCTGGACCGCTTCCTGCGGCTCGTCGCCGACGCCGGGATGTACGCGATCGTGCGGCCCGGCCCGTACATCTGTGCCGAATGGGACAACGGCGGCCTGCCGGCGTGGCTGTTCCGCGACCCGGAGGTGGGGGTGCGGCGCTTCGAACCGCGCTACCTCGCCGCCGTGCGCGAGTACCTCACGCGCGTCTACGAAGTCGTGGTCCCGCACCAGGTCGACCGCGGCGGGCCGGTGCTGCTGGTCCAGGTCGAGAACGAGTACGGCGCGTTCGGCGACGACAAGCGCTACCTGAAAGCGCTTGCCGAGCACACGCTTGCGTCGGGGATCACGGTGCCGCTGACCACAGTGGACCAGCCGACGCCGGAGATGCTCGAGGCCGGCAGCCTGGACGGGGTGCACCGCACCGCTTCCTTCGGGTCCGGCGCGGTGGAGCGGCTGGCGATCCTGCGGGCGCACCAGCCGACCGGGCCGTTGATGTGCAGTGAGTTCTGGAACGGCTGGTTCGACAACTGGGGCGCGCACCACCACACGACGTCCGCCGCGGATTCGGCGGCCGAGCTCGACGCACTCCTCGCGGCCGGCGCGTCGGTCAACCTGTACATGTTCCACGGCGGCACCAACTTCGGGTTCACCAACGGCGCCAACGACAAGGGCGTCTACCAGCCGATCGTGACGTCCTACGACTACGACGCGCCGCTCGACGAAGCCGGTGACCCGACGCCGAAGTACCACGCCTTCCGCGACGTGATCGCCCGCTACCACAAGGTTCCCGACACCGTCCCACCGCCGGCGCGCCCGGCACCGACCCCGCACGGCGTCCTGCGCGACCCGGTCCGCCTCCTCGACGCCCCGGACCGCTGGGGCACCTGGGAGTTCCACGAAGAGCTGCCCGCGTTCGACGACCTGACGCCGATGCCGCGGCTGGCGTTGCTGCGCTGCGCCGTCGAGGGGGACCGGCCCGGCGTGCTGACCTTCGGCGAGGTGCGCGACCGCGCGACGGTGTTCTTCGACGGCGACCCGGTGGGCACGCTCTCGCGGGAGCACCACGACCGCGCGATCGCGCTGCCGCGGGCGGCGGGCGAGCTGCTGGTGCTGGTCGAGGACCAGGGCCGCGTCGACTACGGCCCGAGGATCGGCGAGGCCAAGGGGATCGTCGGCGGCGCGGAGCTGCACGGCGAGCCGCTGACCGGCTGGGACGTCCTGCCGTTCGACCTGACCGAGGTGCCTTCGCTGCGGTCCGCGACCAAGGCCGTGGTTCCGGGCCCGGTGGCGGGGCCGGTCCTGCTGCGCGCCGACATCGATGTCGACGCGCCCGCCGACCTCTTCCTCGACACCGGGGAGTGGGGCAAGGGCCTGGCGTGGTTCAACGGCTTCCCGCTCGGCCGGTACTGGCGGCGCGGGCCGCAGCGGACGTTGTACGTGCCGCGCCCGGTGGTCCGGGCCGGCGGCAACGAACTCGTCGTGCTCGAACTGGGCACGATGCTCGACCCCGCGGCCCGGTTCACGCCGCGGCCGCTGCTGGGCCACACGGAGGCCTGAGAGAGGTCCCCCACCGCACCGAAGGGCAGTTCGACGATGAACCGCAGGCGTTTGCTCACCGTCCTTTGTGTACCTCTGATCGGCGCCGCGGTGGTCGCGGCACCGGCGGCGGCGGCCACCGCCGTCACGGTCAAGCCCGACCCGGCCTACCGGCAGCAGCCGTTCGACGGCTGGGGCGCCAGCCTGGCCTGGATGGCCGAGGCGACCGGCGGCTACCCCGACGCGATCCGCAACCGGCTGGCCGACCTGGTCTTCGGCGCCGACGGGCTGAACCTGAACATCGCCCGGTTCGACGTCGGCGGCGGCAACGCCCCCGACGTCCCGCCGTACCTGCGCGCGGGCGGCGCCGTCCCGGGCTGGTGGAAGGCGCCGGCGGGCACCACGCGCGCGGACAAGGATTGGTGGACCCCCGGCGACCCGGCCGAGTTCGACACCGCCGCGGACCCGAACCAGCGCTGGTGGGTCGACAGGATCAAGCAGCGCGTCACGAAGTGGGAGGCGTTCAGCAACTCGCCGCCGTACTTCCAGACCGTGTCGGGATACGTCTCGGGCGGCTTCACCGCCACCGACGAGCAGCTGCGCCCGGACAAGATCGGCGACTTCACCGCGTACCTGGCGCAGGCGGTGCGCACCCTCGAACGCGCGCACGGCATCAAGTTCACCTCGGTGAACCCGCTGAACGAGCCCAACACGAACTACTGGAAGACCACCCTCGGCGCCGACGGCAACCCGACCGGCGGGCGGCAGGAAGGCGCGCACATCGGCCCGTCGGTCCAGGCGCAGCTGATCCCGGCGATGGCGGCCGCGCTGGCCGGGTCGAAGACGATCGTCTCCGCGCCCGACGAGACCAACCCGGACATCTTCGCCGCGGACTGGTCCGGCTGGTCGGACGCGGCCCGCGCGGCGGCGGGCCGGCTCAACGTGCACACCTACGGCACCGGCAACCGGCCGATCCCGCGGGACCTGGCCAAGGGCGCGTCGAAGCCGCTGTGGATGAGCGAGGTCGGCGGGAGCTGGCTCGACCGGCAGGACTTCACGTCGATGGACCCCGGCCTCGGAATGGCCGAGCAGATCACCGACGACCTGCGCCTGCTGGAGCCGAGCGCGTGGGTGAGCTGGCAGCCGATCGAGGACTACAACAACATGAAGCCCGGCGGGGAGTCCGCGGCCGGGATGAACTGGGGCGAGATCCAGGTCCCCTTCGACTGCCCGGCCTCGGCCACGCCGCAGACGTGCCGGATCCGGACCAACACGAAGTTCGACACGATGCGGAACTTCACCCACTACATCCGGCCGGGTGACCGGCTGACCGGGGTGGACGACCCGGCGTCGACGGCCGCCATGCGCGGCGAGGACCTGGCGACGGTCGTGCACACGAACGCGGGCACGGACGCCCAGGACGTCACCCTCGACCTGTCCGGCTTCCGCGGCATCCGCCCGGGTGCCTCGGTGACGCCGGTCGTCACCGACGTCACGGGTGCGTTGAAGCGGGGCAAGCCGGTGAAGGTGACGTCGGCGCACGCCACGCTGCGGGTGCCCGCGCGCTCGGTGACGAGCTTCCTGGTCGACGGCGTCTCCGCGACGGCGGCCGGCACGGGCCTGGGCTCGGGCAAGCCGTTCGCCTTCACCGGCGTGCAGAGCGGCAAGACGCTCTCGGCGGAGAACGGCACCCTGGTCCAGCGCACGACCGACGCCTCGGCGGTCACCCAGCGTTGGACGCTCACCGACCGCACCGGCCGCTACGGCAACCGCGACCGGTTCACGATCACCAACACGGGCACCGGCCAGGTGCTGGCCACGGCCGGCGGCGCGGTGACCCTGGCCCCGGCGGGCACGTGCGACCCGGCCGCCCAGTGGACGCTCTCCACGACCGGCGACGGCACGTGGACGTTCGTCAACGCGGCGACCGGGCAACTGCTGGACGTGCCGGGCGAGTCCCGCGACGACGGCGCCCGGATCGGCCTGTACCGGCCGACCAACGGCCCGAACCAGCGCTGGCAGGCCGTGGCCCGCTGACCGCGGTCCGTCGTCGGCGGCCCACCGGCGCGGCCCTCGCCGGACCGGGGGCCCTGGGCCGGTAGAGTTCACCCGGACCCGTTGAAACGCCAGCGGTGGTCTTGGTTGACGCTGCTGGCGAGCTCATCCCCGTGCTCGCCGCTTGACGCATGGGAGGGGTGGGCCTTGCCGACCACTGGCGACGGCATGGCGGAGCGGGTCGACGAGCTGAACGCCGTACTGGCCGATCTCGTCGGGGTCCTCGAATCGGTGTCCGACACACCCGGGCTGCTCGACGCGGTCTGCGGCGAGGCGGTCCGCGTGGTGCCGGACGCGGACCTGGCCAGCATCATGGTGGTCCGCGACGGCGTGACGCAGACGGCGGCGTTCACCGACGAGCGCGCCCGGCGCATCGACGACGTGCAGTACGCGGCGGGCGACGGTCCCGGCCTGGTCGCGGCGCTGACGGGCGAAGTCGTGCGGGTGACCGTCGGCGAGACGGACGAGCAGTGGCCCGAGTTCGTGGCCGCGGCGAAGGAAACCGGCGTCGGCAGCTACCTGGCGGTCCCGCTGCGCGTGGACGACACCCTGGTCGGCGCGGTCACGCTGTTCGGCTTCGGCGCCCACGGCTACCACGAGTTCGACACGAAGGTGCTGCGCCTGTTCACGTTGTGCGTGGAGACGGTCCTGCGCCTGACCCGCCGCTACCGCGAAGCCCGGCGCCTGGCCGACGAGCTGCGCAACGCGATGGAGACGCGCGCGGTGATCGAGCAGGCCAAAGGCATGCTGATGCTGATCCACCGGGTCAACGAGGACGCCGCGATGCAACGCCTGATCGTGGAGTCCCAGCACACGAACATCAAGCTCCGCGACGTCGCGGCCCGCTTCACGAGGAGGATGAGCTCGGCCGACGGCGGTCCGCCGCGCCACTGAACAACGTCCCGAGACCGTCCTGGACCGGCTCCGCACCGAGCCGGTCCAGCGCGTCCCAGACGGTGACGGCGGTGGCGGTCAGCACCGGTTTGCCGAGCCGCGCTTCCAGCTCACCGAGCAGCGGCGTGGTGTGCAGGGCGGTCTCGGGCAGGAGCACGGCTTCGGCGTCGTCGTGCGCGCCGGCTTCGGCCAGTCCGGTGATCCGCGCCGGGCTCCAAGTGGCCAGGTCCCGGTCCGAGCCGGCGCCGGCCGAGACCGCGTGCACCGTCTCGACGCCCGTCTCGGTGAGGAACGCGGCGAACCGGGCGGTCAGCTCCGGGTGGTAGACGGAAGCGAGTGCGACGCGCCCGGCGCCCAGCCGCTCGAGCGCGGCGAGGTAGGCGAGTGAAGTGCTGCTCGCGGGCACTCCGAGGTGCGCGGCGAGCGCGCCGGCCTGGGCGCGGGCGCCGTCGAGCCCGCGGGTGAAACTGCAGCTCGAGCAGGCCCAGCTGACGACGTCCGGGGTGGTGGCGAACGCGTCGGCGGCCCGGGTGAGGCGCTCGGGCGCGCCGATCTCGCGCACGGCCGCGATCTGGCCTGCCGCGTCCGACCGGCCGGCGGCCGGGCCCCACTCCGGATAGGCGAAGCCGACGCCGATGGCCGGGTCGAGCCGCCGGCACAGCTCGGCGAAGTCGTCCTCGCCGCGGTCGCGGGTCGGGTACAGCAGTCCGAGTTCCATGCCCCCGGGCTACCCGGATTTGGCGGACGGGCGCCGGTGCAGGAGGTCGAACCGCGACCACATGGCCTCCGCCGCCTCGATCGACTCGCTCGTGCGGGCCGGGTCGGCCGCCGCCAGCTGGGCGACGATCGCCTGGACCAGGGCCATGCCCGCGGTCAGGGACGGGAAGAACGTCACGCCCTCGGCGGGCACCATCAGCACGTGCTCGGCCGCGCCCGCGAGCGCCGGGCTGGCGGCGTCGGTGATGGCGAAGACGCGCGCGCCGCGGCTCTTCGCCTCGTTCGCCGCCAGGACCGTGCTCTCGTAAAGGCGCCAGAAGCTGATGGCGACCAGGACGTCGTCGCCGGTCAGCTTCGCCGTCTGGTTGGCGAGCTCCGCGTCGCCCGCCGTCACGGCGTGGACGTCGTAACCGGCCAGGCGCGCGTTGTGCGCCATCGCGATCCCGACCGCCGCGTAGCTGCCGTCGGCGATGACCAGCGTGCGGCGGGCCGCGCCGATCGCGCGGGCGACTTCGCGCAGCACCTCCTCGTCGAACCGGCGGTTGAGCAGGGCCAGGCCGTCGAGGTCGCGGCGCAGGGACGCCGAGCCCGGCGAGTCGACGCCGCGGTGCTCCTCGGCGACCTGCGGCGCGCTCAGCGACGACATGTACCGCGCCCGCAGCTCCTGCTGCAGCGCCGGCCACCCGGCGAAGCCCAGCGCCTGCGCCGTGCGCGTCACGGTCGCGACGTTGACGCCGGCGAGCTGCGCCAGCTCGGCCGTCGACCCGAACGACGCCCGCCGCGGCTGGGAGACCAGCACCTCCAGCACGGCGGCCGACTTCGGCCGCAGGCCCCGCGCGGGCAGCCGGTCGCGCAGCCACGTCTCGAAACCGTCGTCGGTCTCCGCCACTTCGGTGCCTCCCCTCGTCCGCGTAGACCGTAACGCAGCGAGTTCGTCTTGCAATGAACGTTGCAAATTCCGAGAAACGCAGTATACGTTGTCCGCACTCCCCGACGCCCGGACACGGAAGGCGTTCCCCATGACCCTGCTGGCGCGACTGGACCGGCTCCCGCTGAGCCGGCCCCACTACAAACTGCTGCTCATCGGCGGGCTCGGCTACACCTTCGACGGCATGGACTCGGCGGTCGTGGCCTTCCTGCTGCCCAGCGCCAAGGCCGCGTGGGGGCTCGACAACGGCCAGCTCGGGCTGATCGGCTCCGCGACGCCGTTCGGCTTCCTCTTCGGCGCGATCGCGGCCGGCCTGCTCGGCGATCGCATCGGCCGCAAGAAGGTCATGATGTACGCGCTGGCCTTCTACGCGCTGTTCTCGGTCATCGCGTCCTTCTCACCCAACTACGAGGTCTTCCTCGGCGCCCGCGTGCTGGCCGGCGCCGGTGCGGGCGCGGAAAGCGCGATCATCGCGCCGTTCCTGTCCGAGTTCGTCCCGGCCAAGCGGCGCGGCTGGTTCGTCGGCGCGCTCGCCGGGTTCTTCTCCTTCGGCTTCGTCGCGGCCGCGCTGATCGGGCGGTTCGTGGTGCCGTCGTTCGACGAAGGCTGGCGCGTCGCGCAGCTCGTCACCGCGCTGCCGATCGTGATGCTGCTGTGGTGGCGCCGGTCCCTGCCCGAGTCGCCGCGGTTCCTGCTGGCGCAAGGGCGGTCGACCGAAGCCGAAAACGTCGTCGCGAAGCTGGAGCGCGACGTCGAACGGGCGACCGGCGCGGTCCTGCCGCCGGTGCCGCCGTCCGGCGCGCAGCCCGCGACCGAGACGCCGAAGGTCAACCTGTTCAGCGCCCTGAAGTTCCTGTGGAGCCCCGCGATGCGGCGCCGGACGGCGGTGATCTGGACAGTCTGGTTCGTGATCACGTTCTCCTACTACGGTTTCTTCTCCTGGATCCCGACGCTGCTCGTGGAGCGCGGCATCACGGTGACGAAGAGCTTCGAGTTCTCGATCATCATCTACCTGGCCCAGGTGCCCGGGTACTTCTCGGCCGCGTGGCTGTCCGAGCGGCTCGACCGCAAGCACACGATCGCGCTGTACCTCGCGGGTTCGGCGGTGAGCGCGTTCTGGCTGAGCCAGACGAGCGCGCCGTGGTCGATCACCCTCGCCGGCGCGGTGCTGTCGTTCTTCCTCAACGGCACGTACGCCGGGGTGTACTCCTACACGCCCGAGGTGTTCCCGACCTGGATCCGCGCCAGCGGCACCGGCCTGTCCAGCGCGTTCGGCCGGGTCGGCAGCATCCTGGCCCCGACGATCATCGGCCTGTCCGCGGCGAGCCTCGGCTTCGCCGGCGTCTTCGGCCTGACGACGGCGGTGCTGGCCGCCGGCGTGCTCTGCGTGCTCGTCTTCGGCCTGTCCACCGCGGGCCGGTCCCTGGAAGAACTGACCGAACACGGCGCCCCGAAGGCGGTCG
This sequence comes from Amycolatopsis sp. NPDC049159, assembly GCF_040648295.1. Taxonomy (NCBI): domain Bacteria; kingdom Bacillati; phylum Actinomycetota; class Actinomycetes; order Pseudonocardiales; family Pseudonocardiaceae; genus Amycolatopsis; species Amycolatopsis sp. NPDC049159. Next base: position 21,247 of record NZ_JBEZDL010000010.1, read on the forward strand.
CGAAGGAGATGACGAAGTGACGCTGTCCACAGTGGAAGAACGGGTGCGGACCGAGCTGGGCGTGCGGCTGTTCACGGTCCTCGCGTGGATCCCGGAGCGCGGGGCGTTGCGGCGCGTGCACAGCAGCCACCCGGCGGAGTACCCGGTGGGCGGCGAGAAGACGGTGGAGGTCGCGGCCGGCTGGCTGGACCGCTGCATCACCGCGCGGGAGCCGTACTTCGGCCCGGACCGCGCGGCGGTGCGCGAGATCTTCGCCGACCACGAGCTGATCGAATCCCTCGGCTGCGGCTCGATCATCAACGTGCCGGTGGTGTCCGGCGGCCGCACGCTCGGGGTGCTGAACATCCTCGACGCGGAAGGCGCGTACGACGAGAAGTCGGTCGCACTGGCCGAATCCCTGGCCCCGCTCGCGGTGCCGGCCCTGCTGGAGGTGACCCGGTGAACCTGGTGCTGCGCAACGCCCGTCTGCTCGACCCGCTGTCCGGCGAATACACCGAGGGCGACCTGCGGTGCGCCGACGGCCGCATCGTGGAAACCGGCCCCGGGCTCACCGCGCCCGACGTGCCTTCCCTCGACCTCCGCGGCGCGGTCGTGCTGCCGGGCCTGGTGGACGCGCACGTCCACGTCACGGCGTCGACGGCGGACCTGGGCTCGCTCCCGTCGACGTCACCGTCCTACGTGACCGCCCACAGCGCCCGCACGATGAGCCGCATGCTGGACCGCGGCTTCACGACGGTCCGCGACGCGTCGGGCGCCGACTACGGCCTGGCGGACGCCCAGTCGGAGGGCCTGTTCCGCGGCCCCCGCCTGCTGTTCTGCGGCCGCGCGCTGAGCCAGACGGGCGGCCACGGCGACAGCCGCACCAGGGGAGCCCACGCGAAGGACGACCACCCGTGCTGCGCGGGTCTCGGCCGCGTGGCCGACGGCGTCGACGCGGTCCGCGCGGCCGCCCGCGACGAGCTGAGGAAAGGCGCCCACCACATCAAGGTGATGGCCTCGGGCGGCGTCGCCTCCCCGACGGACCGCATCGATTCGACCCAGTATTCGGCCGACGAACTGCGCGCGATCGTCGAGGAGGCATCGGCGGCCAACCGTTACGTGGCGGCCCACGCGTACACCGCTCGGGCGATCAACCGCGCCCTGGAACTGGGCATCCGGTCGATCGAGCACGGCAACCTGCTGGACGACCGGAGTGTCGAGCTGTTCCGGTCCCAGGACGCGTACCTGGTCCCGACGCTGGTGACGTACTGGGCGCTGAAGGAGGAAGGTCGCGAGCACGGCCTCCCGGAGTCGAGCTGGCGCAAGGTGGACGACGTCCTGGGCGCGGGGTTGTCAGCCCTGGAGCGCGCGGCCCGCGGCGGGGTGAAGATCGTCTACGGGACGGACTTGCTGGGCGGGATGCACCGGCACCAGAACCACGAGTTCCGCCTGCGAGGCGAAGTGCAGACGCCGTTGGAGGTCATCCGTTCGGCCACGTCGACGGCGGCGGACCTGGTGAACCTGACGGGGGAGATCGGCACACTGGCGGTGGGTGCGCACGCGGACCTGCTGGTGGTGGCGGGGGATCCGCTGGCGGACATCGGGGTTTTGGCGGAGCCGAAGAACTTCACGCACGTCGTGCAGGGTGGGGAGGTCGTTGGCGGGACGGCCGCCTGATCGGTGCGTGTCACCTATTTCACGCGCGGGTCTCCTGACTTTTCCGTGCTCACCCTGTAGACAGGAAAGTTCGGGGTGCGTCGGGGGGTGGTTCGAGTGGATGCCGTCAACGGCGGTGGACGCGGGGCGCCGACGGGCGCGGAAAAGCGAAACGACCCTCCCGCGCCGGAGAAAGCGCGGTTCACGGGTGTGCCGGCTCAGCAGGTTTCCGCTGACCGGCAGGAGGCCGGCGCGGTGCCGGGATCGCCGGTGCCGTTGTCAGGCAGCCCGCGTCAGCTGCCGCGGCCACCCGTGCACTTCGTCAGCCGCGCTGGTGAACTGTCGAACCTCGACGCGCTGACCGATGGCGGCGCCCCGCAGGCTCGGCTGGTCGTGGTTGTCGGACCCGGCGGGGTCGGTAAGACGGCGCTGGCGGTGACGTGGGCCGCCGGGCACGCGCACCGCTATCCCGATGGTCAGCTTTACACCGATCTGCGCGGCTTTTCCGCGGAAACGGCGGTGACCCCGGACGAGGTGCTCGGGGTGTTCTTGCGCGCGCTGGGAGTAGCACCGGAGCGGGTGCCGGTCACCCTGGCGGAGCAGGTCGGGCTCTACCGGACGGTGACCGCGGGACGCAGGTTGCTCGTGGTGCTGGACAACGCGGTGTCGACCGCGCAGGTGCGTCCGCTGATCCCCGCGTCGGACGGGTGTGCGGTCGTGGTGACGAGCAGGCTCCGGCTGGACGGGCTGTTCTCCGACGGCGCGCGGTTCGTTGACGTGGCACCGTTGTCACAGGAAGACGCGGTCGTCCTGCTGACCCGGGCGCTGGGGCAGCACCGTGCTGAAGCCGAGCCGGCCGCGGTGGCCGAATTGGCGGAGCTGTGCGGCAGGTTCCCGATCACGTTGAAAGTGGCCGCGGCCCGGCTGGCCGCCCGGCCGCGCTGGCCGGTCTCCAAGGTGACGGCTCAGCTGCGGGACGAGCGGTCGCGGCTGGCGACGTTGTCGCGGTTGTCGGCCTCGGAGGATTCCGTGACGGCGGCTTTCGATTGGTCGTACCGGGAATTGCCGCAGTACGTGGGTGTCCTGTACCGCCTGATGGCCGAACTCCCGGTCCCCGAGTTCGGTGCGGGCCTCGCGGCCGCTGTCACCGGCATGCCGGCGGCCGAGGTCGCCGAGGCGCTCGACGTGCTGGTCGACGCGAGCCTGCTCGAGGAGGCCGAGGTCGACCACTACCGGTTCCACGACCTGGTGCGACTGCACGCGCGGGCCCAGCGGGACGAAGACCGGTTCGAAGTCGTCCCCCGTGCCGCCGAGTGGTACCTGCGGGAAATGACGCGGGCGAACCTGGTGGTGATCCCGGTGCGCTGGCGCGTCAGCCCGGTCGCGGAGCAGCTGGCGGGCCGTCCGGCGTCGTTCGCCACGGACGGGGAGGCCCTCGACTGGCTGACCGCCCAGCTGCCGAGCGCGCTGTCGATCCTGGACGAGGCGGTGGCCGGCCGGCACGACGAGGTGGCGTGGCAGTTGTGTGAAGCGCTGTGGGAACTGTTGCTGTACCGCAAGCACTACCCGGAATGGGTGCGCTCGCACGAGCTGGGCATCGTCGCGGCGCAGCGTTGCCGCAACCGGGTGGCGGAGTCCCGGCTGCGTTACCAACTCGGGCGTGCCCACCTGGATCTGGGAGACCTGCAGTCGGCCGAGCGGGAGACGCGGTGGGCGCTGGACCTGGCCAGAGAGGCCAAGGACCGGCGCAACGAGTCAGCGGCGCTGGAGCAACTCGGGATGGTGGCGCAAGGCCGGGGCGACCTGGATGCGGCGGTGGCGCTCTTCGCCGACAGCTTGCGCATCGAGGAGGAGCTGGGCATCGACCGCGGGGTCGCGGCGCGGCACTGGCGGATCGGGGAGGCGCTCCTGCGCGCGGGCCGGGAAGTGGGCGCGGCACGGCACCTCGAAGCGGCCGCGCAGATGTTCGCCGAGATCGGCGACGACAAGGGCGCGGCCCGGGTGGCGCTCGGGCTGGCCCGGATCGACGCGCGATCCGGGCATCCCGACGTGGCGATCCGGCGCCTCGAACAGGCACGGGCCGTGCTGGGGCGATCGGGGTCAGCGGTGCACGAGTCGAACGTGCTGCTGGCGCTGGCCGACGTGGCCCGTGACGACGACCAGGCGGCTCGAGCCCGCCGGTACTTGGTGGAGGCGGTCGAGCTGCTGGCCGAGGTCGGCGGAGCCGCGCTCGAGCGAGCGCGGGCCGCACTCGTCGCGCTCGAGAACGGTGATCGAGGCGAGGGCGCTTAGCCGTCGTCCGGTGATCAGCCACAGGCACGCGGCGGCCACGACGAGCTCGCCGGGCCCGCGGCCGACCACGGTCGTGTCGCCGACGCGATCGCCGAGCAGCAAACCCGCCGCACCGATCGGGACGGCGGCCGCGGTGAGCCCGGGGAGCCGGTCGAACAGCGTGGCCAGGACCGCCCGGCCGTGGGCGTGATCGGAACTGGGCGGCGCGATCACCCCGTCGGCAAGTGCGGCCCGTGCGTTCACCTGGCCGGTGACGACCGTGCCGTGGTGGCGGCCGCACGAGTAGTACCAGCGGGTGGCGGTCACGTCGTCACCGGCTTCGGCAGCGGAACCGGCGAGACGGGCACACCGTGGGTCGGTTCGGGAATCCCCAGCAGCCGGTACATGGTTCGGCGCAGGATGGTCCCGGTCTGACCGGGACGCGAAGTGAGGAGCCTGCGGACCACTTCGGGCAGCCCAGCGCCGTCGCTTGCCTCCGCCGCGGCACGCAGCTGAGGTAGCAGGGGCCGGCCGGGATCCCAGCGGGGTGCGTGCCGGGCGAGCACCTCGGTCGGGGTGCCAGGCAGGAGCGGCTGGCCGGGGTTCTCGTCGAGCAGGATCGACGCGCCCACGGCAGCGCCGTAGCCGGTGACGGATCCGTAGTCGCCGATGACGTGGTCGGCGGCAACCAGCGCGGCGCGCCACCCTTCCTCCGGCGGCAGCAAGACAAGCCCGGTACGGAGGGCACCGGCGAGCCAGGACCGGATCTGCCAAGCGCCGTGGTGCGACCAGATCGCGGGGTGCAGGGCACCGACGACCCGATAGCCGTCCTGGGGCAGCGCGGCGAGGACGCGATCGAACAGGTCGGGGTGCCGTCCGTACGCCGACCGCGGCGACCAGGTCGAGGTGACCACGACGACCTGCTCGTCGTCCGAGGCACCGAGGGCACGCCGGTACTGGCCGCGGTGGGGCAGGCTGGCGATGAGGCGGTCGAGGGCGATGTCGCCTGCGACGACCGCGGCGGGCAGTGCGGGCGGGCAGACTTCGGCGAGCAACTCGTGTTCGCGGTCGTGGACCAGGACGATCGCGTCGGCCCGGACCCGCCCCTCGCGCATCAGCTGATCGGGTCCGAGACCGGTCTGGGGCTGGTGCTGCCGGCCGGCCTCGCCGGGCGGGCGCCAAGGCCGGTACTGCCCGAGCCCACCGCCGTGCGGGATCAGCATGGCCGGGGCGGTGAGATCGTCGAGACCACGAGTGCTGCCGGCGAGGACGAGGTCGACTTCGCTGCGGCGCGCTTGCGCCCAGGGCAGCACGGTCCCGCCCTGGGCGCGCAGGAAGTCGTGGGTGGCCGGCCAGGTGCCGTCGGCTTCGGGATCGGTGAACGCGACCTGGACGCGGTGGTCGGCTTCGAGCAGCGGCAGCAGGTCCAGCAGCCGCGTTCCGGCGACGACGTGCGGGACGAGCACGAGCACGGATTTCGTGCCACGCCGGGTCGCGAAGTGCCCATCGGTCTGCCCGATGGGGCTGCGTACCCAGGTGTGGTCGGCCATCGAGGTCCTCCTCGGTCGTGTCCTGTTGTTGTCACGAAGGTGGAGGAGAGGGTTGATAAAAGGCTTTCGGCCTGTGGTTTTGCTGGTTGACAATTGATCAACGAACTTCGTTTACCACGGTTGATCAAGGCTCTGACGTGGCGATTTACTGGGAAGAATGGGAAAATGTCCGGCGGAGGAGTGGGTGGCGGGCGGTTGACGTCATGGCGAAGGGGGTCTCGTGGAAATCGCGTTCGGAATTCTCGGGCAAACGGCCATGCTGCTGCACGGGAAAGTGGATGTGAAGTGGGCTCAACCCCGGTCGAGGCAGGTTCTCGCTGCGTTGCTGACGTTCCCGAACCAGCGGTTCCCGATCGACGCGGTCGTGGATTGGGTGTGGGCCGAGCACGAGAACGCACCCCGAGGTGCGCTCGCGACCCTCCACCAAAACGCCGTGCACCTGCGGCAGGCGCTGCAGGCGAACGGGATCCCGGCGAACGTCGGCGTCGGGAAGCAGGGCTGCGTCGTGGAGATCGACGAGGCGCTGGTCGATCACCGCGTGTTCACCAGCGCGATGACCCGAGCGCGCGAGCTGCGAGACCGGGGCGATCACCACCGCGCCCAGGTCGAGGCGCAGGCAGCCGTGCGGTTGTGGCGGGACGAGCCGCTGGCCGATCTGCGGACGCAACGAGCCGACGACTGGCGTGCTCATTGGCTTCGTGGCAATTGGCTGCCCGCCAACGCTTTCCTGATCTCCGAGCTGCTGGCCGTCGGGCACGCCGACCTCGCGCTCGGCAGGCTGATGGAGCTCGAACACGCGCATCCGCTGGAGCTGAGTCTGGCGAAGCTGCGGTTGCGGGCGCTGGCCGGGACGGACCGTCCGGACGAAGTGACCGAGTTCTACTTCGCGAAGCGGCGAGAATACCGCGACGCAGGCGAGCTCCGGGCCGCGGAGGAACTGCGACTGGTGCACGACGAGGTGATCGACGGTGGCGGGGATTTCCCGCGCCAGGTGGTGAAAGTCCGTGCCGCCGAGGCCGACGACGAGTCGAGCGGTCCGGCGGTGTGGCACGTTCCGCCGGACTGCGACGGGATGGAGGGACGCGCCGAGCTGCTCGCGGAGCTCGACGCCTTCACCTCTGACTCGACCGGGGCGCCGCGCCGGGGCGTGGTCGTGGTGACCGGCGGGCCGGGCGTGGGCAAGTCCACGGCCGTGGTGCGGTGGGCGCACCGGGTCCGGCGGCGGTTTCCGCACGGCGTCGTGCTGCTGGACCTGCGCGGAGACAGCCAGGCGACGCCGGCGAACAGTGGCGAGATCGTGGACACGCTCCTGTCGTTGCTGGACTTTCCGGTCGACCAGGTCGTGAACCCCGTGGTGAGAGCCGCGAAGCTGTCGGCGCTCCTGCAGCGGCGACCCTTGCTCGTGATCCTCGACAACGTCCGCAGCCGCGAGCAGATCGCGCCTTTGCTGGGTGTGCTCGCCACCTGCACGGTGCTGGTGGTGTCGAGGTGGCGCCTGCCGTCGTTGGCCGCGACCGTGTCTCCGCCCGTGGTTACGGTGCCGACACTGTCCACACAGGACGCGATCGCCCTGCTCGGCCGCCGGATCGGTCGGCGCGCCAGGGAAGACCAGGTCGGGGCGGCCGAACTGGTGCGGATGTGCCAGGGAAACCCGCTGGCGCTCACGCTGGTGGCCGACCACGCGCTGGCGCGCGCCGGCATGCAGCTGCCGACGCTGGCCGGTCAGCTGCGGGACGCGGACATGCTTCTGGACCTCGGATACGAAGGAGACTGGCCGCAGCGAAGCCTGCGCGCGGCGTTCACAGCCTCCTACGAGGTGCTCGGACCCGGCGAGCGGCGAGCGCTCGCGGTGATCGGTGCACACCCGGGGCCGGAGGTGACGACCGGAGCCGTCGCCGCGGCTGACGGGCGTCCCCTGCCGGCCGTCCGCCGCTCGCTCGACGTCCTGGTGGCGGCTCATCTGCTCGAACATCCCAGCGACCTGGACCGCTACCGCGTCCACGACCTCTTGCACGCCTACGCCGCTTCGGTCGCCGAGCAGCTGGCCGACATCGCGGCCGTGCGGCGCCGGATGTTCGAGTTCTACCTGCTGATGGCCTACGACGCGCATCGGCTGGTCTTCCCGCACAAGCCGCCGCCGCGGTTGCCCGCCACGACCCTGGTGTGGCGCGGGAACGGGTTCGGCAGCGCGGCGCTGGCCCGCCAGTGGGTGGTCCGCGAGAAGAACCTGCTGCTGGAGATCGCCTCCGCGGGTGGCGCCGAGAGCACCTACCTCCCCGCCCTGTTCGCCGAGTTGATCACGGAGATGGGTTTCTACGCCGATGCCGTCAGTTGCCTGACCACGGCGATCAGCGGTGTCGAGGAGGTGCTGGCCCAAGGTGGCGACGCCGTGCCGCAACTGCGTCAGGTGCTGGGATCGCACCTGAACGACCTCGGCGTGGTGCTGATGCACAAGGGGGAGGAGCGGCAGGCGGAACGAAACCTCCGGCGGGCCCTGGCACTCGCCGAGGCCGATGGCCTGTCCCTGGGCCGGATCGCCTCGACCTTGAACCTGGCGCGCTGGAACCTGCGAGTCGGCCGGGCGGCCGAGGCGGCGGTGCTGTGCCGGTGGGCGTTGGAGCTGGCGTACGAGCTCGGTGAGCCGCCGTTGTGCGCCGCTGCGGCCCACCGGCTGGCGAACGCGATGGTCGCGACCGGCGGGCTCGAAGAGGAGGCGTTGGCGCTGTACGCCGAGGCACTGGACTACCTGCGGGGCTCTGACGACGTGACGGCGCGGCTGCAGATCCACACGGCGCAAGGCGCGCTCCTGACCGACCTGGGCCGGCTGGACGAGGCCGACGAACAGTGCCGGCGGGCGTCCGACCTGACGCCCGCGAGCTTGAGCCTGCCGTCGGTGATGAAGCTGAACACGGTGCTGGCCAGGCTGCGGCACGAGCAGGGCAACGCGAGGGCTGCGTTGTGGTTCGCGCACCGGGCGGTCCAGCTGGCCGACCGCACTGGGCACGCGACCGGCCAGGCCAGGGCGTTGTCGACGCTGGCGGAGATCCTGAGGGATCACGGGAACGGGGAAGACGCTCGCCGGTTGTGGGTCCAGGCAGCGGAGCTGTACCGAGGACGCGCGAGGACGAGGCGTGCGGCAGAGATCGAGAAGCTGATCGCCGACCTCGACGCGTCCGCCGCTGTCGTCCCGGCGGCCCGCGAAGGCGAGCGGGACACGGTGGCGATGCTCCCGCCGCCGTTGCGGGGTGATCGCTAGGCGTTCACTCGTTGCGGGTGTTTGCGGCGCGGGTGTCCGTCGATCCGGCGAGGGCCCGCTGATTCGCCTGCGTGCGTTGATGATCAGCGCCCGAAACTTGGATTGTGCTTGACATCACCCAGTATCGGGTGTCTGGCGTGGCGGTGGTCGAGTACCGCAGCCTGAGGGCATGCATTCGATCCGCCCGTCCGCCGCCCGATCGGCCGGGCAGTGTGGTGGCCGTCGCAGAAGCTCCTGGGCTTCCGACGTCATGGGTGCCGGGCGAGCTCGTCTCCCCTTCGGGACAGGCACACCGCACGGGGAGCGGAGCACGCCATGAACGCACGAAGCGACGACCGACTGCCACTCGGTTGGCGGTGTACCCGCCGACATCGATGTCGTTGGCTGGGGATCGGACCGCGTGACCCGCGAGCCAGCGACCTCGGCCGCGCCATCACGCACTCGGATCAGCTGGTCGGGGCGGCGATGATCTGGTGAAGGACGAGTGCAGAGCACCGCGTTCACCCGGCCCCATCCCGGACAAGGTCGTGCTGGAACTCGTCGCCGACTACGTTGCGGGAGAAACGATCGAGAGCCTGGTCGCCCGTCACCCGTACAGTTACCGCAAGATTCGCACCGCGTTGATTGACGCCGGTGTCACCCTGCGTCCTCAGCGGATCCAGTTGCCGCCGACGCCGCCTGGTCTCGTCAACGCCTATCTCGACGGGCGGACCATCCGTCAACTCGCCGCTACTTACGGCATGTCGTACGGGCAGACGCGGAACATCCTCCTGGCCGAAGGTGTCGAACTTCGACGGCGGCGCCGGTCGTGACCGCCGGCTGCGCCGGAACCCGTGGCGAGTGCCGACGGGCCCGGCGCAGTCAAGCTCACTTCGTCGGTGGTCACATGATAATCCACCAGAACGGCATGAAAGCGCGCAAGGGGACAACTCCTTCGTGAATAAAAGACCGGTTCCTCGATGTCCGAGTGGATGAGGTGTGATCATCGAACTCACAAGTATCCTCGGGGTCTGGTGAGGTGTTTTTTGATGTAGTCCGGTCGGGGGTGGCATGACCATACAGTAGGGACGAGGTCCGATCCGAGGTGGGGTGTCACCCGGCTGATTGCCACGTTCGGGGAGAGTGCACCCGAAGGTCTGGCGGCTGATTCCTGTGGGGAGTCAAAGGTTTGCGGCTGTCCTCAGTTCACCGTGGACACTCGGCCTTCGCCGGATCGGCGGGTCAGAATGCCGCCCGAGTGTCGAATTCACCCGTCGGAGTGATCAGTTTCTCCGACGGGTGCAACCAGTTGTGATAACGCGAAAGTATTTCACTCGATGGGGTGTTGACTCTGTCTCCGTGATATCCGCAGCGTCACCAGTTCCGGACCGCCGGTGCGTAGCCCGCCGGCTTGGTGCCCACCTTCAAGCCCGGGCTCACGATCCAGTTCTGGTACTCCGCCGTGAACATCCGGTACACCGACGCCGGCGCGACCGCGCTCGCCTCGTCCAGCAGCTTCCGCTGCTCGGCCGGGAGCTCGAAGTCCAACGCGGCCATGCTCTTGCCCAGCTGCTCGGCACTGCTGGCGCCCACGATCGCCGACGCGATGCCCGGCTGGGTGGCCACCCAGTTGATCGCCACCTGGGCCATCGTCACGCCCAGCTGGGCCGCCACCTGCTCCAGCGGCTTCAGCAGCTGCCAATCGCGGTCGGTCCACTGGTTGCCCGCGTCGCTGAAGCGGCCCGCGCCGCCGTCGCGGTACTTGCCCGTCAGGAAGCCGCCGGCCAGGGGGCTCCAGGCCGTGACGCCCAGGCCCAGTTCCTGGCCCATCGGGACGTGCTCGGTCTCGATCTCGCGCTGCACCAGGGAATACGGCAGCTGGAGGTTGATCATCGGGGCCAGCGAATGGGCCTCGGCGTACGTCTGGGCGCGGGCGGCGTACCAGCTCGGGACGTCGGACAGGCCCGGGTAGCGGATCTTGCCCGCGCGGACGAGGTCGTCGAACGTGCGGACGACCTCCTCCACCGGGGTGATGCGGTCCCACGTGTGCAGCAGGAACAGGTCGACGTAGTCCGTGCCCAGCCGGCGCAGCGACGCCTCCAGGGCGCGGATCATGTGCTTGCGCCCGTTGCCGCCCGCGTTGGGGTCGGCCGGGTCGACGCTGTTGGTGAACTTGGTGGTCAGGACCACCCGGTCGCGCGTGCCCGTTTCGGCGATCAGCTTGCCGAGGATCGTTTCGCTTTCGCCCGCCGTGTAGAAGTCCGCCGTGTCGAGGAAGTTGCCGCCTTCGTCGAGGTACTTGCGGAAGATCGGGCGGACCTCGTCCTCGGTCTTCCCGTAGGCGGCGTGGAAGCCGCCGGTGCCGAAGTTCATCGTGCCGAGGGCGAGCCTGCTCACGCGCAGACCGGAGCGGCCGAGGAGGTAGTACTGGTCGAGAGGCATGGGAAGTGCTCCTGGGAAAGGGAAATCCGTTGACTTCTCCACCGTGCCCGCGCATTTTTGGACCCGCAAGTCCACTAGTGGTGGCCGTCACCCGAGGGCACGACGAAGCTCACCGTTTTGCTGTCCAGCACCTTGTGGGTGGGGTCGGCGAGCCCGATCCACACCCGGTGCGGACCCGGCGGCAGCGCCTGGATGATGAGCGGCTCGCCACTGGCGTCGGCCCAGTGCCACGGCGCGTCGTCGACCGTCACGTGGATGTGGCCGACGCGTGGGGAGACGTCGAGGGCGGCCGGGCCGTAGACCGGGACGATCCGCAGGTTCTCCGCGCGGTACCGGAGCACCACGAGCCCCATCGCGAGCTGCTCGGGCAGCGGCGCGTCGACGACGAGCGCGGGCGGCGGCTGCGAAGGGAGCGGGACGACCGGCGCCGGGGCCCAGCCGGCCGGGGTGGCGGGTGGTGCGGGCGGCGCCGCGCTCGGCGAACAGGCGGCGGCGAGCGCGACGACGGCGGTCAGAACGGCTCCGCGGATCAGGTGCGTCATGCCCTCGATGCTAGGTTTTCCATGATCGGCTTCGCGCCCGTCGGACGACGCTGCCGGCGTACGTCGCCGGGCAGGCGCCCCGATGCGGTGGGGCCGGCCGCATCGGGGCGCGTGGACTCAGCGGCAGCGGTAGCTCGCCGCCGTGGCCGGGTCGCCGTGGCCGGTGTAGCGCGAGACCTTCGGGTACGCGCACAGGTCACGGGTCGCGCCGCTCGCGGTCGCCGCCGCGAGGGTGGCCGGGGCCTTGCCGTGCTCGACCCAGTCGACCAGCGCGCCCAGCGGGTTCGACGGCTGCGGGCCGATGCCGCCGCCGCAGTGCTCGACGCCCGGGGCCAGGAACAGCCGGTAGAAGTCGTTCACCCGCTGCGGGCCGCCCAGTGCGCGCTCGACCTGCTGGCGGTAGTACAGCGCGCCGCCGGGCGGGATGAGCTGGTCGCTCGTGCCGACGTAGGTCAGCAGCTTGCCGCCGGAGCGGCGGAACGCCGACAGGTCGGGGTCCGACGTGCCGATCACGCCGTCGTACTCGCGCACCGACTGCCGGAAGACGTCCCGGTACTGCGCGTACGTCAGCTTGGCGGTGTCGAAGCCCGGCTGCTTCTCGAGGAACGACTGCACCCACAGGACGGCCACCTGGAAGCCCGGCGCGGTCAGCGTGCCGTCGGGTCCGGCCTGCGTGCCCGCGACCCACGTGTAGTCCGCGCCCTTCGGCAGCCCGGCCCACAGCTTGCGGCCGCGCTCGTCGGTCGGCCCGGCCCAGATCTTGCGCATGACCTCGGCGTCGGCCGTGGTCACGGTGAACTCGTGGCCGTCGCAGACGACCTTCGTGCCGACCAGGCTGCGCGGGTCGTAGCTGCACTCGTCCGGGTGATCGATGATGCCGTCGGTGACGCCGTCACGCGCGTCGCACGCCTGCACCGCGGCCTTCTGGAACGCCGAAAGCACGCAGTTGCTGGGGAAGTCGTGCTCGTTGTTCATCACGACCTGCGGCCAGAGCGTCGCGACCGCGAACTGCGACCACTCGACGGCCGGGGCGTTCGCGAGGATGCCGTCGAAGTCGCCGGCGTGGTTCTGGGCCTCCGAGTAGCCCTGGCGGCCGCCGGTCGAGCAGCCGGTCCAGTAGGAGAACGTGATCGGCCGCTGGTAGTGGCGTTCCGTGACGGCCTTGCCGAGCACGGCCTCTTCGTGGGCCGACCGGGTGGCGAAGTTCGTCAGCAGGGTGCGGTCGACCTTGCCGCCGGCGGTCAGCGCCCACGCCGTGTCGAGCGGGTTCGCGGACACGCCGGCGTCGGTCGTCACGGCGCTGTAGCCGTCCTTGACCGCCTGGGTGAACGGCGCCCCGGACTCGCCGGCGGCGTAGGCGCTGCCGCCGAGGGCCTGCAGGCGCCCGGTCCAGCCGGATTCGGGCAGCCCGACGACGACCTTGACGTGGTCGTGGCCGTCGTGGGTGAGGGTCACGGTGATCTGGCAGAACGCGGGCGCGTCGGTCTTGCGCTCCGCCGACACGGATTCGACCTTCGCGCCGGGCGGGGCCGGCACCGCGACGGCGGCGCACGCCGGCGCGGCCGAAGCCGAGGCGGCGGGTGCGAGCTGCGTGACGGTGGTCAGCAGGAGCGGCACGGCGGCCGCGAGGAGTATGCGTCTCATCGGTCTCTCTGATCGCTTGCGTCTTTCATCCGCTGCGAAAGCTAGGTGCCGGGCCGGGGGCACCGCGCCCGTCGGGTGACGCTGTCGATGTACGTCACTCGGCGCTGAACTGCGGAAACGTGCGTTGGGTAAGGTCGTTTCCATGGTGCTGCGTGGCCGGGAAACCGAGCTGAAGGAGCTGGGCGAGCTCGTCGACGGCCCGGAAGACCGAGCCGGGGTGCTGATCCGCGGCGAAGCGGGCATCGGCAAGTCCGCGCTGGTGACGGAGACGGCGGCCGCGGCGTCGGTCGCCGGGCTGCGGGTGCTGCGCACGACCGGCGCCGAGGGCGAGCAGAACCTCGCGTACGCCGGCCTGCACCAGCTGCTGTACCCCGTCCGTAGCGGGGCGGCCGGGCTGCCGGCGCCGCAGCGTGACGCCCTGCGGACGGCGCTGGGGCTGGCGGACGGCGCTGAGCCGAGCGCCTACCTGGTGGGGCTGGCGGCGCTGACGTTGCTGGCCGAGGAAGCCGTGGCGAAGCCGCTGCTGCTGGTCGCGGAGGACGTGCACTGGCTGGACCGCGCGAGCGCGGACGTTCTGGCGTTCGTCGCGCGGCGGATCGAGACCGAGCCGGTCGTGCTGGTCGCCACGCTGCGCGAGGGGGCGGAGTCACCGCTGCTCGACGCGGGTCTGGCGCCGATGCCGCTGGATCGGTTGGCGGCCGACGACGCGGCGGAGCTGCTGGACTCGGTGGCGCCGCGGCTGGCCCCGGCGGTCCGGACGCGGTTGCTGGCCGAGGCGGCGGGCCACCCGCTGGCGTTGACGGAGCTGCCGGCGGCGGTGGCCGAGCTGGACGGGCTGGACCCGGTGCTGCCGTTGACGGAGCGGCTGGAGCGCACGTTCACGGCCCGGGTGGCGGCGTTGCCGGCGGCGACGCGGACGGCGTTGCTGGTGGCGGCGCTGAACGAGACGACTTCACTGGCGGAGACGCTGGCGGCGACCAGCACACTGCTCGCGGACGGCGTGCCCGCGACCGGCGCCGGGCAAGGTGCGGCGGCCGACTCTCCCACCACCAGCGCCGATCCCGAAATCCTCGCCCCCGCCGTCGAGGCTCGGCTGATCGAACTCACCGCCGGTGTCGTCACCTTCCGCCACCCCCTCATGCGCTCCGCCATCCCCGCCGCCGTCAACGCTCTCGACCGGCGCCGGGCCCACCTCGCCCTCGTCGAAGCCCTCCAAGACCAACCCGACCGCCGCGCCTGGCACCAGGCCGCCGCCACCGCCGGGCCCGACGAAGCCGTCGCCGAAGAACTCGAGCGCACGGCCGAACGCGCCCGGTACCGGGGCGGAGCCGCCGCCGCGATCGCCGCGCTGGAACAGGCCGCTCGGCTCAGCTGTGCGCCCGGGCCGCGGGCCGATCGGCTGCTCAAGGCCGCCGGACTGGCCGTCGAATCGGGACGGCGGGAGACCGCCGAACGGCTGGTCCGCGAAGCCCGGCCCGCCGACCCTCGACGCCGGGCCACCGCGAGCCGGCTGCTCAGCGAGTTCGAAGACGGCGTCCGCGAAGATCCCGCGCGCGTCGCCGAGCTGGCCGAGGTCGCGCGGGCCGTCGCGGCCGACGGGGAGCACGACGCCGCCATGCGGATCCTCTGGAGCGCCGCCATGCGCTGCTTCTGGACCGAGCCCGGGCCCGCCGCGAGGCAAGCGCTGCTCGACGTCGCCGACCTGCTGCCCGTCCCGGCCGACGACCCGCGGATCGTGGCCGTCACCGCGTACGTCGCGCCGTTCGAGCGGGGCGAGGCCGTCCTCGGGCACCTTCGGGCGCTGGTCGCGCGGACCGGGGCCGATCCCGAGGTCGACCGGTACTTCGGCAGCGCCGCGCTGCAGGTCGGCGCCTTCGACCTCGCCGCCCGGTTCTCCGCGGCCGCCGCGCCCGGGCTGCGCGCGCAGGGGCGGCTCGGGCTGCTGCCGCGCGCGCTCGCCGTGCTCGCCTGGAGCCGCGTGCGGCTCGGGGACCTGGCCGGCGCCGTGCCCGCCGCGGCGGAGGCGGCCCGGTTCGCGCAGGAGACCGGGCAGCCGTTCATGGCCGGGCTGGCCACCGCCGTCCAGGCCGAGATCGCGGCGCTGCGGGGTGACCACCGGCAGGCCGGGGCGCTGGCCGCGGAGGCCGAACGCGCCGGGCTCGCCGCCGGGGCGCGGCCGGTGCTCGCCACCGTCCAGCTCACGCGTGGCCTCGTCAACCTCGGCGAGGGGCGCTTCGAGGACGCCTTCGCCGACCTTCGCCGGCTGCTCGATCCCGCCGACCCCGCGTACCAGCTGGCGTTGCGCGCGTACTGCGTCGCCGAGCTGACCGAAGCCGCCGTCCGGGCCGGGCAGACCGACGCGGTGCGGGACATCCTGGCCGAGCTGGAGCGCCTCGGCCCGACGTCACCCGCGCTGCACATCGGGCTGCGGTACGCGCGCGCCGTGCTCGACCCGTGCGACGAGCGGTTCGCCGAAGCGCTGCAGGCCGACCTGGCCGGCTGGCCCGCCGAACGCGGCCGCGTCCACCTGGCGTTCGGCGAGTGGCTGCGGCGGCAGCGGCGGGTCGTCGAATCGCGGACGCACCTGCGCACCGCCCGCGAGACGTTCGACGCGCTCGGCATGACGACGTGGGCCGAGCGGGCCCGGCGCGAGCTGCGCGGCGCGGGCGAGTCGAGCCCGAACCGCGGTCCGGACGCCCGGGACAAGCTCACCCCGCACGAGCTGAGCATCGCGCAGCTGGCCGCGGAGGGGCTGACGAACCGGGAGATCGGGCAGCGGCTGTACCTTTCGCACCGGACCGTCGGCACGCACCTGCACCGCATCTTCCCCAAGCTCGGCGTGAGTTCGCGCGCCGACCTCGCCGGGACGCTGAAGGCCCTGGAAGGGTGACTTACACCCGCTGCGTCACCTGACGGGCGCGCAGCTCACCGGACACTCCCTAACGTCGTGAAAGTCCCACAGTCTTTCGCGCAGGAGTCACGATGATCAGCAGGAGAAGGTTCGGGCAGGCGTTCGCGGCGGGACTGGCGGCGACCTCCTTGGCGGCCTGCTCGTCCCCGGCCGCCCCCGTCGCGTCCACGGCACCCGACCTGCGGGCCGGGTCCGGCGAGCACACCTCGCTCGGCGAGGTCAAGCACGTCGGTGCCGGGGTGCTGGACATGGCGTACTTCGAGGCCGGCCCGGCGACCGGGCAGCCGGTGGTGCTGCTGCACGGCTGGCCGTACGACCCGTACAGCTACGTCGACGTCGCGCCGATCCTGGCCGCGGCCGGCTACCGGGTGATCATCCCGTTCCTGCGCGGCTACGGGCCGACCGTGTTCAAGTCGGCGGCGACCGTCCGCAACGGGCAGCAGGCCGCGGTGGCGCTCGACGTCGTCGCGCTGATGGACGCGCTCAAGATCGACAAGGCCGTCCTGGGCGGCTACGACTGGGGCGCCCGGACGGTCGACATCATCGCGGCGCTGTTCCCGCAGCGGTGCAAGGCGGTCGTCGCGGTGAGCGGGTACATCGTCACGAACCTGGTGGCCAACCAGAAACCCCTGGCGCCGCAAGCGGAACTCGGCTGGTGGTACCAGTACTACTTCGCGACCGAGCGCGGCCGCGCGGGCTACGCGGCGAACCGCCACGACTTCAACAAGCTGATCTGGAAGACGGCGTCCCCGGCGTGGCACTTCGACGACGCGACGTACGACCGCAGCGCGGCGGCGTTCGACAACCCGGACCACGTGGCCATCGTCGTCCACAACTACCGCTGGCGCCTGAGCCTCGCCCCGGGCGAGCCGCAGTACGACGCCTACGAGCAGAAGCTGGCCACCGGCCCGGCGATCACGGTCCCGTCGATCACGATCGGCAGCGACTTCGACGCGGCGGCCAAGGACGGCAAGGCGTACCGCGCGAAGTTCACGGGCAAGTACGAACACCGGGTCCTCGACGGGATCGGCCACAACGTGCCGCAGGAAGCCCCGAAGCCGTTCGCCCAGGCCATTGTGGACGCCGACCGGATGTGACGTGGGCCGGTCGTGAGTGTTCAGGCGGGGGTGGATTCAAGCGGTCGTTGCAACGGGGTCCTTTTCGGACAGTAACATCGCGAGTCGCTCGGCTGGGGTATCCCAGCCGAGGGTCTTGCGAGGAAGACCGTTCAGCTCGGCAGCGACTTGCCCAGGTCAGCAGGGGTATGCACCGACAGGTCGGTGCCCTTGGGGAAATACTGACGGAGCAGACCGTTGGTGTTCTCGTTGGAACCACGCTGCCGGGGCGAGTGCGGGTCGCAGAAGTAGATCGCCATGTCGGTGGCCATCGTGATCCGGGCATGCTGAGCCATTTCGGTGCCCTGATCCCAGGTCAGCGACCGGCGCAGCTGCTCAGGCAACCGACCGACCACGGTGATCATCTCCTCGGCGACCGCGGCGGCGTCCTTGCCTTCGGGCAGGTGCAGCAGCAAACAGAACCGGGTGCTGCGCTCCACCAAGGTCCCGATCACCGAACGACTGTCCTCGCCGACGATCAGGTCCCCTTCCCAGTGCCCCCGAACAGCCCGGTCGGCGGCCTCGGCGGGCCGCTCGGAGATCGGGACCATCCCGGCGATCTTGCCCTGACGGGCACGACGCCCGTCGGGTGTGCGCTGGGGCTTGCGCAGGGCTCGTCCGGTGCGCAGGCACGCCGCCAGCTCACGCCGCAGCGCGCCCCGGCCCTGGACGTAAATGGCCTGGTAGATCGTTTCGTGGGTCACGTGCATCCTCGGCAGGTCAGGGAAGTCCCGCCTCAGCCTGGCAGCGATCTGCTCCGGGGACCAGCAGGCCCGCAGATCCTGCCGTACAAGTTCCCGCAACACCGGGTCCGCGGCCAGTTTCGCAGTCTTCGGTCGTTTCGCTCGCTGCTCAGCGGCGTGCTGGGCGGTGCTGGCCCGGTACCCGTGCGTGGTGCTGTCGCGGTCCAGTTCCCGCCCGATCGTGGACCGGTCCCTGCCCAGCCGCCGCGCGATCTGCGCTCTCGGGAGTTGCTGGGCGTGCAGGACCATGATTTCTTCGCGTTCGGCCAGGGACAGATAGCGGCCCGAGCAGGCTGATGGCGCGTTGGTGATCACGCCTCCAGCCTGCTCGAACAGTCGTCTTCCGCTGGCCGTCGACACACCCGCGGCTACTGCGGCGTGCTCTACGGGCCGGCCTGCTCGTAGCTGGTCCCAGAACGCCACTCGGGCATCCCGGGACAGCCAACGACGACGGTTGTCAACCATGGCAACACCTCCAGTGTCAGGTGTTGCAACGACCGCCAGAACCGAGGGGGTCAGAACCCGCCTGAACACCCACGACCGGCACTCAGCGGGACGCGCGGTGGATGACGTCGACGACGGCGTCGGGAGCCGCCGACGCGATCGCGTGCGGGGAGGGCACCTCGGTGATCGACGCGTGGGCGCGCCGGGCCTCGAAGCGTTCCGCCGCCGGGGGAATCGCCTGGTCGCGCGTCGCAACCAGTGCGTACTTCGCGATGGCAGAAGGGGCTGTGGAGAGCACCTTCTCGTCGAACGCCGCCGCCAGGATCGGGCGCTGGCCCGCTGCGGCGACCGCGGTGTCCAGGGCCGGCAGGCCCGCGGCGAACAGCGAGGGGTAGCTCGCCGCGTTCACGAACAGGTCCGGGCCGACCGCGTGCGTCGTCGACGGGCCGATCAGCGAGCCCGGGAACCGGGCGTTCAGCTGACCCGCCGTCTCGCCCGCCTCCGGGATGAACGCCGCCGCGTAGACCAGCGCCTTCACCTCGGACGTCGAGCCCGCCAGCTCGCTGATCAGCAGCCCGCCGTACGAGTGCCCGACGAGGATCTTCGGGCCCGGCACGGAATCCAGGACCCCTTGCAGCGAAGCCACATCCGCCGCGACGCCGCGCAGCGGGACCGCCGGCACGAGCACCGGGTAGTGCTCGGCCAGCAGCCGTCGGGTGACCGGGGCCCACGCCGACGCGTCCTCGAACGCGCCGTGGACCAGCACGACCGTCGGCTTCGGGTGCGACGTCACGGCGGCGCCGGGGGTGGCGGCGGTGAGCACGCCCGCCCCGACGACCGCCGCGACGCCCAGGACGCCGAGCGCGCGTTTCATCACGCGACCGTCGCGTCGAGGGTGACCTCGATGTTGCCGCGCGTCGCCTTCGAGTAGGGGCACACCTGGTGCGCGCCGTTGACGAGCTCGTCGGCGGTGGCCTGGTCGATACCGGTCGCCTCCAGGTGCAGCACGGCGCTGAGCTGGAACTCGCCCGCTTCGGTGTCGTGGTGGAGAGTGACCTCCGCGACGACGGCGAGGTCGTTCAGCGGCACCTTCTTCACGCTCGCGACGCGGCGCACCGCACCGACGAAGCAGGACGCCCAGCCCGCCGCGAACAGCTGCTCCGGGTTGGTGCCGTCGCCCGCGCCGCCGAAGGCTTTCGGGACGGCGAGGGTGACGTCGAGGGCACCGTCGTCGGAGGTCGCGCGGCCGCCGTTGCGGCCCTCCGCGGTGGAGGTGGCGACGGCGGTGTAGGTGACTTCGGACATCGTGTTCCTTTCAGCGGGTGATGGCACCACGCTAGGAATCCGGGCACCCCCGCGGCGACCGTCGTGCGACGTCACCCGTGTAAGTCACCGTTTTCCAGGCGCAGCCACCGGTCGACGCCGATCGCGTCGAGGAACCGTTCGTCGTGGCTGACGACGACGAACGCGCCCCGGAACGCCGCCAGCGCGCTCTCCAGCTGTCCGGTGCTCACCAGGTCGAGGTTGTTCGTCGGCTCGTCGAGCAGCAGCAGCTGCGGCGCCGGTTCGGCGAACAGGACGCAGGCCAGCGTGGCGCGCAGCCGTTCCCCGCCGGAGAGCACGCCGACCGGCAGGTGCACGCGCGAGCCGCGGAACAGGAAGCGGGCCAGCAGGTTCATCCGCTGCGCCGTCGGCAACGCGGGGGCGGCCGCGGCCAGGTTCTCGGCCACCGAGCGGTCGTCGTCCAGCAGGTCCAGCCGCTGGGAGAGGAACGCGATCCGGCCGTCGGCGCGGGACACCGCACCGCCGCCGGGCTCGAGGTCGCCCCGCAGGATCCGCAGCAGGGTCGACTTCCCGGCGCCGTTGGGGCCGGTGAGCGCGATCCGCTCGGGGCCGCGGATGGCGAGGTCGACGCCGGTGCCGAAGAGGTCGCGCACGCGCAGGCCCTCGCCGAGGAACAGTGTCCGGCCCGCCGGCACCACCGTTTGCGGCAGCTCCAAGCTGATCTTCTGCTCGGTGCGCAGCTCGCGCTCGGCCTGGTCGAGCTTGGCCTTCGCGGCGCCGACGCGCGCGGTGTGCGTGCCGTCCGCCTTGCCCGCCGACTCCTGGGCGTTGCGCTTCATGGTGCCGGCGAAGATCTTCGGCAGCCCGGCGTTGCCGAGGTTGCGCGACGCGGTGCTCGCCCGGCGCGCGGCGCGTTCCCGCGCCTGCTGCAGTTCCCGCTTCTCGCGCTTGACTTCCTGTTCGGCACTGCGGATGTTCTTCTCCGCGACCTCACGCGCGGCTCGGACGGCCGTTTCGTACGACGTGAAGTTCCCGCCGTGGAACCGGATTTCGCCGCGGTCGAGCTCGGCGATCCGGTCCATCCGGTCGAGCAGCGCGCGGTCGTGGCTGACGACGAGCAGGCAGCCGGACCAGTCGTCGAGCACGGCGTGGAGCTTGCGCCGCGCGTCGAGGTCGAGGTTGTTCGTGGGTTCGTCGAGCAGCAGCACGTCGGGGCGCTTCAGCAGCTGCGCGGCGAGACCCAGCGAGACGATCTGGCCGCCGCTGAGGGTGCCGAGCGTGCGCTCGAGTGCGACGTCGCCGAGCCCGAGCCGGTCGAGCTGGGCGCGGCTGCGTTCCTCGACGTCCCAGTCGGTGCCGATGGTGGTGAAGTGCTCCTCG
The DNA here is from genome assembly GCF_040648295.1 of Amycolatopsis sp. NPDC049159. NCBI lineage: Bacteria > Bacillati > Actinomycetota > Actinomycetes > Pseudonocardiales > Pseudonocardiaceae > Amycolatopsis > Amycolatopsis sp. NPDC049159. The sequence goes on from NZ_JBEZDL010000010.1 coordinate 42,443, forward strand.
GCGACGTCCCCGGATTCGACGGCGGCGAGCGCACGCAGAACCGGCGCCACGCCGAGGATTTCGGCGACGGACGGCTCCCCGCTCAACGGCAGGTCCTGCGGGAGGTAGCCGAGCACGCCGTCGGTGACGACGCTGCCGGCCGACGGGGTCAGGGTGCCGGCGACGAGCTTCAGGAGCGTCGTCTTGCCGGCGCCGTTGGGCGCGACGAGCCCGGTGCGCCCACCGGGGAAGGTGGCGGAGAGGCGGTCGAAGACGGGGGTGTCGTCCGGCCAGGAGAAGGACAGGCCGGACAGAACGATTTCGGACACGGTGAAGACCTTTGTGGAGGGTGGCGGAAAAGGTGGTCGACAAGGGCGGCCCGCACCGGCGCTGCCGGGGGCCTGCCTGCTCCGGAGCTATCCGGAGATGTCGACGTCACCTGCCACGCTTCCGAAGATAGCAGGGTTGACCGCCGGGGTGCGGGGTAGCCGCCGTGCATGCGCGTAGTCGTCACCGGAGCAACCGGCAACATCGGGACGGGCGTGGTCGCCGCCTTGCGCGCCGACCCGCGGGTCGGCACGGTCGTCGGGCTGGCCAGGCGGCCGGCGGAGGGGATCGTCACGGCCGACGTCGAGCGCGACGACCTCGTGCCGCACTTCCGCGGCGCCGACGTGGTCGTGCACCTGGCGTGGCTGTTCCAGCCGGCCCGCCGTCCCGAACGGACGTGGCGCGCGAACGTCCTCGGCTCGATGCGGGTGTTCGACGCGGTGGCGGCCGCCGGCGTGCCCAAACTCGTGTACACGTCCTCGATCGGGGCGTACTCCCCGCGGACGGACGACGAGCCGGTCACCGAGGACTGGCCGACGCACGGCTGGCCAGGAGCGGCCTACACGCGGGAAAAAGCTTATCTGGAGCGGTACCTGGACGCGTTCGAGGTCCGGCACCCGGAACCGGCCGTCGTCCGCCTGCGGCCGGGGTTCGTGTTCCAGCGCGCCGCGGCGACCGAACAGCGGCGGCTCTTCGCCGGGCCCTTCGTCCCGGGCTCGCTGGTGCGGCCGGGCTTGCTCCCGGTGGTGCCGGACGTCCGTGGGCTGCGTGCGCAGATCGTGCACACAGCGGATCTCGCGGACGCCGTTCGCCAGGCGGTGACCCGGCCGGTGCGGGGGGCGTTCAACATCGCGACCGGTCCGGTGGTGGACGCGCGGTTCGCCGCGGACCTGCTGGGCGCCCGCACGATCCCGGTGCCGGCGGCCGTGGTCCGGGCCGCGGTGGCCGCGGCCTGGCGCCTGCACGCCGTCCCGGCGACACCGGGGCTGTTCGACGCCGTCCTGCGGCTGCCGTTGCTCGACACGAGCCGCGCACAGTCCGAATTGGACTGGCAGCCGCGCCACGATGCCGCGGACACGCTGAAGGAGTTCCTCGCCGGGCTGCGTGCGGGTGCCGGGGCGGACACCGCGCCGCTGGCCCCGGACCGCCACCGCCTGCACGAGATCGCCACCGGGGTGGGCCGGAAGCCGTGAGTCAGCCGCTGGACGGAGCCCTGCTGAGGTCGACCACGCAGAAGCGGTTGCCGTCCGGGTCGGCGAGCACGACGAAGTCCGGGACGGCCGGGTAGCGGTCCCACGCCACCTCGGACGCCCCGAGCCGCAGGAGCCGGGCCACTTCGGCCTCGTGCTCCTCGGTCGTGTCGACGAGCAGGTCGAGGTGGATCCGCGGGTACGGCTCGGGCACCGATTCGCTGGACATCAGCCCGAGGGCGCGCCCGGAGCCGTCGGCGTGCTCGAGGGTGCGCCAGCCCTCGCTCGCCCACTCGTCGGTGGCGACGAGGTTCAGCGCCGCCGTCCAGAAGGCGGTGGCGCGCGGGACGTCGGAGACGCCGATCACCGGGAAACCGAGCCGGAGCACCTCAGCGGCCCTGCTTCTCCGGCTCCGGGTACTGTCCCCGCGCGCGATCCGCCGCGGTCGTCGCGATGCCGGTGGCGATCATCGCCACTCCGAGACCCAGGTGCAGCCAGTCGTCGGCGTTGTCCATCGGGAGGAAGTTCGCCGCGCTGTCGTGGTCCATCGCCAGGCCGAACACCCACAGCAGCACGTAAACCCCGCCGCCGATCATCAGGAACGCCCGCGAACTCCCGTTGGCGCGGGAGGCCAGCACGCCGAGCACACCGAACAGCACGTGGACCAGGTTGTGCAGCACGGACACCGTGAACACGCCGAACAACTGCGCACCCGACTCGTGCCCGGCGAACCGCAAGGCACCGTAGTCCGCGGTGATCCCGGGGACGAACCCCAGCACCCCCACCGCCAGGAACGCGATCCCGAACAGCGCCGCGGCGGTCCGGGCGGTACTGCGTCGAACTCGCACATCCGTCATGGGCCGGGGCTACCCGGCGGCCGCGCCGGCAAACGGAGCCGGCGTCAGGCGAGCTCGGCCGAGACCACCGAGGGCAACGCGCGGAGCTGCTCGAGCAGACCGTCGATCTCGTCGCCGCCCAGCAGGACGGCGCAGACCATGCTGCTCTCCCGGACCCCGTCCCTGATGTCGACGGACAGCTCGTGCACCGAAGTGCCACCGAGCGCGCGGACCAGCGCCGGGATTTCCCCGGCACCACCGGTGAAGTACGTGGCGATGCGGCGGCGCAGCAGCATGGCCGGGCGGGTGGCGAAAGACGTGGGACTGGACATGGCGTGATCTCCACGGGGAAGTGCGGATGGGATCGGGGCCAGGTCCCGAAAGAGGTGCCGCGGGGAATCCGCGATCGCCGGAGCTGCGCGCCGGCGACCTGGGTTCAGCCGGCGCGCCGGACTACGAGTCGCGAGAACATCGTGGGGCGCTGCACGGCGACAGGCTAACACGCCGGGCAAGTCCCTCAGCTCGCCCGGATGACTCCCAGGCCCAGCGGCGTGATCTCGTGGATCTGCGACTTGCCCGACCGCGCGCTCGTGATCAGCCCGCTCGCCCGCAGGATCGACGCGTGCTGGCTCGCCGTGGCCAGCGAAATCCCCGTCAGCTCCGCCAGCTCGCTGGTGTTGCAGCGCGTGATCGCGACCGTCATCAGCACCCGCGCCCGCGTGTGGCCCAGCAGCGCCGCCAGTGACGGGCCCGGCTCCGCGTCGCTGTCGAAGCGCGTGTGGCTGATCGAATAGACCAGCACCGGGGGCAGGCCCGGGTCCTTGTACGTCGTCGGCATGCCGTGCGCGAAGAACGTCGGGATCAGCCGGAGCCCGCGGCCGTCCAGGTGCAGTTCCTGCTCGATCGGGAAGCGGACGCGCAGCACCGGCGGGGTCCACGTGATGTCCGGGTGCAACGTCGACAGCAGCAGCTGCGGGCCGCCGCGGTCCAGGCCGGACTGCAGGCGGCGGCGGTCGCGGGCGACCGCGCGGCGCACCGCCGGCCAGTCCGGGGCCACGCACTGGCGGTAGTAGTCGTGCAGGGCCGTGCCCAGGCGCCGCAGTTCGGCGGGTTCGCCCTCGCCGAGGCGCCGCAGCCACGGCGGCACGCGGGTGCCCTGCGCCGCCAGCTCGGCGACGTCGGCCGCCAGCACCGGGGACGTCGTTTCGAGCACCGTCGAGACGCCTTCGCCGATGGTGCGGGCGCCGGCCGGGGTGAGGAAGTCGGGGCAATAGCCGTACGGCGGTACCGCCGACATGAGCAGCCGGCCGGACTCGGGGACTGCGGAGCGTGATCCCCGGCGCCACCGGCCGAACAGCGGTTCGCCTTCGGGGCGCCGGATCCGGTAGCTGCTCATCAGCAGCTCCCACATCGGGTCGGCGTCCTCGGCGATGGTCACCCGCGCCAGGTCCGCCTCCGTGAAGTGAATTTTCAACAACGCCGACCGCTCCCTTCCCGGCTGAGGATAGCCCTGGTGGAGCGGGTTTTCGCTGGCACGGGCCCGACGTCACAGAGGTTCCGGAATTCGGGTCCCGAGTGGACGTTTCGGGCTGGCGCGAAACGTTTTCGAGCCGGTTGACGCTGCTCGCGCGCCGCTGGCACGTTCGGCTCGACGAGAGTGTCTTCACCCGGCCGGGGGACGACGTGGTGACGATCTGAACACTTTCCGTCACTGGGGCTGAACTTTACTGGGGAAGGCGGACGCCCGCATGACGAACGACGCACGCAGAGCGCGGTTCCTCCGGCGCGCCGGAGGACGCCGATGACGGCCGACGAAGTCTCGTACCGGTCCGTGCCGGTGCGGACCCGGCCGGCGCCCGTGCTGACGCTCCCGGCCTTCACGGACCTCAAGTACCGCCTGCTCGGGCCGGTGTCGGCGGTCGGCGTCGACGGGCCCGCCCGGCTCGGCGGCCCGAAGCAGCGGACCGTCCTGGCCGCGTTGCTGCTCAACGCCAACCAGGTCGTCTCCGAAGACCAGCTGATCGAACTGCTGTGGGAAGACCGCCCGCCGGCCAGCGCGCGCGGGCAGCTGCAGGTGCGCGTCTGGGAGCTGCGCAAGCTGCTCGGCCGCGAAGTGATCGTGCGCCGCGAACCGGGGTACCTGATCGAGGTCGGGCCCGGCGAACTGGACACCGAGCTCTTCGACGACGTCGCCAAGGACGCGCGGCGGCTGATCGAGAGCGGGGAGCCGCGCCGGGGCGTCGAACGCCTGCGCGCGGTCCTGGAACTGTGGCAGGGCCCGCCGCTGGGCGGGGTCACCGACGTGCTCGTCCGGCGCAGCGGCCAGCTCCTGGCCGAGCAGCGGATGACCGCGCTCGAGACGCTCTTCGACGCCGAACTCGCCACCGGCCGGCACACGCACGTGGTGCGGGAGCTGCGCCACTTCGTCGACGAATACCCCTTCGGCGAGCGGCTGCAGGAGCAGCTGATGCTCGCGCTGCAGCGGTCCGGCCGGACGCCGGAAGCGCTGGAGGTCTACACCGCGACCCGCGAGCGCCTCGACGCCGAGCTGGGCGTCGAACCCGGCGAGCGGCTGCGGGCGATGCACCTGCAGGTCCTCAAGGGCGACGGCGACGAGCCGCCCGAGCCGCCGGCGCCGGTGGGCGAGGTCGTCGTCCCGGCCCGGCCCGCCGAGCTGCCCCGGGACGTCCGGGGCTTCGCCGGGCGGACCGAACAGCTGGCGCAGCTGGACCACCAGCTCGCCGCGCGCGCCGGGTCCTACGCGTCGGACGTCTGGCTCGTGCACGGCATCCCCGGCGTCGGGAAGACCGCGCTCGCGCTGCACTGGGCCCACCGCGTGCGCGAGCGGTTCCCGGACGGGCAGCTGTACGTCAACCTGCGCGGGTTCGACGCCGATCGCGAGCCGATGGAGCCGGCGGTCGCGCTGGCCCAGCTGCTGCGCGCGCTCGGCGCCGACCCGCGGCGGATCCCGGAGGAGGTCGACGCGCAGGCCGGGCTCTACCGGTCGCTGCTCGCCGACCGCCAGGTGCTGCTCGTGCTCGACAACGTCCGCGACGCCGAGCAGGTCCTGCCGCTGCTGCCGCCGACCGGGACGGTGCTGGTCACCAGCCGTCACCGGCTCGGCAGGCTGGTCGCCGAGTACGGCGCGTTCTCCCTCGGCCTCGGCGCGCTGACCGAGGCCGACTCGCGGGCGTTGCTCGGCGGCGTGCTCGGCGAAGGCCGGGTGGCGGCCGAGCCGGCGGCGGCCGGGGAGCTGGCCGAGCTGTGCGGGCACCTGCCGCTGGCGCTGCGGATCGCCGCCGCGAACATCGCGACCGGCCCGGACACCACGGTCGCCGCGATGGCCGCGGACCTCGCCAAGGGCGACCGGCTCAAGCAACTCGTCGTGGACGGGGCGGAGGAGAGCGCCGTGACGCGGGCGTTCGCCGTCTCCTACGAGGCGCTCGCCCCGGAGCTGCGGCGGCTGTTCCGGCTGCTCGGCCTGGCTTCGTGCGCCGACTTCACCGCCCGCGGCGCCGCGGCGCTCACCGGCGACCCGGTCGACGCGGTGGCGCGGCAGCTGCGGCTGCTGGCCGCGGCGCACCTGGTCGAGCAGCACGTGGCCGGCCGCTACCGGCTGCACGACCTGCTGCGGGCGTACGCGCTGCGGCAGGCCGGGGCGCACGAAGCCCCGGCGGCGCGGGCCCGGGCGTGGCGCCGGTTCGTCGAGCTGTACCTCTCGGGCGCGGACGCGGCCGAGCGGATCTTCGGCAGGCGGCACGACCCGCGGCTGCCGCGCGAGCCCGCGGTGGTGCCGGCGAACCCCCTCTCCTTCGCCGACTCCGCCGAGGCCGCGGCCTGGCTCGACGCCGAGCACGAGAACCTCTGCGCCGTCGTCACGCAGGCGGTCACCGACGGGCCGTACCCGATCGCCTGGTACCTCGCCGACGCCGTGCGCTCGGCGTTTTACCACCGGGGACGGCGGGTCGAGTGGGTCGACATCGCGACCACGGTCCTGGCCGCCGCGCGCCGCCTCGACGTGCCCGCGGTGGAAGCGGTCACCGCGCAGAGCATCGGCCTGGCGTTCGTCCACCGGGAACGGCACGAGCAGGCCGTCGAGTGGATGACCGAGGCGCTGCGCGTGTTCGAGCGCGTGGACTGGCCCGAGGGCAAGGCCGCCGCGCTCAACGCGTCCGCCATCGCGCTGCGGGTGGCCGGCCGGTTCGAGGAGGCGGCTTCGCAGTTCGAGCTGGCGCTGGAGCTGCAGCGGCAGTCCGGCTACCGGCTGGGCCAGGTGAGCGTGCTGAACAACCTGGCTTCGGTGCACCGGCAGCGCTGCCTGCTCGACGCCGCCCGCGCATGCCTCGACGAGGCGCTGGAGCTCGCGGTCGACGAGGGCTACCAGCTCGGGGAGGCGGTGGTGCTCGTCGGGATCGGCGTCGTCCAACGGCTGCAGGGTGACCTGCCGGGCGCGCGGCGGTCGCTGACCCGGGCGTTCGACCTGCACAAGGCGCACTCCCACCCGTACGGCCAGGGTTCGGCGCTGTGCGGGCTGAGCCTGGTGTCGATCGACCTCGGCGAGTTCGAGCAGGGCCGCGCGCAAGCCGTGCAGGGGCTGGAGATCGCGCGTCAGGAACAGAACCGCGAGACCGAAGTGGGCGCGCTCAACGCGCTGGCCAGGGCGGAGGCGGCGCTGGGGGAGACGTGCTCGGCGGTCCGCCACCAGCAGGAGGCGGTCGCGGTGGCCCGGCACTGGGGTTCGCCGTGGCACGTGGCGGAAGCGCTGAGCGGCATGGCGGCGGTCCACGGCGCCCGCGGCGACCACGCGGAGGTCCTGCTGATCGGCACGGAAGCCCTCGACCTGGCCCGCGGCGGCGGGTTGCGCCTGATCGAGGTCCGCTGCCTGCTCGCGCTGGCCCGCGCCCACGCGGGCCAGGGGCGGCGAGAGGAAGCGCGCCGCCTGTGCGGCGAAGGCCTGCGGCTGGCGGCCGGGCTCCCCGCGTTGCAGACCCGGGCCCGCGAGGTGCTCGCCCGCCTCTGACCCCAAGCGCCCCAATGAGGTTTCTCAGTAAGACTGGGGCTGGACAGGTGCGTGCTGCCCTGAGATGAGGCGTGGGGCCCCTGGTAGGACTGGATTTGCGAAGATCAAGTCCGAGGTTCCAGAGGCCCCACGTGATCAATTATGGCGCCACGCTCGATGTGTCAGGTGACCTGGTCTGGTTCGTCGCCGGTGTCCTGCGGGCGGAACGGCTACGGCGCGGCACGCGCCGGGGCCGGCGGGCGCTGACCCCCTACCGGCACGCGGTGCTGGTACTGCGATGGTTCCGCGACGCCATCCCGGTGCACCGGCTGGCCACCGACCACCGCATCAGCATCGCCACCGCCTACCGCTACCTGCACGAAGCCATCACCGCCCTGGCTGCCCAGGCCCCGGACCTGCACCAGGTCCTGGCGCAACGCCGCGATACCGGCGATACACACATGGTCCTGGACGGCTCCCTGTTCACCTGTGACCGGGTCGCGGCGACCACCACCAAAACCAAAGGCCGCAACCGTGGGGCCACGGTGCATCTGTGGTACTCGGGCAAGCACCGCACCTTCGGCGGAAACATCCAGTTCCTGGCCAGCCCCGGCGGGTTCCCGCTCTGGACCTCGCCGGTGCTGCCCGGCTCCCGCAACGACCTCTCCGCCGCCCGCGACCTCGGCATCGTCGGCGCGTTGACCGCCGCCGCAGCCGTAGGCCTGCCGACACTGGCCGACAAGGCCTACCACTCAGCCGGCATCGGAATCCATACCCCGTTCAAGAAAGCCGCAGGTCAACCACCCCTCGGCACCCGCCAGCGGGTCCACAACCTGCTCCACAGCCGACTCCGCGCTCTCGGCGAACGTGCCATGGCCATCCTCAAAACCCGCTGGCGAGCACTCCAGCACATCAGCCTCTGCCCCCACCGCATCGGCGCCATCGTCCAAGCAGCCCTCGTCCTCACCCACCACGAACACCACGGACGCTACTGAGAAAACCTCAATGTGGCCTTCGGTGCGTCAGCCGCACCGAGCGCCACATTGGGGTGCTCTCGCCGGTGGGGAAGCGGATTGGAAGCGGGCGCGCCTAGCGTTCCGACCGTCCCTTCCGGCGAGAGAACCTTCGGAGCTTTGATGAGATGGGGTAGAGCCGTCGCCGCGGTCGGTGCCGCGGTCGCGCTCGCGGTGTCGGGGGTCGCCGGTCCGGCGGCCGCCGGTGAGGCGAAGTACGTCGGGGAGCTGGCGCTCACCGAGACCGGTGTGGTCCGCGGGACCGCGGCCGCCGACCTGGTGACGTTCAAGGGCGTGCCGTACGCCGCCCCGCCGGTCGGGGCGCTGCGCTGGCGGGCACCGCAGGCCGCGAAGGCGTGGGACGGCGTCCTCGACGCCACGAACTTCCGCAGCCAGTGCGCGCAGCTCGGCGGCCTCGGCGGGATCATCGAGTCCTACGAGGAGAACTGCCTCTACCTGAACGTCTTCGCGCCGAAGACCGCCGGGGTCAAGCCGGTGGTCGTCTGGTTCTACGGCGGCGGTTTCCAGAACGGCACCAGCTCCACCTACGACGCCGCGCGCCTGGCCGCGCAGGGTGACGTCGTGGTCGTCACCGTCAACTACCGCGTCGGCGTGCTGGGCTTCCTCGCCCTGCCGTCCCTCGACGGCGAGACGCCCGGCGTGCAGTCCGGCAACTTCGGCATCCAGGACCAGCGCGCGTCGCTGAAGTGGGTGCAGCGCAACATCGCCGGCTTCGGCGGGAACCCGGGCAACATCACCATCGGCGGCCAGTCCGCCGGCGCCGGGTCCGCGTGCATCCACCTCGCTTCGCCCGCCTCGGCCGGGTTGTTCCAGCGCGCCATCGGCGAAACCTACAGCTGCGGATCGCCGCTGCTCACCAAGGACGCCGCCGAAACCATGGGCACGACCGTGGCCACGCAGTCCGGCTGCGCCGACGCCGCCACCGCCGCGAACTGCCTGCGCGGCAAGACCGACGTCAAGGCGCTGATGCAGGCGTGGCCGCCGCTGCCGCAGGGACCGGTGGCCGGGGGCAGCGAACAGCCGCTGCAGCCGATCGACGCGTTCCGGCAGGGCAGGTTCAACCGCGTGCCGATGCTGTGGGGCAACAACCGCGACGAGATGCGGCTGATCGTCAGCATCCAGTACGACGCCGCGGGCAACCCGGTCACCGCCGAGTCGTACCCGCGGATCATCCGGAACACCTTCGGCGTGGACGCAGACCGCGTGCTGGCGAAGTACCCCGCGGCCGCGTACCCGACGCCGGGGCTCGCGCTGTCGCAGGTGCTCAGTGACGCCGGGGACGACCAGCTCGCCACCTGCCAGCACGTCACGGCGTACCGCGCCGCGATCGCCGGGCAGGCCAAGCTGTTCGTCTACCAGTTCTCCGACCGCACGGCCCCGCCGGTCGTCGACGTCCCCGGCTTCGACGAGGGTGCCGAGCACGGCGCGGAGCTGAACTACCTGTTCCCGAAGTTCACCGGCGCGACGCTGAACGCGCCGCAGCAAGCGCTCTCCGACCAGATGGTGAAGTACTGGTCGACGTTCGCCCGCACGGGCGACCCGAACGCTTCGGGCCTGCCCACGTGGCCACGCTTCAGCACGGGAACGGCGCGTGACGCGCTGTCGCTGGACCTCGCGTCCGCCGGCGGCAACCAGAAGATCGACCTGGCGACGCGCAGCCAGTGCGATTTCTGGGCGACCGTGCCACCTCCGCCGGGAGCCTGAAACCCGTTGGTGCCGAAGGGGACTGTCCGCGAGGGCAGTCCCCTTCTTCGTGTCCGGGGGACACCACGGATCGCGTCGCTCCCGTCGCGGCCGGTGACTTTCAGGCCCGGGGAAGCCGGTGGAAGCGAAGCAGAAGCCACTCCTTCTAGGTTTTTCCAAGTACCGCAAGAAAACTGTGAGGAGGGCCCATGCCGGACGGGATCGCGATCGTCGGCCTGTCCTGCCGGCTGCCCTCGGCCGCGGACCCCGCCGGGTTCTGGGCGCTGCTGCGCGAAGGCCGCAGCGCGATCGGGGAACCACCCGCCGGCCGCGCCGCTTCCCCCGGCGCGCCGCCGGCGGCGTACCTCGAGCGCGTCGCGGACTTCGACCCCGCGTTCTTCGGGATCTCGCCGCGGGAAGCCGCCGCGATCGACCCGCAGCAGCGGCTGATGCTCGAACTCGCTTGGGAGGCCGTGGAAAACGCCGGTCTCGTGCCGGGACCGCGGACCGGCGTCTTCCTCGGCGCCGCCTCCGACGACTACGCCACCCTGCTCGACCGCGCCGGTGCCGACGCCGTCACGCGGCACTCCATGGCCGGGATCCGCCGCGGCCTGATCGCCAACCGCGTCTCCTACGCGCTCGGTCTGCGCGGGCCGAGCTTCACCGTCGACTCCGGACAGTCGTCGTCGCTGGTCGCGGTGCACCAGGCCGTGGAAAGCCTGCGCCGCGGGGAATGCGCGGTCGCGCTCGCCGGCGGTGTGCACCTCAACCTCGTGCCGGAAAGCGCTGTCCTGGCCGAACGTTTCGGCGGGCTGTCCCCCGACGGCACCGCCCACGTCTTCGACGCGCGCGCCAACGGGTTCGTGCGCGGCGAGGGCGGCGCGGCCGTCGTCCTCAAGCCCCTCGACCAGGCTCTCGCCGACGGCGACCTCGTGCACGCGGTGCTCCTCGGCGGCGCGGTCGGCAACGACGGCGGCGGCGCCGGTCTCACCGCGCCGGACGCCGACGGCCAGGCCGAAGTCCTGCGGCGGGCGTACGCGGAGATCGACCCGCGGTCGGTCCAGTACGTCGAGCTGCACGGCACCGGCACGAAGGCCGGTGACCCGGTCGAAGCCGCCGCGCTGGGCCGGGTCCTCGGCCGCCCGGACGCGCCGCTGGCCGTCGGGTCCGCGAAGGCGAACGTCGGTCACACCGAAGCCGCGGCCGGGATCACCGGCCTGGTCAAGGTGGTTCTCGCGCTGCGGCACCGGAAACTGCCACCCACCCCCGGCTTCGAGACCTCGGCGATCCCGTTGGCGGAACTCGGCTTGCGGGTCCAGACGTCGTTGTCGGACTGGCCCGAGCCCGGCCGCCCGCTCGTGGCCGGCGTGTCCTCGTTCGGCATGGGCGGAACGAACTGCCACCTGGTCCTGCAGGAGCCGCCCGCGCGGGAGAAGGCGGCACCGGACGTCCCGCACGCGTTGCCGTTCCTGCTGTCGGCGCGGACGCCGGAAGCCCTGCGCGATCAGGCTTCCCAGCTGTCCACGATGTCCGAAATGGACACCGTCGACGTCGGTCTTTCGCTGGCGACCACGCGCAAGCACCACGAACACCGGGCCGTCGTCATCGGCCGGGACCGCGCGGCGCTCCTGGCCGGCCTGCGCACGCTCGCCGCCGGCGGCAGCGCCCACGAGATCGTCCGGGGCCGGGTGGCGGACCGGGGCGCACTCGCCTTCCTGTTCAGCGGGCAGGGCAGCCAGCGCGCCGGGATGGGCCGGGAGCTGGCCGAAGCCTTCCCGGCGTTCGCCGACGCCTTCGCCGAGACGTGCGCGGCCTTCGACGGCCTGCTCGACCGGCCGCTGGCCGACGTCGTCCTCGAAGACGCCGTCGACCGGACGGAGTACACCCAAGCCGGCCTTTTCGCGTTCGAAGTGGCGCTGTTCCGGCTGTTCGAGGCCGCGGGGGTGCGGCCGGACTTCGTCGCCGGGCACTCGGTCGGCGAGCTGGCCGCCGCGCACGTCGCCGGCGTGTTCTCCCTGGCCGACGCGGCCCGGCTGGTCGCCGCCCGCGGCGCGCTCATGCAGGCCCTTCCGGCCGGCGGGGCGATGGTCGCGGTGGAAGCCGCCGAAGCCGACGTTCAGCCGATGCTCGGCGAGCGCGTTTCGCTCGCCGCGGTGAACGGGCCGTCGGCGGTCGTGCTGTCCGGTGACGAGGACGCCGTCCTCACCGCGGCGGCGGAGCTGGCCGCGCGCGGGCACCGCACCAAACGGCTGACCGTCAGTCACGCCTTCCACTCCGCGCGGATCGAGCCGATGCTGGCGGCGTTCGGCGAAGTCGCGAGTGGACTGTCCTATGCGGACGCACGGATCCCGGTGGTGTCGAACGTGACCGGCTGGCTCGCGACGGCCGAACTGGGCACCGGCGCATACTGGGTGCGGCACGCGCGCGAGGCGGTCCGGTTCGCCGACGGCGTCCGGACGCTGGAAGCCCGCGGCGTAACGGACTTCGTCGAGATCGGCCCGGCCGGGGTGCTGACCGAGCAGGTGCGCGCGACCGTCGCGCGGGCCGCCGTCGTCCCCGCCCAGCGCGGCGCGCGGTCCGAGACCGCTGCATTGCTGCGGGCGCTGGCGACCCTGCACGTCACCGGTCGCGACGTCGGCTGGGCCGCGCTCTTCGCGCCGTGGCAAGGCAACCGCGTCGAGCTGCCGACGTACCCCTTCCAGCGCGCCGGCTACTGGCTGCCCGCCGAGCTGCCGGACCGGCGGGACATCCTGACCGCCGGTCCGGTTGCCGAGCGGGTCCCCGAACGCGGGGCCGGGGACCCGCTCGTTCCCCTCGACCTGGTCCGCGCCGAGGTCGCGGCCGTCCTGGAGTACGCGTCGGCGGCCGACGTCGACCCGGCGCGGAGCTTCCGCGACCTCGGCGTCGACTCGCTGACCGGCCTCGAGCTGCGGGACCGGCTCGCCGAGGCGACCGGCCGCGCGCTGCCCGCGACGCTGCTGTTCGAGCACCCGACGCCCGAGGCCGTGGCCGCGCACCTGGCCGGTGCCGCCGAGTCCCGCGACGACTTCGCCGCCGCGTCGGACGAACCCATCGCGATCGTGGCGATGGCCTGCCGGTTCCCCGGTGACGTCCGCACGCCGGAAGACCTCTGGCAGCTGGTCGCATCGGGCCGGGACGCGGTGTCCGCGCCGCCGTCGGACCGCGGCTGGGACAGCGACGCCGTCCGCGAGGGCGGGTTCCTGACCGGCGCGGCCGAGTTCGACCCGGCGTTCTTCGGCATCAGCCCGCGCGAGGCGCTCGCGATGGACCCGCAGCAGCGGCTGGTGCTGCAGGCGGCGTGGGAGGCCTACGAGCGCGCGGGCATCCGACCCGAGACGATCCGCGGCCACCGCGACGGCGTCTTCCTCGGCGCGACGTCGCACGAATACGGCCCGCGGCTGCACGAAGCCGAGGACGGCCACCTGCTGACCGGGACGTCGCCGAGCCTGATCTCCGGCCGCGTCGCGCACGTCTTCGGGCTGGAGGGCCCGGCGATCACGGTGGACACGGCGTGCTCGTCGTCGCTGGTCGCACTGCACCTGGCGGTGCGGTCGCTGCGGGCGGGCGAGTGCGGGATGGCGCTCGCGGGCGGGGTCACGGTCATGTCCGGGCCCGGGATGTTCGTCGAGTTCGCCAAGCAGGGCGGCCTGTCCGCCGACGGCCGCTGCCGCGCGTTTTCGGCCGACGCGGCCGGCACCGGCTGGGCGGAAGGCGCCGGGGTGGTGCTGCTGGAGCGGCTGTCCGACGCGCGGCGCCACGGCCACCCGGTGCTGGCCCTGGTCCGCGGCACGGCGGTGAACTCCGACGGCGCGTCCAACGGCCTGACCGCCCCGAGCGGCCCGGCCCAGCGACGGGTGATCCGGGCGGCACTGGCGGACGCGGGACTGACGGCGTCCGAGGTGGACGTCGTCGAGGCGCACGGGACGGGCACGGTCCTGGGCGACCCGATCGAGGCGTCGGCGGTCCTGGCGACCTACGGCCAGGACCGCTCGACGCCGTTGTGGCTGGGCTCGCTGAAGTCGAACATCGGCCACGCCCAGGCGGCGGCCGGCATCGGCGGCGTGCTGAAGCTCGTGCTGGCGATGCGGCACGGGATCCTGCCGAAGACGCTGCACGTCGGCGAGCCGACCCCGCACGTGGACTGGACGTCGGGCGCGGTCGAACTGCTCACCGAGAGCCGCGCCTGGCCCGAGGTCCCACGCCCCCGCCGGGCGGCGGTCTCGTCGTTCGGCATCAGCGGCACGAACGCCCACGCCATCCTGGAGGCGCCCCCCGAGCACCCCGACGCGACATCGGGGCGCTCGGTCTCGCCGTGGGTGCTCAGTGCCAAGACCCCGGACGCGCTCCGGCGGCAAGCCCGTGAACTGCGGGAACACCTTCTCGCGCACCCCGAGCTGGCGTCCGGCGAGGTGGCGGCCACGCTGGCCGCGCGGAGCCGGTTCGAGTACCGCGCGGGGATCGTCGGCGGTCAGCTCGACGCGCTCGAAGCGCTGGCCGGGCACGGCACCGGCATCCACTGCACGACCCCGGGCAAGCTCGCTTTCCTCTGCACCGGACAGGGTTCCCAGCGCGCCCGCATGGCCCAGCCCCTCTACGACGCCGACCCGGTCTTCGCCGCCGCCCTCGACGAGGTTTTCGCGGCGCTCGACCCGCACCTGGACCGTCCACTCAAGACTGTCGTCTTCGCCGACGACACCACCCTCCTCGACCGCACCGCCTACACCCAGCCCGCGCTCTTCGCGGTCGAAGTGGCGTTGTTCCGGCTGTTCGAGCACCACGGCATCCGGCCGGACTTCGTCGCGGGGCACTCGATCGGCGAACTCGCCGCCGCGCACGTCGCCGGGATCCTCGACCTCGCCGACGCCGCCCGGCTCGTCGCCGCCCGCGGCGCGCTGATGGACGCACTGCCCGGCGGCGGGGCGATGGCCGCCATCGAAGCGACCGAGGCCGAAATCCCGCTCGGCGACGGCGTTTCCCTCGCCGCGGTCAACGGGCCCCGGTCCGTCGTCGTCGCCGGCGACGAAACCGCCGTCGCGAAGCTCGAAACGCACTTCGCCGGACTCGGGCGGCGGACCCGGCGCCTCACCGTCAGCCACGCCTTCCACTCCCCGCACATGGACGGCATGCTCGACGCCTTCCGCGCGGTCGCCGGGTCGGCCACGTTCCGCCCGGCGCGCATCCCGCTGGAGGTCGACGGCGATCCCGCGACGCCGGAGTTCTGGGTCCGGCACGTCCGCGGCACCGTCCGCTTCGCCGACACCGTCGCCCGCCTGGCCGACGACGGCGTCACCACCTTCGTCGAGCTGGGGCCCGACGGCGTCCTGACCGCCATGGGCCGCGATTGCCTGCCGGACGGCGACTTCCTCCCGACCCTCCGCTCCGGCCGCGACGACGTCCAAGCCGTGTACCCGGTGCTGGCCGTGCTCGGCGAAGCGATTCCAAGTAAGTCCACAGTAGACTTACCGACCTATCCCTTCGAGCGGCAGCGCTTCTGGCTCCCGCCACGCTCGCTGCGCGCCGACGTCGCGGCCGCGGGCCTCACCCCGACCGGCCACCCGCTGCTCGGCGGCGGCGCCGAGGTCGCCGGCACGGACGGTGTCCTGTTCACCGGCCTCCTGTCCGTGCGGACCCAGCCGTGGCTGGCCGATCACGTCGTGCTCGGCGCGAACCTCCTGCCCGGCAGTGCTTTCGTGGAACTCGCGCTGCTCGCCGCCGGGCAGGCGGGCTGCGACCGGCTCGACGAGCTCGTCCAGGAGACCCCGCTGGTCCTGCCCGCGGACGGCCGCGTCCAGCTCCAGGTTTCCCTCGGCGCGCCCGACGAGTCCGGCCGCCGCGCGGTGGCCGTTTCGTCGCGGCCCGACCAGCCGTCGGTGACCGCGGGCTGGACCCGCAACGCCGCCGGGTCCGTCTCCGCCGGTGGAGCCGTGCCCGCGCCGGAGCCGGTCTGGCCGCCGGAAGGCGCCGAGCCCGTCGACCTCGACGGCCGGTACGACCGGATCGCCGCCGCCGGGTTCGGCTACGGTCCCGAATTCCGGTGCCTGCGCGCGGTCTGGCGGCGAGGCGACGAGCTGTTCGCCGAAGTGGCGCTGCCCGAGCACCGCGTCGCCGAGGCCGCGGACTACGGCCTGCACCCCGCCTTGCTCGACGGCGCCCTGCACGTCGTCGCCTTCGGTGACCCGGAAGGCGTCGAGGCGGGCCGGATCCCGTTCTCCTGGCACGACGTCCGCCTGCACGCGGCCGGCGCGAGCACGATCCGCGTCCGCTACACCACGGCCGCTGGTATGTCTATTGTAGACACCGAAGGTGCTCCGGTCGCCGAAGTCGGTGCCCTGTCCCTGCGGCCCGTCGCCGCGGACCAGCTGACGGCCACCGTCTCCCGCGACGACCTCTACCGCGTCGCCTGGACGCCGGTGCCCGCCCCCGCCACGGCGGCCACCTGCGTGCTCACCACCGGCCTCGACCTGGCCGAGGTCCCCGACTTCGTGGCGGTGCGCCCCGAGTCCGGCACAAGCGCGGTGCCGGACCGGGTGCGCACCGCCACGAACCACGCGCTCGGCCTGATCCGCACCTGGCTCGCCGACGCCCGCTTCGACGGCGCCCAGCTCGTCTTCGTGACCAGCGAACTCGCTGACGCCGGGGTGCGCGGGCTGGTCCGCTCGGCCCAGACCGAGCACCCCGGCCGGTTCGTGCTCCTGGACACCGACACCGAGCTGACGCCGTCGGAAATCGCCGCCATCGCGGCCACCGGCGAACCGGAACTGGCGTACCGGGACGGCGTCGTGCTCGTCCCGCGGCTGGCCCGGGCCACCGTGCCGGACGCGGTCCCGGCTCCGCACGGCACCGTGCTCGTCACCGGCGCGACCGGCGGTCTCGGCCGCGCGCTGGCCCGGCGCCTCGCCGAACAGGGCGTCCGGCACCTGCTGCTGGTCAGCCGTCGCGGTCCCGCCGCGGAAGGCGCCGGAGAACTGGTCGCGGAACTGGAGGCGCTGGGCGCGGAGGTGACCCTCGCTGCCTGCGACGTCGCCGATCGCGACGCACTGGCCGCGCTGCTGGCCGAACACCCGGTGACCGCGGTCGTCCACGCCGCCGGTGTTCTCGCCGACGGTCCGGTCGAGACGCTCACCACCGAGCAGCTCGACGACGTCCTGCGCGCGAAGGTCGATGCCGCCTGGAACCTGCACGAGCTGGCCGGCGAGCTGACCGAGTTCGTGCTGTTCTCCTCCGTTTCCGGCCTGCTCGGCACGGCGGGGCAGGCCAACTACGCCGCCGCCAACGCTTTCCTCGACGCACTCGCTGGACATCGGCGTGCGCAGGGACTTCCGGCCACGGCGCTGGCGTGGGGCCTGTGGGAGACGGCGGACGGCATGGGCGGCGGGCTGGCCGCCGCGGACCGGACCAGGATGTCCCGCACCGGCGTCGGCACCTTGTCCACTGTGGACGCGCTCGACCTGTTCGACACCGCCCGCGGCGCCGCAGACGCGCTGCTCGTGCCTCTGCGCGTCGACGAAGCCGGACTGCGTGCCGCGGGGACGGTGCCGTCGTTGCTGCGGAGCGTCGTCCGCTTGCGCGCCGGCCGCGGTGCGACGAAGACCGCGGTGACCGTCGAGGGGATCGCCGACGTCGTCCGCGCCGAGGTCGCGGCCGTGCTCGGGCTGGGGAACCCGGCCGCGGTTGAGCCGGGCCGGGCGTTCAAGGAGATCGGGTTCGACTCGCTCACGTCGGTCGAGCTGCGCAACCGCCTGGCCGCCGCGACCGGGCTCCGGCTGCCCGCCACGCTCCTGTTCGACCACCCGACCCCGGCCGCGGTGATCGACCGCCTGCACGCGGAACTGGGCGGCGGCGAGGAAACCGCGGAAGCCGCCACACAGACCGCCGTCGCGGGGGACCCGATCGCCATCGTCGGCATGGCCTGCCGCTTCCCCGGGGGCGTGACCGGCCCGGACGAGCTGTGGCAGCTGGTCGTCGACGGCCGGGACGCGATCAGCGAGTTCCCGGTCGACCGCGGCTGGGACGTCGCGGCGCTGTACGACGCCGATCCCGACCGCCCCGGCCGCACGTACACCACCCGTGGCGGGTTCCTGCACGACGCGGGCGAGTTCGACGCCGAGTTCTTCGGCATCAGCCCGCGCGAGGCCACCGCGATGGATCCGCAGCAGCGCCTCCTGCTCGAAACCTCCTGGGAGGCCTTCGAAAACGCCGGGATCGACCCGCTCGGCCTGCGCGGCAGCCGCACCGGCGTCTTCGCGGGCGCGATGTACCACGATTACACCGCGCGCCTGGCCCCGCTGCCCGAGGAAGCGGAGGGCTACTCGTTCACCGGCGGGTCCGGCAGCGTCGTTTCCGGCCGCGTCGCCTACACCTTCGGGTTCGAAGGCCCGGCCGTCACGGTCGACACCGCGTGCTCGTCGTCGCTGGTCGCGCTGCACCTCGCCGCGCAAGCCCTGCGGCAGGGCGAATGCGGCCTCGCGCTCGCGGGCGGCGTCGCGGTGATGGCCACTCCCGGCTCGTTCGTGGAGTTCAGCCGCCAGCGCGCGCTCGCCCCGGACGGCCGCTGCAAGCCGTTCGCGGCCGCCGCCGACGGCACCGCCTGGGCCGAGGGCGCCGGGATGCTGCTGCTGGAACGCCTGTCCGACGCCCGCCGCAACGGGCACCCGGTGCTCGCCGTGCTGCGCGGGTCCGCGATCAACTCCGACGGCGCGTCGAACGGCCTCACCGCCCCGAACGGCCCGTCGCAGCAACGCGTGATCCGCGCCGCGCTCGCGACCGCGGGCTTGGCGACGTCCGATGTGGACACCGTCGAGGCGCACGGCACCGGCACCCCGCTCGGCGACCCGATCGAGGCGCAGGCCCTGTTGGAGACGTACGGCCAGGGCCGGGAAACGCCGCTGTGGCTGGGTTCGCTCAAGTCGAACGTCGGGCACACGCAGGCCGCCGCGGGTGTCGGCGCGGTCGTGAAGATGGTTCAGGCGATGCGGCACGGCGTGCTGCCGAAGACGCTGCACGTCGACGAGCCGTCCCCGCACGTCGACTGGACGGCGGGCGCGGTCGAGCTGCTCACCGGGAACCGCGCCTGGCCCGAGGTCGCACGGCCGCGGCGCGCGGCGGTGTCGTCGTTCGGCATCAGCGGCACCAACGCGCACGTGATCCTCGAAGCCGTTCCGGAACCGGAGCCGTCCGCGACAGCGAACGAGCCGGTCCCGTGGGTGCTCTCGGCCCGCACGGAACCCGCACTGCGTGAGCAAGCCCGGCGCCTTCTGTCCCTTGTGGACGGCGATCCCGCCGGCGTGGCGCGGGCGTTGGTCGAGCGATCGGCGTTCGACCACCGCGCCGTCGTCACCGGTGACCTGAAGGCCGGGCTCACCGCGCTCACCGAGCGGGGGACCGGCGCCGGTGTGGCGCGGCCGGGGCGCCGGGTCGTGTTCGTCTTCCCCGGTCAGGGTTCGCAGTGGGCCGGGATGGGCCGGGAACTCCTCGAGACCGAACCGGTGTTCGCCGAGCGGATGGCCGAGTGCTCGGCCGCCCTCGACTCCTTTGTGGACTGGCACCTCTTGGACGTCCTCGGCGACGCCGAGGCGCTGCAGCGGGTCGACGTGGTCCAGCCCGCGCTGTGGGCGATGATGGTGTCGCTCGCCGCCGTCTGGCGAGCGCACGGCGTCGAACCCGCCGCCGTCGTGGGCCACTCCCAGGGCGAGATCGCCGCCGCGGTCGTCGCGGGTGGACTGTCGCTTTCGGACGGTGCCCGCGTGGTCGCGCTGCGCAGCCGGGCGTTGCTGGCGCTGTCGGGACGCGGCGGCATGGTGTCCGTGGCCGCTCCGGCCGATCGGACGCGGGAACTCATCGCTCCTTGGCCGGGGCTCGCGGTCGCCGTGGTCAACGGCGGCGCCTCGACCGTGGTCTCCGGTGACGCCGACGCGCTCGACGAGCTGCTGGCTTCGGACGTCCCGGCCAAGCGGATCGCCGTCGACTACGCCTCCCACTCGCCGCACGTGGAAGTCCTCGAAGACGAGCTGGCCCGCGTGCTCGCCCCGGTGCGGCCGCGGTCGGGCGAGATTCCCTTCCACTCCACCGTGACCGGCGAACTCACCGACACCGCCGACCTCGGCGCCGCGTACTGGTACCGCAACCTCCGTCAGCCCGTCGAATTCGCGCGCGCCACAGAAAACCTCACCGAAACGGGCCACGACGTCTTCATCGAGTGCAGCCCGCACCCGGTCCTCGTCAGCGCCCTCGCCGAGACCACCACCGCCCTCGGCACGCTCAAGCGGAACGACGGCGGCCCGGTCCGCGTGCTCGCGGCACTCGGCGAGGCGCACGTCCACGGCGTGCCGGTCGACTGGGTGCTGCCCGCGGGCACCCGCGCCGCCCTGCCGACCTACCCCTTCCAGCGCGAACGGTTCTGGCTCGACGCGGGCGAAACCCCCGCCGGCGTCGACGGGCTCGGCCTCGACGCGGCCGGGCACCCGCTGCTGGCCGCGTCGACCCGCCTCGCCGACCCGGACGTCCGGCTGTTCACCGGCCGGCTGTCGCTGCGGGCGATGCCGTGGCTCGCCGACCACGCCGTCCTCGACACGCCGTTGCTGCCCGGCACCGCGTTCCTCGACCTCGCTCTGCACGCGGCGCGCGAAACCGGTGCCACCGTGGAAGATCTGACCGTCGAAGCGCCGCTCGTCCTGCCGCGCCGCGGCGCCGTGCTCGTCCAGGTCACCGTCAGCGAAGACGCCTTGAAGATCTTCGCCCGCACCGAGGACGGGCCTTGGACGCGGCACGCCTCGGGCACCCTCGGCCCGGCCACCACCGCGGTCCGCCCGCCGCTGACCTGGCCACCTGCCGGGACCGAGATCGACGTCGAGAAGTTCTACGTCACCGCGGCCGAAGACGGTTTCGACTACGGCCCCGCCTTCCAGGGCCTGGCCCGGGCCTGGCGGTCCGGTGACGACGTCCACGCCGAGATCAGCCCGGCCGAGCCCGGCACCTTCGTGGTGCACCCGGCCCTGCTCGACGCCGCGGCCCAAGCGGTCCGGCTCGGCGGCTTCTTCGCCGACGACGCCCCCCGGCTGCCGTTCGCGTGGTCCGGCGTCACCGCCCACGCGTCCGGCGCCCGGGCGCTGCGGGCCCGGCTTTCCCCGGCCGGCCCGGACGCGGTGTCGCTGGCGGTGGACGACGAGGACGGCCGCCCGGTGCTGACGGCGGAAGCGCTGACCCTGCGCCCGTTCTCGCCCGCGCAGCTCGCGGCCGGTTCGGACTCGCTCTACCGCCTCGCGTGGCAGCCGGTCGAGACCGGCGCGCCGGTCGAGGGCGACGTGGTGGTGTCCGCCGGCACCGGCGAAGTCCGCGAAGTCCTCACCCGGCACCTGGACCTCGTGCGCGAGTTCCTGGACTCGCCCGCCGACGGCCGGCTCGTGGTGCTGACCAGCGGCGCGACCGAAGACGACCCCGCCGGCGCCGCGCTCTGGGGGCTCCTGCGGTCGGCGCAGGCGGAGCACCCGGGCCGGATCGTGCTGGCCGACGTCGACGACGATCCGCGTTCGCGGCAAGCCCTGCCCGCCGCACTCGGCACCGGGGAGGGGCAGCTCGCCCTGCGGGCCGGGGTCGCGTACGTCCCGGCGTTCGCCCGGGCGGACGTCCGCGCCGCCACCGGGCCGCTGCTCGACGCGGCCGGCACGGTGCTCGTGACGGGGGCGCTCGGCACGCTCGGGCGGCTCGTCACCCGGCACCTCGTGCTCGCCCACGGCGCCCGCCACCTGCTGCTGCTCAGCCGCCGGGGACCGGAAGCCGACGGCGCGGCCGAGCTCGTCGCCGAGCTGGCGGAGCTGGGCGCGGCCGCCGAGGTCGTCGCCGCGGACGCCGCCGACCGGGACAGGCTCGCCGAGGTGCTCGCGGCGATCCCGGCCGAGCGCCCGCTGACGTCGGTCGTGCACGCCGCCGGGGTGCTGGCCGACGCGACCTTCTCCGCGCTCACCGCCGGGCAGCTCGACACCGTGCTGCGGCCGAAGGTCGACGCCGCCCGGCACCTGCACGAGCTGACCGCGGGACTCCCGTTGCGCAGCTTCGTCCTGTTCTCCTCGGTCGCGGGCACGCTCGGCACCGCGGGGCAGGCGAACTACGCGGCCGCGAACGCCTACCTCGACGCGCTCGCCCGGCACCGCCGCGCGAACGGGCTGCCGGCGTTGTCGCTGGGCTGGGGCCTGTGGGCCGAGGCGAGCACGATGACCGGCGGGCTGGACCGCACCGACCTGGGCCGGCTGGGCCGCACGGGCGTGCTGCCGCTGTCGAACCGGCAGGGCCTGGACCTCTTCGACGCGGCCTGGGCGGCCGGGGAGGCGGTGCTGTACCCGGTCCGGCTGGAGACGTCGGCGGCCCGGCTCGGCGAGGTCCCACCGCTGCTGCGCGGGCTCGTCCGCGCTCCGGCCACCCCGGCGAAAGCGCGGATCGAGCTGACCGACGTCCCCGCCGCAGAGTTGCCGAAGGTGCTGCTCGACCTGGTCCGGGGCGAGGTCGCCGCGGTGCTCGGGCACCAGGGGACGGCCGCGATCGACCCCGCCCAGCCGTTCGCCGAGATCGGGTTCGACTCGCTGACCGCGGTCGAGCTGCGCAACCGGCTCACCGCCGCGACCGGGGTGCGGCTGCCCGCGACGCTCGTCTTCGACCACCCGACGCCGTCGGCCGTCGCCGCGCACCTCGAACGCGGGCTGGTCACCGGCCCGGCCCGCCCGGAGGCGCTCGACCACGTCGAGCGCCTCGAGCACGCCCTCGCCGACGTCGACGAGTCGGTGCTGGCCACGGTGCTGGCCCGGCTCGACGCCCTCGGCGCCCGCCTGCGGCGGCCCGAACCCGAACCCGGCGACCCGGCGCAGCACCTGCGCACCGCTTCGGCCGACGAACTACTCGACTTCATCTCCAAGGAGCTGGGCAACCATGGCTGAGCACGACGACCGCGTGCTGGAGAACCTCCGCTGGGTCACCCTCGAACTGCACCAGGCCCGCGAGAAGCTGCGGGCCGCCGAGGAGCCGATCGCCGTCGTCGGCACCGGCTGCCGGTACCCCGGCGGCGTCACCACGCCCGAGGACCTCTGGCGGCTGCTCGACGGCGGCACCGACGCCATCACCGAGTTCCCCGGCGACCGCGGCTGGGACGTCGAAAGCCTGCACCGGCCGGACGAACCGGGGCACTCCAGCACCCGCCACGGCGGGTTCCTCACCGAGCCGGGCGCGTTCGACGCCGGGTTCTTCGGCATGTCCCCGGCCGCCGCCGAGGTCACCGACCCGCAGCACCGGCTGCTGCTCGAACTGTCCTGGGAAGCCGTCGAACGCGCCGGCATCGACCCGCAGTCGTTGCGCGGCAGCCGGACCGGCGTGTTCGCCGGGACGATGTACGCCGACTACGGCACCGGCGCGGCCGACGCGGACCTCGCCGGCCGGGTGCTGATGGGCACCTCCGGCTCCCTGGCCTCGGGCCGGATCGCCTACACCTTCGGCTTCGAAGGCCCGGCGCTGACGCTCGACACCGCCTGCTCGTCGTCGCTGGTCGCCGTGCACCTGGCGGTGCAGGCGCTGCGCCGGGGCGAGTGCACGCTCGCGCTCGCGGGCGGGGCGACGGTGCTCGCGACGCCGTCGGTGTTCGTCGAATTCTCCCGCCAGCGCGGGCTTTCCGCCGACGGGCGCTGCAAGGCGTTCGGCGCGGGCGCCGACGGCACCGGCTTCGCCGAGGGCGCCGGGGTCCTGTTGCTGGAACGGCTTTCCGACGCGCGCCGGCTCGGGCACCCGGTGCTGGCCGTGGTGCGCGGCTCGGCGGTGAACTCCGACGGCGCGTCGAACGGCCTGACCGCGCCGAACGGTCCCGCGCAGCAGCGGGTCATCGCGCAGGCGCTCGCCGACGCGCGGCTGGCACCGTCCGATGTGGACGTCGTCGAGGCGCACGGGACCGGTACCGCGCTGGGCGACCCGATCGAAGCCCAGGCGGTGCTCGCCGCGTACGGACAGGATCGGGCGGAGCCGCTGTGGCTCGGGTCGGTCAAGTCGAACCTCGGGCACACCCAGGCCGCCGCCGGCGTCGCCGGGCTGCTGAAGATGATCCTGGCGCTGCGGCACGGCGTGCTGCCGAAGACGTTGCACGCCGACGAGCCGTCACCGCACGTGGACTGGACGGCGGGCGCGGTGTCGCTGCTGACCGAACCGCGGCCGTGGCCCGCGGGGGATCGCCCGCGCCGGGCCGGGGTGTCGTCGTTCGGGGTCAGCGGGACCAACGCGCACGTGATCCTGGAGGAGGCGCCCGCGGCCGAACCGGCGGTCTCGTCGCCGGACGTTCCCTCGGCACCGTGGGTGCTGTCGGCCCGGAGCGCCAAGGCGTTGCGTGGCCAGGCCGCCCGGCTGCTGTCCGTTGTGGACGAGAACCCGCTCGACGTCGCCCACTCGCTGCTGAGTTCACGCAGCCGGTTCGGCCACCGCGCGGTCGTGCTCGGCGAGGACCGGCGCCGGGGGCTCGCGGCGCTCGCCGCCGGGGAGGAGTCGTCCACTGTGGTCACCGGGATCGCCGACGCCGGGCCGGACGCGGTGTTCGTCTTCCCCGGCCAGGGTTCCCAGTGGGCCGGGATGGGCCGTGAGCTGCTGGAAACGTCGCCGGTGTTCGCCGCCCGGCTGGCCGAGTGCGCGGCCGCGCTGGTGCCGTTCACCGACTTCGACCTGCTGCGCGTCCTGCGCCGCGGCGACGAGCTCGACCGCGTCGAGGTCGTCCAGCCCGCGCTGTGGGCCGTGATGGTGTCGCTGGCGGCGCTGTGGGAGTCCCACGGCGTGCGGCCCGCGGCCGTGCTCGGGCACAGCCAGGGTGAGATCGCCGCCGCCTGCGTCGCCGGTGCACTGTCCCTTTCGGACGGTGCGCGGGTGGTCGCGCTGCGCAGCAAGGCACTCGCCGCGTTGTCCGGCCAGGGTGGCATGGTGTCCGTGCGGCGCCCGGTCGGCGAGGTCGAGCAGCTGCTGGCACCGGGGCTGTCGATCGCCGCGGTCAACGGGGCCGCGTCGGTCGTCGTGTCCGGCGCACCGTCCGCATTGGACGAACTCGCCGAGAAGTGCGGCGAGCACGCGAAACGGATTCCGGTGGACTACGCGTCCCACTCCGCGCAGGTCGACTCGCTGCGGGAGCGGCTCCTCGCCGACCTCGCGCCGATCCGGCCGCGCCGGGCCGAGGTCCCGTTCCTCTCGACGGTGACCGCGTCGGCGTTCGACACCACCGGGCTGGACGCGGAGTACTGGTTCACGAACCTGCGGCAGCCGGTGCTGTTCGACCCGGCGCTGCGGGCCGCGCTGGCCGAGGGCTGGACCGCGTTCGTCGAGCTCAGCCCGCACCCCGTGCTCACGCTGGGCATGCAGCAGACGGCGCCGGGCGCGGTCGTCGCCGGTGCGCTGCGCCGCGGCGACGGCGGCCTCGGCCGGGTCCGGCTGGCGCTGGCCGAACTGGCCGTCCGCGGGATCGACGTCGACTGGGCACTCCCGGCGGGACGGCGGATCGACCTGCCCACGTACGCGTTCGACCACCGCAACCACTGGCTCACCACCACACCACCATCACTTTCACGTGAAAGTGATCCGGAGGAGCCCCCTCCAGATCACTTTCACGTGAAAGTGGTGGGGCTGACCGGCGCCGAGCGGCGGCGGGCGCTGGTGAAACTCGTCCGTTCCGCCGCGGCGGCCGTGCTCGGCCACGCCTCGGCCGACGACGTCCGGCCGGCCGGGTCGTTCCGCGAGCTGGGCTTCGACTCGGCGGCGGGCGTCCAGCTCCGCAACCGCCTCGCCGCGGCGACCGGGCTGGAGCTGCCGGTTACGGTGGTGTTCGACCACCCGACCGCCGCTGCGCTGGCCGACTACCTGCTGGCTTCGCTGGCGGACACGCCGTCGGCCGGCCTCGACCGCCACCTCGACGCGCTCGAGGCCGGCCTGCGCGACCTCGACGGCGCCGCGCGCGACCACGTGCTGGC
Organism: Amycolatopsis sp. NPDC049159; assembly: GCF_040648295.1. NCBI lineage: Bacteria > Bacillati > Actinomycetota > Actinomycetes > Pseudonocardiales > Pseudonocardiaceae > Amycolatopsis > Amycolatopsis sp. NPDC049159. The sequence goes on from NZ_JBEZDL010000010.1 coordinate 68,480, forward strand.
CCGGCTCCGGACGCTCGTCGCGGCCGGGCCGGCCGCCGCGGCGGAACTGGCGGGCGCCACGGCCGACGAGATGTTCGCGCTGCTCGACGAAGAACTGGGTGCCGCCAAGTGACGAACGAACAGAAGCTCCTCGACTACCTCAAGCGCGCCACCGGCGACCTGCGCGAAGCCCGCGGCCGGGTCCGGGAGCTCGAGGACCGCGCGCACGAGCCGATCGCCGTCGTCGGGATGAGCTGCCGGTACCCCGGCGGTGTCGCTTCGCCCGATGACCTGTGGACGCTGGTCGACGAGGGCCGCGACGCCGTCACGGAGTTCCCGGCCGACCGCGGCTGGGACCTGGCGAAGCTGGCCGATCCCGCGTCGGCGTCCGGCACGAGCTACGTCCGGCACGGCGGGTTCCTCGACGACGTCGCCGGGTTCGACGCGGCGCTGTTCGACCTCAGCCCGCGCGAAGCCACGGCGATGGACCCGCAGCAGCGCCTGCTGCTCGAAGCCGCCTGGGAGGCGTTCGAACGGGCCGGCATCGCACCGGATTCCGTGCGCGGCAGCCGAACCGGCGTCTTCGCGGGCACCAACGGCCAGGACTACGGGCCGCGGCTGCACGAGGCACCCGCCGACGTCGAAGGCCACCTGCTGACCGGGCTCGCCGCCAGTGTCCTTTCCGGACGGATCGCCTACGCGTTCGGGCTCGAAGGCCCGGCGCTCACGGTGGACACCGCGTGCTCGGCGTCGCTGGTCGCGGTGCACCTGGCGATCAGGTCGCTGCGCGCGGGGGAGAGCACGCTCGCGCTGGCCGCCGGCGTGTCGGTGATGAGCACACCCGGCGGGTTCGTCGAGTTCAGCCGCCAGCGCGGACTCGCCCCGGACGGCCGCTGCAAGTCCTTCGGCGCCGGCGCGGACGGCACCGGCTGGGCCGAGGGCGTCGGCGTCCTCGTGCTGGAACGCCTGTCGGACGCGCAGGCGAACGGCCACGACGTCCTGGCCGTGCTGGCGGGTTCGGCGGTCAACTCCGACGGCGCGTCCAACGGCCTCACCGCGCCCAGCGGGTCCGCGCAGCAGCGGGTCATCCGGGCCGCGCTGGCCGACGCGCGACTCCTGCCGTCCGATGTGGACGCGGTCGAGGCGCACGGCACCGGCACCGTGCTAGGGGACCCGATCGAGGCTTCGGCGCTGCTGGCCACCTACGGCCAGGACCGGGAAACGCCGCTGTGGCTGGGATCGCTCAAGTCCAACCTCGGGCACGCGCAGGCCGCGGCGGGGATCGGCGGGATCATCAAGACGGTCCTCGCCCTCCGCGCGGGGAAGCTGCCGCGCACCCTGCACGCGGACGAGCGCTCACCGCACGTCGACTGGACGGCCGGCGCGGTGTCCCTCCTGACCGAAGCCCAGCCGTGGCCCGCCGGCGACCGCCCGCGCCGTGCGGGGGTCTCGTCGTTCGGGGTCAGCGGGACCAACGCCCACGTGATCGTCGAGGAGGCCCCCGAGCGCCCCGATGTGGCGTTGGTTGCGTCTGACGCACCGAACGCCACTTTGGGGCGCTTGGGGCCGTGGCTGCTGGCGGGCAAGTCGCCCGAGGCGTTGCGGGCTCAGGCTGCTCGGCTGGGTGGGGTCGAGCCGAGCGTCGACGTCGCGTTTTCGCTGGCCACGACCCGGGCGCAGCTCGAGCACCGGGCCGTTGTCGTCGGGGAGCTGCCTGCCGGGCTGGCCGCGTTGGCTGCGGGGTTGCCCGCCGCCGGGCTCGTCCAGGGCCAGGCTCGCGCCGAGACCAAGCTGGCCTTCCTGTGCACCGGCCAGGGCGCCCAGCGGCCGGGGATGGGCCGCGAGCTGTACGCCGCGTTCCCGGCGTTCGCCGCCGCGTTCGACGCCGTCTGCGCCGAGATCGACGCCCGCCGGGACGGCGCGCCGCCGCTCAAGGACGTCGTCTTCGCCGACGTCGGCACGCTGCTCGACCGCACCGACCACGCGCAGGCCGGGCTGTTCGCGGTCGAGGTCGCGCTGGCCCGGCTCGTCGAGTCGTGGGGCATCCGCCCGGACGTCGTCGCCGGGCACTCGCTCGGCGAGATCACCGCGGCGCACCTGGCCGGCGTGCTCTCCCTCGCCGACGCGGCCGCGCTGGTCGCCGCGCGCGGCCGGCTGATGGCGGCGGTGCCCGCGGGCGGTGCCATGGCCGCGATCGAGGCCGGGGAAGCCGAACTCGACCTGCCGCCGGACGTCGACCTGGCCGCCGTCAACGGGCCGGCCGCGGTCGTCGTCTCCGGCCCGGAAGACGCCGTCGCGGACGTGGTCGCGCACTGGGCGGCCCGGGGACGCCGGACCCGGCGGCTCACCACGGGCCACGCCTTCCACTCCGCCGCGATGGACCCGGTCCTCGAGCCGCTGGCGGAAACCGTGCGGACACTGGACTTCCGGCCGCCGGTCGTCCCGCTGGTGTCCACCCGCACCGGACAGACCGCCAATATGTCCACAGTGGACTACTGGACCGCGCAGGTCCGGGAGCCGGTCCGCTTCGCCGACGCCGTCGCGACGTTGGCCGGGCAGGACGTCACGGCCTACCTGGAACTCGGCCCCGACGGCGTGCTCACCGCGATCGCCCGCGGCCTCACCGACGCCGTGACGGCGGTCGCGCTGCGCCCGGACCGCGACGAGCCGGCCACCCTGCTCACGGCGGTCGCCACCCTGCACACGCACGGCGTCCCGGTCGACTGGACCGCCTTCTTCGCCGGTGCGCGGCGCACCGACCTGCCGACCTACGCCTTCCAGCACGAGCGCTACTGGCTCACCGCGGACGGCCGCACGCCGGCTCGTGTCCGCGCGGAAGTTCCCGTAGCGGGCGGGAACCTGACCGACCTGGTCCGCGCGCAGGCCGCGGCCGTCCTGGGCCACCCCGAAGCCCTCGACGCCGAGCGCGCGTTCGCCGACCTGGGCTTCGACTCGCTGACCGCCGTCGAACTCAGCTCCCGGCTGGGCACCGCGACGGGGCTGACGCTGCCCGCCACGCTCGTCTTCGACCACCCGACCCCCGCCGCGCTCGCCGCGTGGCTCGCGGGCGAGTCGCCGGCCGGGGCGATCACCGCCCACGCGGGCTCGGCCGACCCGATCGTCGTCGTCGGCATGGGCTGCCGCTACCCGGGCGGCGTCGCGTCCCCGGCCCAGCTGTGGGACCTGGTGCTGAGCGGCACCGACGCGATCAGCGCGTTCCCCGCCGACCGCGGCTGGGACGTCGACGGGCTGCACGACCCGGAACCCGGCCGGCCGGGCAAGACCTACGTCCGGCACGGCGGGTTCCTGGCCGACGCCGCCGGGTTCGACGCCGGCTTCTTCGGGCTCAGCCCCCGCGAGGCCCTGGCGACGGACCCGCAGCAGCGGCTGCTCTTGGAAGTCGCCTGGGAGACGTTCGAGCACGCGGGCATCGACCCGCGCGCGGTTCGCGGTGACGCCGTCGGCGTGTTCACCGGGACCGCGTCCCAGGACTACGGGCCGCCGCTGCACGAGGCTCCCGAGCACGTCGGTGGCAACCTCGGCACCGGCACCGCGGCCAGTGTCCTTTCCGGACGGATCGCCTACACGTTCGGCTTCGAAGGCCCGACGCTGACCGTCGACACGGCGTGCTCGTCGTCGCTGGTCGCGCTGCACCTCGCGGCGCAGTCCCTGCGCGCGGGCGAATGCACGCTCGCCCTCGCCGGCGGGGTCACGGTCATGTCGAGCCCCGGCGCGTTCGTCGAGTTCAGCCGCCAGCGCGGGCTCGCGCCGGACGGCCGCATCAAGTCCTTTTCGGACACCGCGGACGGCACGGCGTGGGCGGAGGGCGCCGGGATGCTGCTGCTGGAGCGGCTTTCGGACGCGCGGCGGCTCGGGCACCCGGTGCTGGCCGTGGTCGCCGGGTCGGCGGTCAACTCCGACGGCGCGTCCAACGGCCTCACCGCGCCCAACGGGCCGTCGCAGCAGCGGGTGATCCGGCAGGCACTCGCCAACGCCGGACTGTCCGCTTCGGACGTCGACGCGGTCGAAGCCCACGGCACCGGCACGGTGCTGGGTGACCCCATCGAGGCGCAGGCCGTCCTCGCCACCTACGGCCAGGACCGGACGGCGCCGCTGTGGCTCGGGTCGCTGAAGTCGAACATCGGCCACGCGCAGGCCGCGTCCGGGGTCGGCGGGATCATCAAGATGATCGAGGCCATGCGCCACGGCGTCCTGCCGCGGACCCTGCACCTCGAAACCCCGTCGGCCAAGGTGGACTGGACGGCCGGTGCGGTCGCGTTGCTGACCGGCACCACGCCGTGGCCGGAGACGGACGTCCGGCGCGCCGCCGTGTCGTCCTTCGGCGTCAGCGGCACGAACGCCCACGTGATCCTCGAACACCCGGCGGGCACCGCCGCACCGGACGGGTTCACGGGCCCGGTGCCGTGGCTGCTGTCGGCGCGCACCGAGACGGCGTTGCGCTCGCAGGCCGGGCAACTGCTCGAGGTCGACGCCGATCCCGTGGAGGTCGCGCGGGTCCTCGCTTCCGGCCGGGCCGCGTTCGCGCACCGGGCGGTCGTTCTCGCGGCCACGCCCGAGGAACGTGCCGCCGGGCTCGCCGCGATCCGCGGCGGCCGTGGTGCGATCACCGGGGAAGCCGGACCCGGCCGGACGGCGTTCCTGTTCACCGGCCAGGGTTCCCAGCGGGCCGGGATGGGTCGCGAGCTGTACGGGACCTACCCGGCGTTCGCGGCCGCGTTCGACGCCGCGTGCCCGGATCCGCGGGTCCGGGAGGTCGTCTTCGCGGGCGGCCCCGAGCTCGACGGCACCGAGTTCGCGCAGCCGGGCATCTTCGCGGTCGAGGTCGCGCTCGTGCGGCTGCTCGAATCGTGGGGCGTGCGGCCGGACGCCGTGCTGGGCCACTCCGCCGGCGAGATCGCCGCCGCCCACGTCGCCGGCATCCTCACCCTCGAAGACGCGGTCACGCTGGTCACCGCGCGAGGCCGGCTGATGCAGGCGCTGCCCGAGGGCGGCGTGATGATCGCGGTGCAAGCGTCCGAAGAGGACGTCCGGCCGCTGCCGGCCGGGGTCTCGCTGGCCGCGGTCAACGGGCCGGACGCCGTGGTGCTGTCCGGGGAAGCGGCCGCGGTCGCCGAGGTGGCGGCGCGGTTCGCCAAGACCAAGCGGCTCGCCACGAGCCACGCGTTCCATTCGCCGCTGATGGCCCCGATGCTGCCGGGCTTCCGCGCGGCACTCGGAACGGTGTCCTTCGCCGCGCCCGCACTCCCGTTCGTCCCCACCGGCGGGATCGGCCCGGAGACGGCGGAGTACTGGATCGGGCAGGTCGAAGCCACCGTCCGGTTCGCCGACGGCGTCGAGGCCCTGCGCGCCGACGGCGTCACGACGTTCGTCGAGATCGGCCCGGACGCCGTGCTGGCGGCGCTGGTCGAGGACGCCGTGCCGGTGCTGCGCGCGGACCGGCCCGAAGCCGAGACGCTGCTGACGGCGGTGGCCCGCCTGCACGTCCAGGGCAAGAGTCCACAGTGGACATCGATCCTGGGTTCGGCGACCACGCGGGTCGACCTGCCGACGTACCCGTTCGAACGCGAGCGGTACTGGCTCGACCCGGGTACGCCCCCGGCGGCCGACCCGGCCGGCGCGCGGTTCTGGGCCGCCGTCCGCGACGGCGACGGCACCGGGCTGGCCGAAACCCTCGGCGTCGAAAGCTCCACAGTGGACGCCGTGCTGCCCGCGCTCGCCCGCTGGCGCGGCGAAGCCGACGGCGGGACCACCGGCTGGCGGTACCGCGTGGCCTGGCAGCCGATCGACACCCCGGCCGCGCTCGACGGCTGGTGGCTCGCCGTCGTCCCCGAAGGCAGCGACGTGCGGCTTCCCGAAGGCGTCACGGTGCTGGAGGTGCCTGCCGGGATCAGCCGCGCGGACCTCGCGGCGCGGCTGCCGGAGACCGACGGCGTGCTGTCGTACCTCACCGCCGCCGAGGACGTCCTCGTGCTGGTCCAGGCCCTCGGGGACGCGGGCCGGGACGCGCCGCTGTGGTGCGTCACGCGCACCGCCGTCCAGGTCGGACCGGGCGAGCCGGTGGACCCCGCCGCGGCCGGGATCTGGGGTCTCGGCCGCGTCGTGGGGCTGGAGCACCCGCGCCGCTGGGGCGGGTGCGTCGACCTCGCGGACGGCGCCGACCTCGTGCTCGGCGGCGGCGAGGACCAGATCGCGGTGCGGCCGTCCGGGGTGTTCGGACGGCGGCTCGTGCGGACGACCGGGCGGACGGTCCGCGAGTGGCGCCCGCGCGGCACGGTGCTGATCACCGGCGGCACCGGCGCGCTCGGCGGGCACGTCGCCCGGCGCCTGGCGGCCGGCGGCGCCGAGCACCTGGTGCTGACCGGCCGTCGTGGCCAGGCCGCACCCGGGCTCGCCGAGGACCTGACCGCGCTCGGCGCGCGGGTGACGGTCCGCGCGTGCGACGTCGCCGACCGGGCCGCGCTGGCCGCGCTGCTGGCCGAATTCCCGCCGTCCGCGGTGGTCCACGCCGCCGGCGCGGCCGATCCCGAGCACCTGGCCGGCACCTCCGTGGCCGAGTTCGCCCGCGTCCGCGCGGCGAAGGTGCTGGGCGCGGCCCACCTCGACGAGCTGCTCGGGGACACCCCGCTCGACGCGTTCGTGCTGTTCTCGTCGATCGCGGCCACCTGGGGAAGCGGCGGCCAGGGCGCGTACTCCGCGGCGAACGCGGCGCTCGACGCCGTCGCCGAATCACGCCGGGCCCGCGGCCTGACCGCGACGTCGATCGCCTGGGGCCCGTGGGCCGGGCCGGGCATGGCCGAGGGCGAGGCCGGCGTCCGGATGGCGCGGCGCGGGGTGCCCGGGCTGCCGCCGGAGCGCGCGGTCGCCGAGCTGATCGCGGCGGTCGAGCGGGACGAGCCCACGGTCGTCGTCGCGGACGTCGACTGGACGCGGTTCGTGCCGGCGTTCACCGCCCAGCGCCCGAGCCCGCTGCTCGGCGAGCTGCCCGAGGTCCGCGAGGTCCTGGCGCTCGAACCGGCGGCCGGCGGCGCGGTCGCGGAGATCCTCGGCACCGCCCAGGGTCCCGAGCTGGACCGGCTGCTGCTCGACATCGTGCGCGGCGAGATCGCCGTGGTGCTCGGGCACGCGACACCGGAGTCGGTGGACGTCCGCCAGCCGCTGCGCGACCTCGGCCTCGACTCGCTGGCCTCGGTCGAGCTGCGCAACGGGCTGTCCCGCGCGACCGGGCTCGCCCTGCCCAGCACGCTGGTCTTCGACCACCCGACGGCCGAAGCGCTGGCCGCGCACCTGCGCACCCGCGTCGAGCCCGCGCCCGACGGCCTCGCCGAGGAGCTGGACCGCCTCGAAGCCGGCCTGACTTCGGCGGGTGCCCAGGACCGCGGCCGGGCGCTGGCTCGCCTGGAGGTCCTGCTCGCCCAGTGGCGCGAGGACCGCGAATCGATCGCGGAACGCCTCGACTCGGCCGACGACGACGAGATGTTCCGCCTGCTCGACACCGAATTCGGCATCTCCTGATGCCGCCGACGACTCCCTGTTCCCCGAGGACCACCCATGTCGAGTGAAGACAAGCTCCGCTACTTCCTCAAGCGCGTCACCGCGGACCTGCACGACGTCCGCGCGCGGCTGCGTGAGGCCGAAGAGAAGGCCGGCGAGCCGATCGCGATCGTCGGCACCGCCTGCCGGTACCCCGGCGGGGCGGACACGCCCGAACGGCTGTGGGACCTGGTCGCCGCTGGGACCGACGCGATCTCCGGCTTCCCCGCCGACCGCGGCTGGGACACCGCGCGGCTCTACCGGCCCGGCGGCCCCCGGCCCGGGCACAGCTACGTCCGCGAGGGCGGGTTCCTCGCGGAGGCCGCGGACTTCGACCCCGAGTTCTTCGGGATCTCACCGCGTGAAGCCGTCGCCATGGACCCGCAGCAGCGGCTGCTCCTCGAGGTCGCGCACGAGGCGTTCGAGCGCGCCGGCCTGCCCGTCGACGGCCTGCGCGGCAGCCGCACCGGCGTGTTCGTCGGCGGCATGGCCCAGATCTCCGGCCCGTCCGAGGAGCAGATCGAGGCCCTGTCCGGGTACCTCCTCACCGGCAGTGCGGCCAGCGTGTTCTCCGGCCGGATCGCCTACACCTTCGGGCTCGAAGGCCCGGCGATCACCGTCGACACGGCGTGTTCGTCGTCGCTGGTCGCCCTGCACCTCGCGGCGCAGGCCCTGCGCGCGGGTGAGTGCACGCTCGCTCTCGCCGGCGGGGTCACCGTGATGACGACGCCCGAGGGGTTCGTCGAGTTCAGCCAGCAGAACGGGCTCGCGGCCGACGGCCGCTGCAAGGCGTTCGCCGAAGCCGCCGACGGCACCGCCTGGGGCGAGGGTGCCGGGATGCTCGTGCTGGAAAGGCTTTCCGACGCCCGCCGCCACGGCCACCCCGTGCTCGCCGTGCTGCGCGGCTCGGCGGTGAACTCCGACGGCGCGTCCAACGGCCTCACCGCGCCGAACGGCCCGTCGCAGCAACGGGTGATCCGGGCCGCGCTGGCCTCCGCGCGGCTGGCACCGTCCGATGTGGACGTCATCGAGGCGCACGGCACCGGGACTTCCCTGGGCGACCCGATCGAAGCCGAGGCGCTGCTGGCGACGTACGGCCAGGACCGCGACCGGCCGTTGTGGCTGGGCTCGCTGAAGTCCAACATCGGGCACACGCAGGCCGCTGCCGGGGTCGGCGGGGTGATCAAGGTGATCGAAGCGATGCGGCACGGCGTGCTGCCTCGCACGCTGCACGTCGACGCGCCCTCGTCGCACGTGGACTGGACGGCCGGGCAGGTCCGGCTGCTGACCGAAGCCGTGCCGTGGCCGGAAACCGGCGCGCCGCGGCGGGCCGGGGTGTCGTCGTTCGGGGTCAGCGGGACCAACGCCCACGTGCTCATCGAAGCGGTCCCGGCCGAGGCGGACGAACCGTCCTCGTCGCTGCCCGTGGTGCCGTGGGTGCTGTCGGCCAAGACCGGTCCGGCGCTGCGCGATCTCGCGCGTGCGCTGCGAAACCACGACGGTGACCCGGTCGACGTCGGCCGTGCGCTGGCCACCACGCGGTCGGTGCGCGAACACCGGGCCGTGGTCCTCGACGCCGCCGGGCTGGACGCGGTCGTCGACGGTGTCAGCGAGCCGGCCGACCCGGGCGACGTCGTCTTCGTGTTCCCCGGGCAGGGCTCGCAGTGGACCGGGATGGGCCGGGAGCTGCTCGGTTCCTCGCCGGTGTTCGCGGCGCGGATGGCCGAATGTGCTGCAGCGCTGTCGTCATTCGTGGATTGGGACCTGCTGGAGGCCCTCGACGGCGACCTGGAGCGGGTCGACGTCGTGCAGCCCGTGCTGTGGGCGGTCATGGTGTCGCTGGCGGAGGTGTGGCGCTCGTACGGTGTCGAGCCCGCCGCTGTGGTGGGGCATTCGCAGGGTGAGATCGCGGCCGCGGTGGTCGCGGGTGGACTGTCCCTTGAGGATGGTGCACGAGTGGTTGCCTTGCGGAGCAAGGCCATCCTGCGGCTGTCCGGACTGGGCGGCATGGTGTCGCTGGGCGCGCCCGTCGAGCGGGCGCGAGAGCTGATCGCGCCGTGGGACGGAAGGATTTCGGTCGCCGCGGTGAACGGCCCGTCGTCCGTGGTGGTGTCCGGTGAGTCCGGCGCTTTGGACGAGCTGCTGGCGTCGGTGGACGTCCGGGCGCGCCGGATCGCTGTCGACTATGCCTCTCACTCGGCGCAGGTCGAGTTGCTGGCCGACGAGCTGGCTTCCGTGCTGGCCGAGGTGAAGCCGCGCTCCGGGCGGATCCCGTTCGTGTCCGCGGTGACCGGGGAGGTGCTCCACACGGCGGAGCTGGACGCGGCCTACTGGTACCGCAACCTGCGTGAACCGGTCCGGTTCGACCAGGCCGTCTCGACCCTGCTCGGCCTGCGCGCGACCGTCTTCGTCGAGTGCAGCGCCCACCCCGTGCTCACCGTCGGCGTCGAAGAGACCATCGACGAGGCCGGGGCGGCCGCCGCCGCGGTCGGCACCCTCCGCCGGGGCGACGGCGGCCTGACCCGGGTCTTCACCTCGCTGGGCGAGGCGTTCGCCCGCGGTGCCGACGTCGGCTGGGCCGGGCTGTTCGCGGACACCGGCACCCGCCGCGTCACCCTGCCCACCTACCCGTTCCAGCGCGACCGCTACTGGTCCGAGGCCGCGCCCAGCCGTCGCCCGGCCGTCGACGACCTGCGCTACGAAGTCACCTGGCGGCTCGTCCCCGTCGAACCGTCCACTGTGGCGGGTACCTGGGTCGTGTGCGGCCCGGACGACGACCTCGCCGACCGCATCGCTCAAGGCCTCACCCGCCACGGCGCCGAGGTGATCCGCACGGCCGAACCCGGCGATGTCACCGGTGTCACCGGCATCATCGCCGTCGCCCCGGCCGGGCGGACTCCGGACCACCCGGACGTTCCTGCCGGGCTCGCCGCCGCGTTGGCCCTCGTGCACACCGACGTTCCCCTGTGGATGGTCACCCGCGGCGCGGTCTCGACCGGCGCCGCGGACCCGGTCACCGACCCGGAGCAGGCCCTCGTCTGGGGCCTCGGCCAGGTCGTCCGCCAGGAGCAGCCGAGCCGCTGGGGTGGCCTCGCCGACCTGCCCGCCGACACCGGCGACGCCACCGTCGACCTGTTCCTCGGCGCCCTGACCGGCCCGGAGGACGAACTCGCCGTCCGGCCCGACGGCGTCTTCGCCCGCCGTCTCACCCGGCCGGCCGCCACGAGCGTCCGGCGCACCTGGCGTCCCGAAGGCACCACGCTGATCACCGGCGGTACGGGCGCGCTCGGCGCCCACGTCGCCCGGCGGCTGGCCGCCCAAGGGGCCCCGCACCTGCTGCTCGTCAGCCGCAGTGGCCGTGCCGCCGAAGGCGCCGCGGAGCTGGCAGCCGAGCTGACCGGCCTCGGGTCCCGGGTCACCCTCGCCGCGTGCGACGCCGCCGACCGCGACGCGCTCGGCGCGCTGCTCGGCGACCTGCCCGCGGACGCGCCGCTGCGCGCGGTGGTCCACACCGCCGCCGTGCTCGACGACGCCGTGCTCGACGAGCTCACCCTCGACCAGGTCGGGCGCGTGCTGCGGGTCAAGGCCGAGGCCGCGCTCGCCCTGCACGAGCTGACCCGCGACCTCGACCTCGACGCGTTCGTGCTGTTCTCGTCCCTCGCCGGCACCTACGGCGGCGCGGGCCAGGGGAACTACGCTCCGGGAAACGCTTTCCTCGACGCGTTCGCGCGCTACCGCCGCGGCCTCGGGCTGCCGGCGACGTCGATCGGCTGGGGCCACTGGGCGGGCGGCGGCATGGCCGAGGGCGGCCTGGAGACGCGGCTGCGGCAGCGGGGGGTCCCGCCGATGCCGCCGGAGCTGGCCCTCGACGGCCTGCAGCGGGTCCTCGACCTCGACGACACGGCCGTCGTCGTCGCCGACGTCGACTGGACGGCCGCGCAGGAGCCCGGGCGGCTGCTCGCCGACCTGCTCCCGCGCACCGGGACCGACGCCGCCGAGCCCGGCCTCGCGGGTCTGGCGCCGGGGGAGCGGGACCGGCGGCTGCTCGAGATCGTGCGCACGCAGATCGCCGCCGTGCTCGGGTTCGCCGAGCCGGACCGGATCGACCCGGCCCGCGCCCTCCGTGACCTGGGGTTCGACTCGCTGACCGCGGTCGAGCTGCGCAACAAGCTCGGCGCCGCGGTCGGCCTGAAACTGCCCGCCACGCTCGTTTTCGACCACCCGAGCCCGGCCGCGCTGGTCGGCCACCTCGCGTCGCACTTCGGCGGCGCGACCGCTACCACCGAACTCGTCGAGCGCGGTGCGGCCGACGAGCCGATCGCGATCGTCGCGATGAGCTGCCGCTTCCCCGGCGGCGTCGGCTCGCCCGAAGACCTCTGGGACCTCCTGGCCGAAGGCCGGGACACGGTCGCGCCCTTCCCGGCGGACCGCGGCTGGGACGTCGATGCCGTGTACGACCCCGACCCGGAAACCCCGGGCCGGTCCTACGTCCGGCACGGGTCCTTTGTGGACGACGTGACCGGTTTCGACGCCGCGTTCTTCGGGATCAGCCCGCGCGAGGCCCTCGCGATGGACCCGCAGCAGCGGCTGCTGCTGGAGACGTCGTGGGAGGCGTTCGAACGCGCCGGGCTCGACCCGTCGGCGTTGCGCGGCAGCCGGGTCGGCGTGTTCGTCGGCACCAACGGCCAGGACTACGGCACCCTGCTGATGAACGCCCGCGACCAGGTCGAGGGCTACCTCGGCACCGGCAGCTCGGCGAGCGTCTTTTCCGGCCGCGTCGCGTACGCGCTGGGCTTGGAAGGACCGGCGGTCACCGTCGACACGGCGTGTTCGTCGTCGCTGGTGGCACTGCACCTGGCGGCGCAGGCGCTGCGCTCGGGTGAGTGTTCGCTGGCACTGGCCGGCGGTGTGACGGTGATGTCGACGCCGATCGGGTTCGTCGAGTTCTCGCGGCAGCGCGGCTTGGCCACCGACGGCCGCTGCAAGCCGTTCGCGGCCGCCGCCGACGGCACCGCCTGGGGCGAGGGCGCCGGGCTCCTACTGGTGGAAAGGCTTTCCGACGCCCAGCGGCTCGGCCACCCGGTGCTCGCCGTGCTGCGCGGTTCCGCGGTGAACTCCGACGGCGCGTCGAACGGGCTGACCGCGCCGAACGGGCCGTCGCAGCAGCGGGTGATCCGGGCCGCCTTGGCCACGGCGGGACTGACGCCGTCCGATGTGGACGTCGTCGAGGCCCATGGAACCGGGACTCGCCTGGGAGATCCCATCGAGGCGCAAGCGCTGCTGGCCACCTACGGGCAGGACCGGGCGGAGCCGTTGTGGCTCGGTTCGGTGAAGTCGAACCTCGGGCACACCCAGGCGGCGGCCGGGGTCGCCGGGGTGATCAAGGTGGTCGAGTCGTTGCGGCACGGTGTGCTGCCCCGGACGTTGCACGTCGATTCGCCGTCGTCCCAAGTGGACTGGTCGGCGGGTTCGGTTCGGCTGCTGACGGAGTCGGTTGCTTGGCCCGCATCCGACCGGGTACGGCGGGCTGGGGTGTCGTCGTTCGGGATCAGCGGGACCAACGCGCACATCGTGCTGGAGGAAGCGCCCCGTACCGCCGACCCGGCCGAGACGTTCTCCGGTGCCGTGGTGCCGTGGCTGGTTTCTGCGCGGACCGAGGAAGGCCTGCGGGCGCAGGCTTCCCGGCTGCTGTCGTTCCTCGAAACCGGTCCGGATCTCGTCGCGACCGCGCGGACGCTCGCCACGGGCCGGGCGCCGCTCGAATGCCGGGCGGTCGTGCTCGCCGCGGACGTCGAGGGCTTCCGCCGCGGGCTGGCCGGGCTCGCCGAGGGACGGCCCGTCGCCGAAGTGGTCCGACCCGGGGGCGTCGGCAAGGTCGCTTTCCTGTTCTCCGGTCAGGGTTCGCAGCGCGTCGGGATGGGCCAGGAGCTGTACGAGGCCTTCCCGGTCTACGCGGCGGCGTTCGACGCGGCGTGCGCGCACCTGGACCCGCGGCTTCGCGGCTTCCTCGGCTCGGCCGAGACCGAGTTCGCCCAGCAGGGCATCTTCGCACTGGAAGTCGCACTGTTCCGGCTGCTGGAGTCGTGGGGTGTCCGGCCGGACTTCGTCGCCGGCCATTCGGTGGGTGAGATCGCGGCGGCGCACGTCGCCGGGATCCTGTCGCTGGAAGACGCTTGCGCGCTGGTTTCGGCGCGAAGCCGGTTGATGCAGGCGCTGCCACCGGGTGGTGTGATGATCGCGGTCCAGGCGTCCGAAGAGGACATCGAGCTTCCTGCCGGTGTGTCGCTTGCCGCGGTGAACGGCCCGGACTCGGTGGTGCTGTCCGGCGTGGAAGCCGCGGTGACCGAGTACGCGTCGACGTTCGCGAAGACCAAGCGGCTCACCACGAGCCACGCGTTCCACTCGGAACTGATGGAGCCGATGCTGGCCGAGTTCGCCGCGGCGATCGACGGGCTGGTGTGCGCCGAACCGGTCATCCCGTTCGTGTCCACTGTGGACGATTTGGTGGTGACGCCGGGGTATTGGGTGCGGCAGGTGCGGGAGCCGGTCCGGTTCGCCGAGGCCGTCGATCGGCTGCGGGCTTCGGGGGTGACCGGGTTCGTCGAGCTGGGCCCGGACGCGGTGCTGACGCCGATGGTCGACGGGGCGATCCCGACCCTCGTCGCCGGCCGCCCGGAGGAGAGCGGCGTCCTGACCGCGCTCGCCCACCTCGACGTCGGCTGGGCGCGGGTGGTGGGCGCCGGTCCGATCCGCACGGATCTGCCGACGTACGCGTTCCAGCACGAGCGGTTCTGGCTGGACGCGGCCGCCGAGGGGCAGCCCGGCACGCTCGGCCACCCCCTGCTCAGCGCGGCGGTGGAGCTGCCCGAATCCGGCGGCCAGGTGCTCACGGGCGTCCTGTCGACGCGGAAGTCGCCGTGGCTGGCGGGCCACGCGGTGCACGGCACGGTCATCCTGCCCGGCACGGCGTTCGTCGAACTCGCCCTCCGCGCGGGTGCCGAAGCCGGTTGCGGGACTCTGGAGGAGCTGACGATCGCGGCACCGCTCGCGCTGACGGAACCGGTACGCGTCCAGGTGGCGATCGGTTCGGCCGACGACACCGGCCGCCGTCCGGTCACCGTCCACTCGCGACGTGACTCCGAGCCGTGGACGCGGCACGCGACCGGCACCCTGTCCGACAGCGCTTCGGCGGCCGAGGAGCTCGGCGAGTGGCCGCCGCCCGGAGCGTCCGAAGTGGACGTGACGGACCTGTACCAGGGCTTCGAAGACCGGGGCTTCACGTACGGCCCGACGTTCCAGGGACTGCGATCCGCGTGGCTCCACGAAGGTTCGGTGTTCGCGGAGGTGGCCCTGCCGGCCGCCGACCACGACGCGGCGGCCCGCTTCGGCGTGCACCCGGCGTTGCTGGACGCGGCCCTGCACGGCCTGGGCCTGGGCGGCCTCCTCCCCGACGACGGCCAGGGCCGCCTCCCGTTCACGTGGACGGGAGTGACCCGCCACAGTTCGGGCGCGGCGTCGCTGCGGGTGCGGCTGACGCCGATCGAGCCGGGCACGGTGTCCCTGACGGTCGCGGATGGTGAGGGCCGGCCGGTGCTGACGGTGGCATCGCTGGTGCTGCGTCCGGTGCTCCCGCAGGTGAGCGACGCGCTGTTCCGCCTGGAGTGGCGCGAGGCCGAGCCCGGTACGGCGGCGGTGTCGCCGGTGTTCTCCCCGGTCGAACCGGCGGACGTCCGCACGACGACGGCGACGGTCCTGGCGGCGATCCGCGCGTGGCTGTCCGGCGACCGCGATGGCGAGCTGGTGTTCGTGACCAGGGGAGCGGTCGCGGCGGCGGACGGCGACGAGGTGCCCGACCTGCCCGCGGCGGCGGCGTGGGGCCTGGTCCGCGCCGCCCGGACGGAGCACCCGGGCCGCTTCCGCCTGCTGGACCTCGACGACTCCCCGTCCCCGGAGCTGCTGCCGGACGGCGAGCCGGAGCTGGCGGTCCGCGCTGGGCGGCTGTTGGTCCCGCGCATCGCCAGGGGCACAGCGCCAAGCCTCGACCTGCCCCCGGGCGACTGGCAGCTGGTGGTGACCGCCCCAGGCACGGTCGACGGCATCACAGCGGTCCCGCTCCCCGCGGCGGCGGGCACTGTGACGGGCCCCGCGGGTTCGCTCGGCACCGGCGCGGACATCACCTCGCACCGCGAGGCCGCAAGCCCGGCGGGTTCGCTCGCCGAGGGTGCGGATGCCACCCGCTCCGCGCCGCTCGTCGCCGGGGAGGTGCGTGACGTGACCCGCCTTGCGCCGCTCGTCGCCGGGGAGGTGCGTGACGTGACCCGCCTTGCGCCGCTCGTCGCCGGGGAGGTGCGTGGCGTGACCCGCTCCGCGCCGCTCGTCGCCGGGGAGGGTGCGGATGCCACCCGCCCCGTGCCGCTCGTCGCCGCCGAGGGTGCGGATGCCACCCGCTCCGCGCCGCTCGTCGCCGGGGAGGTGCGTGACTCCACCCGCCCCGCGCCGCTCGTCGCCGGGGAGGGTGCGGATGCCACCCACCCCGCACCGCTCGCCCCCGGCGAAGTGCGCGACGCCTCCCACCCCGCACCGCTCGTCGCCGGGGAGGTGCGTGACTCCACCCGCCCCGCGCCGCTCGCCGCCGGGGAGGTGTGTGACTCCACCCGCCCCGCGCCGCTCGCCCCCGGTGAAGTGCGCGTCGCCGTCCGGGCCGCCGGGGTCAACTTCCGTGACCTCCTCAACGTCCTCGGCCGCTACCCCGGCGGTCCCGTCCCGCTCGGCCAGGAAGCCGCCGGTGTGGTCACCGAAACCGGCCCCGGCGTCACCACCCTCCACCCCGGCGAGCGCGTCTTCGGCCTCTTCCCCGGCACCTTCGCCACCCACGCCACCACCGACCACCGCCTTCTCAAACCCCTTCCCGCCGGCTGGAGCTTCGCCCAAGCCGCGACCACTCCCGTCGCCTTCCTCACCGCCTACTACGGCCTCGTCGAGCTCGCCGAGCTCAAGCCCGGCGAGTCCGTCCTCATCCACGCGGCCGCCGGTGGGGTCGGGATGGCCGCCGTGCAGGTCGCGCGGTACCTCGGCGCCGAGGTCTACGCCACCGCCAGTCCCGGCAAGCACGCCGCCGTCGACGTCGAGGCGAGCCACCTGGCCTCCTCGCGCACCCTCGAGTTCGCCGAGCGCTTCCCCCGGATGGACGTCGTCCTCAACTCGCTGACCGGCGAGTTCATCGACGCCTCCCGGAAGCTCCTCGCCGACGGCGGCCGGTTCCTCGAGATGGGCAAGACCGACGTCCGCGAGGCACCGGGCTACCGCGCCTTCGACCTCGCCGAAGCCGGGGCCGAGCGGCTCGGCCGGATGCTCACCGAAGTCCTGGAGCTCTTCGCCGCCGGCCACCTGCGGCCGCTCCCGGTGCGCGCGTGGGACATCCGGCGCACGCCGGACGCCCTGCGCTTCCTGAGCCAGGCCAAGCACATCGGGAAGCTCGCCCTGACCGTCCCGCGCGCGCTCGACCCGGACGGCGTCGTCCTGATCACCGGCGGCACCGGTGCGCTCGGGGCCGCGCTGGCCCGGCACCTCGTCCGCGGCGGTGCCCGGCACGTCGTGCTCGCCAGCCGGCGCGGGATGGCCGCGCCCGGTGCGCGGGAACTCGCCGCCGAGCTGCCCGAGGTGACGATCGCCGCGTGCGACGTCGCCGATCGGGACGCCGTGGCCGAGCTGGTCGAGACGCTGCCGCTCACCGCGGTCGTGCACGCCGCCGGCGTGCTGGCCGACGCGACCGTCGACCGGCTCACCGACGACGACCTCGCGGCCGTCCTGGCCCCCAAAGCCGACGGCGCGCGGCACCTGCACGAGCTGACCCGCGACGCCGACCTCGCCGCCTTCGTGCTGTTCTCCTCGGTGTCCGGTCTCGCGGGCACCGCCGGCCAAGGCGCGTACGCGGCCGCCAACGCCTACCTCGACGCGCTCGCGGCCCACCGCCGGGCCGCCGGCCTGCCGGGCACCTCGATCGCCTGGGGCGCTTGGGAAACCGGCATGGCCGGAGAACTCGCTGAGGCCGACCGGGCCCGGATGAGCCGCTCCGGCCTGCTGCCACTGTCCACGGAGGACGGATTGGGCCTGTTCGACGCGGCGGTCGCGGACGCGGCGAGCCTGCTCGTCCCCATGCGGCTCGACCCGGCGGCCCTGCGCGGCGACGACGTCCCGCCGCTGCTGCGCGGGCTCGTCCGGGCGCGGGCGCCGCGCACGACCCAGGCGGCCGACGCCGCCGGGCTGGTGCGGCGGCTGGGCGGGCGGACCCCGGCCGAGCAGGACGGGATCGTGCTCGACCTGGTCCGCGAGGCGATGGCCGCCGTGCTCGGGCACGCCGACGGCACCGGCGTCGACCCCGGTCGCGGGTTCCTGGACGTCGGCTTCGACTCGCTGACCGCGGTCGAGCTCCGCAACCGGCTCGCCACCGCGACCGGGCTGCGACTGCCGTCCACCCTGGTCTTCGACCACGCTTCACCCGCCGAGCTCGCGGCGCACCTGCGCGGCGAACTCACCGGCGCCGAGCCGGACGCGGACCGGCTGCTGTCCGAAGTGGACAGCCTGGAAACCCGCCTGCTGGCCGCCGAGCTGGACGACGCCGCGCGGGCGGCCGTGCACGGCAGGCTCCGGACGCTGCTGGCCAAGTGGTCCGGCACCGCGCGGGCCGCCACCGTCCCGGACCGCCTCGCCACGGCGTCCGCGGACGACCTCTTCGACTTCATCGACAACGCACTGGGGAGCTGACGGTGTCCAACGAGGACCGGCTGGTCGAGTACCTCCGGCGGGTGACCGCCGAACTGCAGCAGACGCGCACGCGCCTGCAGGAGGTCGAGTCCGGCGAACCCGAGCCGATCGCCGTCGTCGGCATGAGCTGCCGGTACCCCGGTGGCGTGGCGTCGCCCGACGACCTGTGGGACCTGGTGCGGGACGGCCGCGACGCCGTCACACCGTTCCCGGCGGACCGCGGCTGGGACCTCGCCGCACTGTCCGATCCGGACGGTCGCGGCACGAGTACCGCGGCCGCCGGCGGTTTCCTCGACGACGTCGCCGGGTTCGACGCGGACTTCTTCGGCATCTCGCCGCGCGCCGCTCTCGCGATGGACCCGCAGCAGCGGATCCTGCTCGAATCGGCGTGGGCGCTGTTCGAGGACGCCGGCGTCGACCCGGCGGGCCTGCGCGGCGGCCGCACCGGCGTGTTCGTCGGCGCGTCCTCCTCCGGCTACGGCAGCGGCTGGTCCGTGGCCCCCGAGGGGCTCGAAGGCCACCTGCTCACCGGCAACGCGGGCAGCGTGATCTCCGGCAGGCTGGCCTACCAGTTCGGCCTCGAAGGCCCCGCGGTCACAGTGGACACGGCGTGCTCGTCGTCGCTGGTCGCGCTGCACCTCGCCGCCCAGGCCCTGCGCGCGGGCGAATGTTCGCTCGCGCTCGCGGGCGGGGTCATGGTGCTGGCCTCGCCGACGTTGTTCGTCGAGTTCAGCCGCCAGCGCGGGCTGGCCGCGGACGGGCGGTGCAAGTCCTTCGCCGCCGCCGCGGACGGCACCGGCTGGGCCGAAGGCGTCGGCCTGCTCCTGCTGGAACGGCTGTCCGACGCCCGCCGCAACGGTCACGACGTCCTCGCCGTGGTCCGCGGTTCCGCGGTCAACCAGGACGGCGCGAGCAGCGGTCTCACCGCCCCCAACGGCCCGTCGCAGCAACGGGTCATCCGCGACGCGCTGGCCGGGGCCCGGCTCGCACCGTCCGATGTGGACGCGGTCGAGGCACACGGCACCGGCACCCGGCTCGGCGACCCGATCGAAGCGCAGGCCGTGCTGGCCACCTACGGCCGCGACCGGCCGCACCCGCTGTGGCTGGGCTCGCTGAAGTCGAACATCGGGCACGCCCAGTCCGCCGCCGGTGTCGGCGGCGTGATCAAGATGATCCAGGCCCTGCGC
The DNA here is from genome assembly GCF_040648295.1 of Amycolatopsis sp. NPDC049159. NCBI lineage: Bacteria > Bacillati > Actinomycetota > Actinomycetes > Pseudonocardiales > Pseudonocardiaceae > Amycolatopsis > Amycolatopsis sp. NPDC049159. The sequence continues at coordinate 87,961 of NZ_JBEZDL010000010.1, forward strand.
CACGGCGTGCTGCCGAAGACGCTGCACGTCGACGAGCCGACCCCGCACGTCGACTGGACGGCCGGGAACGTCCGGCTGCTCACCGAGCCGGTGCCGTGGCCCGAGACCGGGCGGCCGCGCCGGGCGGGCGTGTCGTCGTTCGGGATGAGCGGCACGAACGCCCACGTCATCCTCGAGCAGGCCCCGGCGGCCGAACCGGCCGGGCTGACCGCGTTGCCGGTCACGCCGGTGCTGCTGTCCGCGCGGACCGCGTCCGCCTTGCGCGAGCAGGCCGAACAATTATCCACTGTGGACGCGGATCTGCCGGAGCTGGCGGCCGCGCTGGCCACGCGGGGCGGGCTGGACCACCGGGCCGTCGTGGTCGCCGGCTCGCAGGACGCGCTTCGGGCGGCGTTGCGCGAGTTCGACGTCATCCAGGGCGAACCCGGCGGCAAGACGGCGTTCCTGTTCACCGGCCAGGGTTCGCAGCGGGCCGGGATGGGCCGCGAGCTGTACGGGGCGTTCCCGGCCTACGCGGCAGCCTTCGACGCCGTGTGCGCACACCTCGACCCGCGGGTACGAGAGCTTTCGGGGTCGGCGGAGACGGAACTCGCCCAGCAGGCCATCTTCGCCCTCGAAGTCGCGCTCTACCGGCTGCTGGAGTCGTGGGGGGTGCGGCCCGACCTGCTCCTCGGGCACTCGGTGGGCGAGATCGCGGCCGCGCACGTCGCCGGTGTGCTCTCCCTCGAAGCCGCCTGCACGCTCGTCGCCGCGCGGGGCCGCCTGATGCAGGCCCTGCCCGAAGGCGGCGCGATGCTCGCCGTGCAGGCCTCGGAAGCCGAAGTCCTGCCGCTGCCCGAAGGTGTTTCACTGGCCGCGGTGAACGGCCCGGACTCGGTGGTGCTGTCCGGGGTCGCCGAAGCGGTCGAAGCGGTCGCCGCGAAGTTCGCGAAGACCAAGCGGCTCAAGACCAGTCACGCCTTCCATTCCGCGCTGATGGAACCGATGCTCGCCGAGTTCCGCACCGTCCTCTCCGGACTTTCCTACGCCACCCCGGCGATCCCGCTCGTGTCCACTGTGGAAGAGGACGCGGCCTGGGACGCGGACTACTGGGTCCGCCAGGTGCGGCAGCCGGTCCGGTTCCACGACGGCGTCGAGCGGCTGCGCGCCCAGGGCGTCACCGTCTTCGCCGAGCTGGGCCCGGCCGCGGTCCTCGCCCCGCTCACCGACGGCGCCGTCCCGCTGCTGCGCGCCGACCGGCCCGAGGCCGCGACGCTGATCCGCGGCCTGAGCACCCTGCACGTCCACGGCACGGCCGTCGACTGGCCGTCGTTCTTCGGTGGCGCACGACGCCTTCCGCTGCCGCACTACCCGTTCGAGCACGAGCGGTTCTGGCTGGCCTCGCCCGTCGCGCCCGGCGACGTCACCGCCGCCGGGCTCACCCACCCCGACCACCCGCTGCTCGGGGCCGCGCTGGCGCTGGCCGACGGCGACGGCTTCCTGTGCACCGGCCTGCTTTCGCCGCGGTCGCACCCCTGGCTCGCCGACCACGTGGTGCTCGGCTCGACGCTGGTGCCGGGCACGGCGTTCGTGGAGCTCGCCCTGCGCGCCGCCGAGCAGGCCGGCTGCGACGGCATCGGCGAACTCACCCTCGAAGCGCCGCTCACCCTCCCGGACAGCGGCGTCGAGGTCCAGATCGCCGTCGGCGCCCCCGGCGCCACGCGCACCCTGCGGATCTACTCGCGCCCGGCCGGTTCGGCGTTCGACGAGCCCTGGACCCGGCACGCCACCGGCACGCTGACCAGCGGAAACCGGCTCGCGACCAGCGCGGTCGAGTGGCCGCCCGCGGGTGCCGAACCCGTCGACGTCGACGACCTCTACACCCGGTTCGGCGACCGCGGCTTCGGCTACGGCCCGGCGTTCCAGGGCCTGCGCGCGGCCTGGCGGCGGGGAACCGACGTCTTCGCCGAAGTGCACCTGCCCCTGGACAACGCGGGGAAGTTCGCGCTGCACCCGGCGTTGCTCGACAGTGCGCTGCACGCGATGGCGCTCGGCGTCCTCCCGGACACCGGTGCGGGCCGGGTGCCGTTCAGCTGGACCGGTGTGACGGTGCCCGCGCGCGGCCGCTCGACCCTGCGTGTCCGGCTGTCGGCCACCGGTCCCGAGACGATCACGCTGGTGGCCAGCGACGAAGCCGGGGAGCCGGTCGTCGCGGTCGAGGCGCTGACCGTGCGGCCCGTGGCGGTGCCGCGGCAGTCGCTGTTCGCCCTCGACTGGCCGCAGTTGCCGCCGGGCGGCACGGCCGAAGACATCCGGCCGGCGTTCCTGACCGTCGACGCCGGTACGGATCCCGCCGCGGTGCACGCTGAGACCGCGCGGGTGCTCGCCGAGCTGCAGGACTGGCTCGCCGCGGATCCCGCGCCGGACGAGCGCCTGGTCGTCGTGACGCGGGGCGGGGGCGACCTCGTGGGTGCGGCCGTGGGCGGTCTGGTCCGGGCCGCGCAGGCCGAGCACCCCGAGCGGTTCGTGCTGGTGGACACCGACGACGTCGAGGGGCTGACCCGGTTCCCGGCCGGCGAGCCGCAGTTCGCGGTCCGCGAGGGCCGGGTGTTCGTGCCCCGCCTGACCCGCGCCGCCGTGCCGGCGGCCGATTTCCCTTCGTGGGAAACGGTTCTCGTCACCGGCGGCACCGGCGCGCTCGGCACCGCGCTCGCCCGGCACCTCCTCGACCGGGGCGTCGGACGCGTCGTCGTCGCGGGTCGCCGCGGTCCGGCCGCCCCCGGGGCGGCGGCCCTCACCGAGCTGGGTGCCGAGGTCGTGGCCTGTGACTTCACCGACCGGGACGCCGTTTCGGCGCTGGCCGGCTCGCTGCCCGGGCTCTCGGCGGTGGTGCACGCCGCCGGAGTGCTCGACGACGGCGTCCTCACTTCGCTGACACCGGAGCGGCTCGAGGCCGTGCTGCGGCCGAAGGTGGACGCGGCCTGGCTGCTGCACGAACTCGTTCCCGACGCGCACCTCGTCCTGTTCTCGTCGGTCGCGGGCGTCTTCGGCGCGGCCGGCCAGGCGAACTACGCTGCCGCCAACGCCTACCTGGACGCGCTGGCGGACCACCGCCGCGCCGCCGGTCTCCGGTGCAGCTCGATGGCCTGGGGTGCTTGGGAAACCGGCATGGCCGACGGCCGCGCCGGACTGTCCATCGAGGACGGTCTCGCGCTGTTCGACGCAGCGTTGTCCGCGGATCAGGCGGTCACCCTGCCCGTGCGACTGGACCTCGCGGCCTTGCGCGGCGGTCCGGTGCCGGCGTTGTTGCGCGGTCTCGTGCGCACCCCGGCCCGGCGCGTCCGCCCGGTTTCGTCGTTCGGCGACCGGCTGGCCGCCGCACCCGCGGCCGAGCGCGAGACGTTGCTGCTGGACCTGGTGCGGACGGAAGCGGCGGCCGTGCTCGGGCACGAGCCGGGTGCCCGCGTCGACGCCACGCGTGCGTTCAGCGACCTCGGCTTCGACTCGCTGACCGCGGTCGAGCTGCGCAACCGGCTCGCCGAGGCGACCGGGCTCCGGCTGTCGTCGACGCTCGTCTTCGACCACCCCGGCGCGGACGCGCTGGCCGCGTACCTCGGCGCGGAGCTGCTGGGCACCTCGGTTTCGGAAGTTGCGGCGACGGTCGTCCCGGCCGACGAGCCGATCGCGATCGTGGGCATGAGCTGCCGGTACCCCGGCGGCGTCGCCTCGCCGGACGACCTGTGGCGGCTGGTCGCGGAAGGCCGCGACGGCATCGGGTTCTTCCCGGAAGACCGCGGCTGGAACGTAGAACACAGCACCGACCCGGAGCGTTCGGGCACGACCTACACCCGTGAAGGCGGGTTCCTCTACGACGCCGCCGAGTTCGACGCGGCGTTCTTCGGGATCTCGCCGCGCGAGGCGCTGGCGATGGACCCGCAGCAGCGGTTGCTGCTGGAGACGTCGTGGCAGGCGTTCGAACACGCGGGCATCGCGCCGGATTCGCTGCGGGGCAGCCGGACCGGCGTCTTCGCCGGCTTGATGTACCACGACTACGGCGCCCGGCTGACGACCGCACCGGCGGACGTCGAAGGTTTCCTCGGGATCGGGAACTCCGGCAGTGTCCTTTCCGGACGGATTGCGTACTCGTTCGGACTGGAAGGCCCGGCGGTCACGGTGGACACGGCGTGTTCGTCGTCGCTGGTCGCGTTGCACCTGGCTTCGCAGGCGCTGCGGTCGGGCGAGTGTTCGCTCGCGCTGGCCGGGGGTGTCACGGTGATGGCGACCCCGGCGACGTTCGTCGAGTTCTCGCGCCAGCGCGGACTCTCGACCGACGGGCGGTGCAAGTCGTTCGCCGCCGCGGCCGACGGCACCGGGTGGGGTGAAGGCTCCGGCGTCCTCGTTCTGGAACGCCTGTCCGACGCCCGGCGCAACGGGCACCGCGTGCTCGCGGTGGTCCGCGGTTCGGCGGTCAACTCCGACGGTGCGTCGAACGGCTTGACGGCGCCGAACGGGCCGTCGCAGCAGCGGGTGATCCGCGCTGCGTTGGCGACTGCGGGTTTGACACCGTCCGATGTGGACGTCGTCGAGGCGCACGGCACCGGTACTCGACTCGGGGATCCCATCGAGGCCCAGGCTGTGCTCGCCACCTACGGGCAGGATCGCGCGGAGCCGCTGTGGCTCGGGTCGATCAAGTCGAACATCGGCCACACGCAGGCCGCGGCGGGGGTCGCGGGTGTGATCAAGATGGTGCAGGCCCTGCGGCACGGGGTCTTGCCGAAGACACTGCACGTCGACGAGCCGACCCCGCACGTCGAGTGGACCGACGGTGCGGTTCGGCTGCTCACGGAGTCCGTCGAGTGGCCGGCTTCCGGCCGGCCTCGGCGGGCCGGCGTGTCGTCCTTCGGGATCAGTGGGACCAACGCGCACGTGGTGCTGGAAGAGGCTCCTGATGCCGTGGTCGCGTCGGCCGGGCTGCCGGTCGTGCCGTGGGTGCTCTCGGCCAAGTCGCCGGCTGCTCTTCGTGAGCAGGCACGACGGCTGATTGCGGCGCCGGAGCAGCCGGTCGAGGCGGTGGCTCGCACGTTGGCCACCGGACGCGCGGCGCTGGACCACCGGGCTGCGGTCGTCGGTGCGGACCGGGCCGAACTGCTGCGCGGGCTCGAGGCCGTGGCGGCGGGGTCGGGTGCCCACGTTGGACAGGCCGAGAGCGGCAAGGTCGCGTTCCTGTTCACCGGGCAGGGTTCGCAGCGGGCCGGGATGGGCCGGGAGTTGTACGAGACCTTCCCGGTCTACGCGGCTGCTTTCGACGCTGCCTGCGCCTATCTCGACCCGCGGGTCAAGGAACTCTCCGGGGCAGCGGATACCGATCTCGCGCAGCAAGGCATCTTCGCTCTCGAAGTGGCTCTCTTTCGCTTGGTGGAATCGTGGGGTGTCCGGCCCGACGTCGTCGTGGGGCATTCGGTGGGCGAGATCGCGGCGGCACACGTCGCCGGGGTGCTGAGTCTCGAAGACGCGGCCACGCTGGTCGCGGCGCGGGGGCGGTTGATGCAGGCGCTGCCCGAGGGTGGCGTGATGATCGCGGTGCAGGCGTCCGAAGCGGACATCAAGTTGCCGGGGGGTGTTTCCCTGGCTGCGGTGAACGGGCCGGACTCGGTGGTGCTGTCGGGCGAGGAAGCTGCCGTGACCGAGTACGCGTCGACGTTCGCGAAGACCAAGCGGCTCAACACGAGTCACGCTTTCCATTCGGCACTGATGGAGCCGATGCTGGCCGAGTTCGCGGCGGCCATCGACGGGCTCGCCATGGCCGAACCGGTCATCCCCTGGGTGTCCACTGTGGAAGGCGACGGCTCGGGCTACTGGGTGCGTCAGGTCCGGGAGTGTGTCCGGTTCGCTGATGCGGTCGCGGCCACGGACGCGCGGACGTTCGTCGAGATCGGGCCGGACGCGGTGCTGAGCGCGATGGTCGACGGTGCCGTTCCGGTGCTGCGGGCCGGTCGCGCCGAAGTCGCGTCGGCGATGTCCGCGTTGGCCCGGCTGTACGTCAGCGGGGTTACGCCGCGGTGGTCGGCCGTGTTCGCCGAATCGACTCCCGTCGATTTGCCCGGTTACGCCTTCGAGCGCAGCCGGTACTGGCTCGACGCCGGTCCGGCCGCGGGGGACGTGACGGCGCTCGGCCAGTCCGCGCCCGGGCACCCGCTGCTGGGCGCGGCCGTCGAGCTGCCCGACGCGGGGACGGTGTTCACGGGTTCGCTTTCGGCCCGGACGGTGCCGTGGCTGGCCGAGCACGAGGTGCTCGGCACGCCGTTGCTGCCGGGTTCGGCGTTCGCGGAACTGGCGTTGCGCGCGGGCGCGGAACTGGGCTGGCCGGTCGTCGACGAACTGACATTGGGCGCGCCGCTCGTCCTGCGCGGCGAGGTCGCTCTTCGCGTGGCGGTGGGATCCGATCGCACGGTGACCATCCACTCACGACAGTCCGATGAGGACGTTTGGACGCTGCACGCCACCGGCAAGGTGAGCGCGGAAGCCGTCGAAGGGGAAGACCTCACCGAATGGCCGCCCGCGGTCGCGGTGCCGCTGGACGACCTCTACGACCGCGCCGCGGAACAGGGTTTCGGTTACGGACCTGCGTTCCAGGGCCTGCGGGCGGCTTGGCGGGACGGCGAGACGGTGTACGCCGAGGTCGCGCTGCCGTCGGAGTACGCGCCGGAGGACTACGGCCTCCACCCGGCCCTGCTCGACGCGGCTCTGCACGGACTCGGCCTCGGCGGCTTCGTCGACGGCCCGCACCTGCCGTTCTCGTGGACGGGCGTGTCCCTGACGGCGGCCGGTGCGGCTGCCCTACGCGTCCGCATCCAGCCCGCGGGCCCGGACGCGGTGACACTGACCCTCGCCGATGAGACCGGCCGCGCGGTGGCGAGCGTGCGCTCGCTGGCCTTGCGCCCGGTGGCGGCTGCGCAGGTCACGCATCCCCTGTACCGCCTGGACTGGGTCCCGGCCGACGTCACCGAGCCGGTGCCGGTGGTCGCCGTCGAGTGGGAGTCGTGTGACCTGGCCGAGGCGGTGGCGAACGCTCTCGAGCTGGTGCGGAACTGGCTCGCCGACGAGCGCTCCGCCACGGCCCGCCTGGTCGTCGTGACCCGGGGTGCCGTGGCGACGCGGCCGGGGGAGGACATCACCGACCTGGCTGCCGCCGCGGCTCGCGGCCTGCTGCGGACCGCGCAGCTGGAGCACCCGGGCCGGTTCGTGCTGGCCGACCTCGGCCCGGACGACGAGCTGCCCGCGTTGCCCGGCGAGCCGGAAGCCGCGGTCCGGAACGGCCGCGTCCTCGTGCCGCGACTGGCCCGCGCCGAAGCGGCCGGCGACCCCGTGCGGATCGCCGGCCCGCGGGGAACGGTCCTGATCACCGGCGGCACGGGTGCCCTCGGCGCGGCCATCGCGCGCCGGCTCGCGGAGCAGGGGACCGGGCGCCTGGTGCTCACCTCCCGCCGCGGCCTCGACGCGCCCGGGGCCGAGGACCTCGTCGCCGAGCTGGAAGCCGCCGGTGCGAAGGTCACCGTGGTCGCGTGCGACGTCGCCGACCGGGCGGCCGTGGCGGACCTGGTCAAGACGCTGCCCCCGACCGCGGTGGTGCACGCGGCCGGCGTCCTCGACGACGGCCTCCTCGCCACCCAGGACCCGGCCCGCCTCGCCGCGGTGCTCGCCCCGAAGGCCGATGCGGCCCGGCACCTGCACGAGCTGGCCCCGGACGCGAACCTGGTGCTCTTCTCCTCGGTCGCGGGCGGCTTCGGCAGCGCGGGGCAAGCGGGGTACGCGGCAGCGAACGCCTACCTCGACGCACTCGCCACCCACCGCGCGGCCCACGGTCTCCCGGGCCGATCGCTGGCCTGGGGCCCATGGCTGGACGGCGGCATGGCCGCCGAGCTCGCAGCGACCGAGCGGCGCCGCATCGAGGGCGGCGGCGTGGGTGCGGTTGATGCCGAGGCCGAGGCCCGCCGTTTTGACGGTGGTGGTCTGCGTGCGGTTGATACCGCGGCCGAGGGTGGTGGCGATACCGCGGCCCGGGTCGTGGCGGCCGAGGGCGGCCGGGCCGAGGGTGGTGGTGGTACCGCTGCTCGGGTCGTGGCGGCCGGGGGCGGCCGGATCGAGGGTGGTGGTGGTACCGCTGCCCGGGTTGCTGCGGCCGAGCGGCGTCGGGTCGAGCGCAGTGGTGTGCGTCCGGTCGATACCGAGGCCGAGGGCCGCCGGATCGAGCGCAGTGGCGATACCGCGGCCCAAGTCGCCGCAGCTGAGCGCCGCCGGATCGAGCGCAGTGGTATGCGCTCGATCGATACCGAAACCGGGCTGGCGATGTTCGACGCCGCCCTCTCGCACGCCGAACCCGTGCTCTGGCCGGTGCTGCTCGACCACGCCGGCCTGCGGGCCCGGGGCGAGCACCTCCCGCCGATCCTGCGCGGGCTCGTCCGGGTGCCGATCCGGCGGGCCGCCTCGGCACCTCGCACCGAGAACCTCCTCGAGGTCGTCCGGGCGGAGGCAGCCGCCGTGCTCGGGCATGCGTCGGCCGCCGCGGTCGATGCTGGGCAGGCGTTCTCCGAGCTGGGGTTCGACTCGCTGACCGCCGTCGAGCTGCGCAATCGGCTCGACGCCGTCACCGGGCTGCGGCTCGCCGCGACCGTCGTGTTCGACTACGCCACCCCCGCCGCGCTCGCCGAGCACCTCGAAGCCGAGCTGACCGGGGAACGCGCGGACTCGGAAGCGCCGGTGATCGCGGCCGTCGACGAGCCCATCGCCATCGTCGGCATGAGCTGCCGCTACCCGGGCGGCGTCACCAGCCCCGACGACCTCTGGCGCCTGGTCGCGGAAGGCCGTGACGGGATCGGCGAGTTCCCGGCCGACCGCGGCTGGGAACTCGAGTACGACCCCGACCCCGAGCGCACCGGCACGACCTACACCCGCGAGGGCGGATTCCTCTACGACGCGGCGGAATTCGACGCGGCGTTCTTCGGGATCAGCCCCCGCGAAGCCCTCGCCATGGACCCGCAGCAACGGCTGCTGCTCGAGACGTCGTGGGAAGCCTTCGAGAGCGCCGGAATCGACCCGGGTTCGCTGCGCGGCAGCCGGACCGGTGTCTTCGCCGGTCAGATGTACCACGACTACGGCGCCCGCCTGACCACCGTGCCCGAGGGCGTCGAAGGGTTCGTCGGCATCGGCAACTCCGGCAGTGTCCTTTCCGGACGCGTCGCGTACTCGTTCGGGCTCGAAGGCCCGGCCGTCACCGTCGACACGGCGTGCTCGTCGTCCCTGGTCACCCTGCACCTCGCCGCCCAGGCGCTGCGGCAGGGGGAGTGCTCGCTCGCGCTCGCCGGCGGGGTCACGGTGATGGCGACGCCGGCGACGTTCGTCGAGTTCAGCCGTCAGCGCGGCCTGGCACCGGACGGTCGCTGCAAGCCCTTCGCGGCCGCCGCCGACGGCACCGGCTGGTCGGAAGGCGTCGGGGTCCTCGTGCTGGAACGGCTGTCCGACGCCCGGCGCAACGGCCACCACGTACTCGCCGTCGTGCGCGGGTCCGCGGTCAACTCCGATGGCGCGTCCAATGGTTTGACCGCGCCGAACGGACCCTCGCAGCAGCGGGTGATCCGGGCGGCGCTGGCGACCGCGGGGCTCGAACCGTCCGATGTGGACGTCGTCGAAGCGCACGGCACCGGCACCCGCCTCGGCGACCCCATCGAGGCTCAAGCGGTGCTCGCCACCTACGGGCAGGGCCGGGAAACCCCGCTGTGGCTCGGGTCGATCAAGTCCAACCTCGGCCACACCCAAGCGGCCGCGGGGGTCGCGGGCGTGATCAAGATGGTGCAGGCGCTGCGCCACGGCGTACTCCCCAAGACCCTGCACGTCGACGAGCCGACCCCGCACGTCGACTGGACCACCGGTGCCGTCCGGCTCCTCACCGAACCGGTCAGCCTGCCGGAAGGGGTCCGGCGGGCCGCGGTGTCGTCGTTCGGGATCAGTGGCACCAACGCCCACGTCATCCTCGAAGCCGGTCCGGCACCTGCCGAAACGGCCGTCCCGGCGCACCCGTGCCCGCCCGTCGTGCTCACCGCCAAGTCACCGGCCGCCCTGCGCGCGCAGGCGAGCCGGCTGCGCGCGCACCTGGCCGGCCACCCGCTCCCGGCCGTGGCGCACGCGCTGGTCACCACGCGGGCGCAGCACGCCCACCGCGCCGTCGTCGTCGGCGACGTCGAGGCCGGGCTGGCCGCGCTCGGCCGTGGCGAACCCGGCGTCGTCACCGGCGCCGTCGTGCCGGACGGCCGGACCGCGTTCCTCTTCACCGGCCAGGGCTCGCAGCGGCCGGGCATGGGACGTGAGCTGTACGAGGCGTTCCCGGTCTTCGCGGAAGCGTTCGACGCGGTTTGCGCGCACCTCGACCCGCGGCTGAAGACCGTTCTCGACACCCCCGAACTCGATCGCACCGAGTTCGCGCAACAGGCGATCTTCGCGCTGGAGGTCGCGCTGTTCCGGCTCCTGGAAGCGTGGGGCGTCCGGCCCGACGTCGTCCTGGGCCACTCGGTCGGGGAGATCGCGGCCGCGCACGTCGCCGGGGTGCTGAGCCTCGAAGACGCGGGCACGCTCGTGGCCGCGCGCGGTCGATTGATGCAGGAACTCCCCGAGGGCGGCGTGATGATCGCCGTCCAAGCGTCCGAAGTGGACATCCGGTTGCCGGACGGCGTCTCCCTGGCCGCGGTCAACGGACCGGACTCGGTGGTGCTCTCCGGTGAGGAAGACGCGGTCACCGAGTACGCGGCGACGTTCGCCAAGACCAAGCGGCTCAACACCAGTCACGCCTTCCACAGTGGACTCATGGAGCCGATGCTCGAAGAGTTCCGAGAGGTCGTCGAGGGCCTGACCTTCGCCGACGCCGTCATCCCGATCGTGTCCACAGTGGAGGACGGCGACCCGGCCACGGCGGCGCACTGGGTCCGTCAGGTCCGCGAGCCGGTCCGGTTCCACGACGGCCTGCGCGCCACCGGTGCCACGGACTTCCTGGAACTCGGCCCCGATGGCGTGCTGAGCGCGATGGTCGGCGACGGCGAGGCCGTCCCGACGCTGCGTGCCGGCCGGCCGGAGGTGGAAACGCTGCTCACCGCGCTGGCCCGGCGGTACGTCCGGGGTGGCGCGGTCGACTGGGCCGCCGGCTTCGGCCCCGGCGGCGGGCACGTCGACCTGCCCTCCTACGCCTTCCAGCGCGAGCGGTTCTGGCTGGCCGCCGCGCCGACCGGCGACGTCACCTCGGCGGGCCTGGCCGCGACCGGCCACCCGCTGCTCGCGGCGGTCGTGCCGCTGGCGGACGAAGACGGTGTCCTCGGCACGGCCCGGCTCTCGCCGCGGACGCACCCGTGGCTGGCCGACCACACCGTCGGCGGCACCACGCTGCTGCCGGGCACCGCGCTGCTGGAGCTCGTGCTGCGGACCGCGGCAGAAGCCGGCTGTGACGTCGTCACGGAGCTGACCCTGGAAGCGCCGCTCGTGGTGCCGGAGCAGGGCGTTCAGGTGCAGGTCACGGTCGGTGCTCCCGAAGCCGGCGCGCGGCCGGTGCGGGTCCACGCCCGCCGGGACGCGGCCGAGCCGTGGACCCGGCACGCCGAGGGCACGGTCAGCGAGGGCGCCAGGCCCGCGGTGGCCTTGACCGAGTGGCCGCCCGCCGGTGCCGAACCGGTCGCGGTCGACGACGTCTACCCGCGGTTCGCCGAGGCCGGGTTCGGCTACGGGCCGGCGTTCCAGGGCCTGCGGGCCGCGTGGACGCGGGGCGAGGAGCTGTTCGCGGAGGTCGGCCTGCCCGACGTCCCGGCGGGATTCCTGCTGCACCCGGCGCTGTTCGACGCGGCCCTCCACACGGCGGCGCTGCGAGGCGACGGCACCGCGAAGCTGCCGTTCGCCTGGACCGGCGTGCACCTCACGGCGACCGGGGCGACGAGCCTGCGGGTCCGGCTCACCCCGGTGCCGGAGGGGTTCGCACTCGCCTTGGCCGACGGGACGGGTGCTCCGGTGGGGGGCGTCGACGTGCTGGCCCTGCGGCCGTTCTCGGCCGAGGGCCTCGGCGTGCGCGACGCGCTGTTCCGCGTCGACTGGGTCCCGGCGGCGGTCACCGAGCCGCCGTTCACGACGTGCGAGGTGCGCGGAGACGATCCCGACCTGGTCAGTGCCCTGGAGCGGTCCGGTGCCGAGGTCGTGAGTGGGAAACAGGGTTCCAACCCTGGTTCCCGCTCACGACCGGAGGTGGTGTTCCTGCCGGTGCCACGGCTCGAAGGCGCGGTGCCGGACGTGGTGCGGGAGACCGTCACGAGCGTGCTGGACACCGTGCGGGAGTGGGTGGCCGGGGACGGGGCGCGGCTGGTCATCGTGACCCGCGGGGCCGTCGCCACCCGGCCTGGCGAAGACGTGCCGGACCTCGCCGCGGCCGCGGTGTGGGGCTTGCTGCGCTCCGCGCAGGCCGAGCACCCGGACCGGTTCGCGCTGCTCGACCTGGACGACCCGGGCGCCGTGCCGGTGCCGACCGGGGAACCGCAGGCGGCGGTCCGCGACGGCGGTCTCCTGGTGCCCCGGCTGGCCCGCGTCCGCGCCGGCGACGGCGAAGTCCCGGCGACCGGCGGAACCGTTCTGGTCACCGGCGGGACGGGAGCGCTCGGCGCGGCCGTCTCGCGCCACCTGGCCACCCGCGGGGCCGAACACCTCGTGCTGGTCAGCCGACGCGGCGAGGCCGCGCCGGGGGCCCCCGAACTGGCCGCCGAGCTGCGCGAACTCGGCGCGGACGTCACGCTCGCCGCGTGCGACCTCGCCGACCGGGACGCGGTGGCCGCGCTGCTCGCGGAACACCCCGTCACGGCGGTGGTGCACGCCGCCGGGGTGCTCGCGGACGGTGTCGTCGAGACCCTCACGCCGAAGCAGGTCGAGACCGTGCTGCAGGCCAAGGCCGACGCCGCCTGGCACCTGCACGAGCTGGCCGGCGACGTCACGGAGTTCGTCCTGTTCTCCTCGGCCGCGGGCACCCTCGGCACGCCGGGGCAGGCCAACTACGCGGCCGCGAACGCGTTCCTCGACGCGCTCGCCGCCCACCGCCGCGCGGCGGGCCTGCCCGCGCAGTCCCTCGCGTGGGGCCTGTGGGCGGACGGCATGGGCGACGGCGAACGCCGGGGCGGCGTCACCGCACTGTCCACTAAGGACGGACTGGCGCTGTTCGACGCGGCTCGCGCGGACGGCGGCGCGACGCTCGTCCCGATGCGGCTCGACCTCACGGTGCGCGGCGAAGTGCCCGCGCTGCTCAAGGGTCTCGTGCGGGCCCCGGCCCGCACGGCCGCACCCGCGCAGCTGCGGGAACGCCTGGCCGCGGTGCCCGAAGCCGGGCGGCTCGACGTGCTCGTCGGGTTCGTCCGCGCCCACGTGGCGGCCGTGCTCGGGCACGCCGACCCGGACGCCGTCCCGCCCCGGCAGGCGTTCCGCGACCTCGGCTTCGACTCGCTCACCGCGGTCGAGCTGCGCAACCGGATCGGCGCCGAAACCGGCCTGCGGCTTCCCCCGACGCTGGTGTTCAGCTACCCGGACGCGACCGCGCTCGCGACGCACCTGGAAGCCGAGCTGCACGTCGAACCGGCCGAGCCCGACCTGGCCGCCGTGCTCGCGGCGATCCCGGTGGACCGGCTGCGGGAAGCCGGACTGCTCGACGCGGTGCTGCGGCTCGCCGACCCGGCCGCCGGTCTCACCCGAACCGCCGAACCCGCCGAAGCCTCGATCGACGCCATGGACGTGGACGACCTCGTCTCCCTGGCCCTCGATCTTCCCTGACCAGAACGAAACCGCGGAGACCGACCACCATGGCCACAGCACCGGACAAGATCGTCGAAGCCCTGCGCGCGTCGCTCAAGGAGAGCGACCGGCTGCGGGAAGTCAACCGACGGCTCGAAGCGGCGGCGGGCGAACCGATCGCCGTCATCGGGATGAGCTGCCGCTACCCCGGCGGCGCCGGGTCCCCCGAAGCACTGTGGGACCTCGTCGCCCGCGGCGGCGACGCCGTCACCGGCTTCCCGGCCCGCCGCGGCTGGGACCTCGAAGGGCTCTACGACCCGGACCCGGACGAGCCGGGCAAGGTCTACACCCGCGAAGGCGGCTTCCTGCACGACGCCGACCACTTCGACCCGGCGTTCTTCGGCATCAGCCCGCGTGACGCCCTCGCCATCGACCCGCAGCAGCGGCTCCTGCTGGAGGTGTCGCACGAGGCGTTCGAGCGGGCCGGGCTGACCACGGACGCGGTGCGCGGCAGCCGCACCGGCGTGTTCGCCGGGGTGATGTACAACGACTACGCGGGCCGGATGTACCAGGTCCCGGAGGGCTTCGAGGGCCTGCTCGGCAACGGCAGCGCGGGCAGCGTCGCGTCCGGGCGGCTCGCCTACACCTTCGGGCTCGAAGGGCCGGCGGTCACCGTCGACACGGCGTGCTCGTCGTCGCTGGTCGCCGTCCACCTGGCCGCGCAGGCCCTGCGCCAGGGCGACTGCAGCCTCGCGCTCGCCGGGGGCGTTGCCGTGATGGCGACGCCGTCCGCGCTGATCGAGTTCAGCCGGCAGCGGGCGCTGGCCCCGGACGGCCGCTGCAAGGCGTTCGCGGCCGCCGCCGACGGCACCAGCTGGGCCGAGGGCGCCGGAGTCCTGCTCCTGGAACGGCTTTCCGACGCCGAGCGCCTCGGCCACCCGATCCTCGCGGTGGTGCGCGGCACCGCGGTGAACTCCGACGGCGCGTCCAACGGCATGACCGCGCCCAACGGTCTCGCCCAGCAGCGCGTGATCCGCGCGGCGCTGGCCAACGCGGGGCTGACCGCGTCCGAAGTGGACGCCGTCGAAGCGCACGGCACCGGAACTTCCCTGGGTGACCCGATCGAAGCCGAGGCGCTGCTGGCGACGTACGGGCAGGACCGGGAGCGGCCGCTGTGGCTGGGGTCGCTGAAGTCCAACATCGGGCACACGCAGGCCGCCGCCGGGGTCGGCGGGATGATCAAGATGATCCAGGCGATGCGCCACGGCGTGCTGCCTCGCACGTTGCACGTCGACGCGCCTTCGCCGCACGTCGACTGGGCGTCCGGTGCGGTCGAGCTGCTCACCGAGCCGGTGGAATGGCCGGAGACCGACGTCCGGCGGGCGGGCGTCTCGTCGTTCGGCGTGAGCGGCACGAACGCCCACGTCATCCTCGAAGCCCGGCCGCGACCCGAGCCCGCCCCCGCCGTGGCGGATCCGGTGGTGCCGTGGGTCCTTTCGGCTCGCAGTGAGCCGGCGTTGCGTGACCAGGCCCGGAACCTGCTGTCACTTGTGGACGGTGACCCAGCCGCCGTCGGGGCCGCGCTCGTGCGGACGCGGCAGGTGTACGAGCACCGGGCCGTCGTCGCCGGGGATCTACGGGCCGGGCTGACCGCGCTGGCCGAGCAGGGTGTCGGCGCCGAAGCCGCGCGAGGGACACGCCGGGCCGTGTTCGTCTTCCCCGGACAGGGTTCGCAGTGGGCCGGGATGGGACAGGAACTCCTGGCGACCGAACCGGTGTTCGCCGCGCGGCTGGCCGAATGCGCGGCCGCGCTGAAGCCCTTCGTGGACTGGGACCTGCTCGACGTCCTCGACGGCGACCTCCAGCGCGTCGACGTCGTGCAGCCGGCGCTCTGGGCCGTCATGGTGTCGCTCGCCGAAGTCTGGCGCTCCCACGGTGTCGAGCCCGCCGCCGTGATCGGGCACTCCCAAGGTGAGATCGCCGCCGCCGTCGTCGCGGGTGGACTGTCGCTTGAGGACGGCGCGCGCGTGGTCGCGCTGCGGAGCAAGGCGATCCTGCGGCTGTCCGGCCGCGGTGGCATGGTTTCGCTCACCGTTCCCGTGGCACGCGCGGAAGAGCTGATCGCGCCGTGGGGTGAGCGGCTGTCGATCGCTGCCGTCAACGGGCCGTCCTCGGTCGTCGTCTCCGGCGACGCCGCCGCTCTCGACGAACTGCTGGCCCAGGACGTCCCGGCCAAGCGGATCGCCGTCGACTACGCGTCCCACTCCGCCCACGTCGAGAGCATCGAAGCCGAGCTCCTCGAAGCGCTGGCCCCGATCCGCCCGGTCGCCGGTGACGTCCCGTTCCACTCCACCGTCACCGGCGACCTGCTCGACACCGCCGCGCTCGACGCCGCGTACTGGTACCGCAACCTGCGCCAGACCGTCCACTTCGACCGGGCCGTGCGCGGCTTCGGCGGCAAGCCCGTGTTCGTCGAGTGCAGCCCGCACCCGGTGCTCGTCCCCGGCCTCGACGACGCCGCGGTCGGCACCCTCCGCCGCGGCGACGGCGGCCGCGCCCGGCTGCTCACCTCGCTCGGCACCGCCTTCGGCCACGGCGTCGCCGTCGACTGGGCCCGCGAGTTCGACGGCGTCGACGCGACCGGCGTCGAACTGCCGACCTACCCGTTCCAGCGGACGCCGTTCTGGCTCGACGCCCCGGCCGTCACCGGTGACCTCGCTGGGCTCGGTTCGGCCGGGCACCCGCTGCTCGGCGCGGTCGTCGCGCTCGCCGACGGCGACGGCTACCTGTTCACCGGCCGGCTTTCGCCGAAGTCGCACCCGTGGCTGGCCGACCACGTCGTCCGCGGTTCGGTCGTGCTGCCCGGCACGGCGATGCTCGAACTCGCCGCGCGCGCCGCGCAGGAGACCGGCACCCGGGTCGTCGAGGACCTCGTCCTGGAGACCCCGCTGGTGCTGCCCGAGCAGGGCGCCCTCGAGGTCCAGGTCTCGGTCGGCGCGCCCGACGGCACCGGACGCCGCCCGGTCGGCGTGTTCAGCCGGGACGGCGACGACGGCTGGACCCGGCACGCGAGCGGCGTGCTCGGCGGCCCCGAGCCGGCGGGCACGGACCTGCTGACCTGGCCTCCGACCGGCGCCGACGCCCTCGACGTCGACGGCCTCCACGACCGGTTCGCCGCCCAGGGCTTCGCCTACGGCCCGGCGTTCCGCGGGCTGCGCGCGGCCTGGCAGCTCGGCGAGGAGCTCTACGCCGAAGTCGCGCTCCCGGCGGACCTCGCCCCCGAGGCGGCCCGGTTCGGCCTGCACCCGGCGCTGCTCGACGCGGCCCTGCAAGCCGCGGCCCTCGGCGGCGGCGAGCGGGCCGTGATGCCGTTCGCGTGGTCCGGCGCGGTCCTGCACGCGGGCGGCCCGGCCACCCTGCGCGTCCGCATCCGGCCGGCCGGCGACGACGCCGTCGCGCTCGACATCGCCGACGGCGCCGGGGTCGCCGTGGCCACCGTGTCGTCGCTGGTCCTGCGGCCGCTCGCCGCGCAGCAGCTCGTCACCGACTCGCTGTTCCGTCCGGAGTGGACACCGGTCACGGTGCCGTCCGATGTGGACACCGACTTGACGCTGGTGCCCGTCGCCGGCGATCCGGCCGACGTCGGCGGGAGCGTCCGGCGCGTCCTGGCCGAGGCGCTCCAGGTGATCCAGGACCACCTGGACGGCGACGGCCGCCTGGTGTTCGTCACCCGGGGCGCGACCACCGGCGAAGACCCCGCGGCCGCCGCCGTCTGGGGCCTGGTCCGTTCGGTCCGCGCCGAGCACCCCGGCCGGTTCCTGCTCGCGGACACCGACACCGACGACCTCACCCCGCTCCTCGCCGTGCTCGCCGCGGGGGAGGAGCCCGAAGCGGTCCTGCGCGACGGCGTCGTGCTCGTACCGCGGCTGGCCCGCGCCGAGCAGCCGGACGCCGAGGCCGCGCCCGCGTTCGACGTCAGCGGCACGGTCCTGATCACCGGCGGCACCGGCGCGCTCGGCTCGCTGCTGGCCCGGCACCTCGTCACCGAGTACGGCGCCCGCCACCTGCTGCTGACCAGCCGCACCGGTGCGCCCCACCCCGGCCTCGCCGACCTCGACGCGGACGTCCGCGTCGTCGGGTGCGACGTCGCCGACCGCGCGCAGCTCGCCGCGGTCCTCGAAGACGAGCAGGTCACCGCCGTCGTGCACGCCGCGGGTGCGCTCGCCGACGGCGTCGTCGAGTCGCTGACCACCGAGGACTTCGAGAAGGTGCTGCGGCCCAAGGTGGATGCCGCGCTGGTCCTGGACGAACTCACCGACGCCCCGACGTTCGTGCTGTTCTCCTCCGCGACCGGCACGCTCGGCAGCGCCGGGCAGGCCGCCTACGCCGCCGCGAACGCGGTCCTCGACGCCCTCGCGCGGCGACGGCCGGGCGCGCAGTCGCTGGCCTGGGGCCTGTGGGCGCGCAGCGGCGGCATGACCGGCGCGATGACCGACCTCGACCGGCGGCGGATGACCCGCGCCGGCTTCCCGCCGCTGGCCGACGAGCAGGGCCTCGCGCTGTTCGACACCGCCCGCACGCTGGCCGACGCCGTGCTCGTGCCGGTGAAGCTGAACGTCGCCGCGCTGCGCGACCAGCCGGTGCCGCCGGTGCTGCGCAAGCTGGTCCCGGCCCGCGCGGCCGCGGTCGATCCCGGCCTGCGGTCGAGGCTGGCCGGGCTCGACGAAGCCGGGCGCGAGCGTCTGCTGACCGAGATCGTCCGCACGCAGGTCGCCGTGGTGCTCGGCCACGCCGAAGTGTCCACTGTGGACGTCTCGATGGCGTTCCGGGACCTGGGGTTCGACTCGCTGACCGCAGTCGAGCTGCGCAACCGGCTCTCGGCCGCGACCGGGCTGCGGCTGCCCGCCGCGCTCGTGTTCGACCACCCGACGCCGGTCGCGCTCGCCGCGTTCCTGCGGACCGAACTCGGCGGGGCCTCGGCCACCCGGGAGACGGCGACGGTGGCCGCGTCGGACGAGCCGATCGCGATCGTCGGGATGAGCTGCCGGTTCCCGGGCGGGGTCACCTCGCCGGAAGACCTCTGGCGGCTGCTGGACGACGGCGTCGACGCCGTCGGCGAGTTCCCGGCAGACCGCGGCTGGGACGTCGAAGGGCTCTACGACCCCGAGCCGAAGCCCGGCAAGACCTACGTCCGCGCGGGTGGGTTCCTCGACGGCGCCGCGGACTTCGACCCCGGCTTCTTCGGCATCTCGCCGCGGGAAGCCCTCGCCATGGACCCGCAGCACCGCCTGCTGCTGGAAGCGGCGTGGGAGGCGTTCGAGCGGGCCGGCCTCGACCCCGGCACGCTGCGCGGCAGCCGGACCGGCGTGTTCGCCGGGCTGATGTACCACGACTACGGCCCCCGCCTGTCCGACGGCCCGGACGACGTCGAGGGCTTCCTCGGCGTGGGCAACTCCGGCAGCGTCGCCTCGGGCCGGATCGCCTACACGTTCGGCCTCGAAGGCCCGGCGGTCACGGTCGACACGGCGTGCTCGTCGTCGCTGGTCGGCCTGCACCTGGCCGTCCAGTCGCTGCGCTCGGGCGAGTGCACGATGGCGCTGGCGGGCGGCGCGACGGTGATGGCCACCCCCGGCACGTTCGTCGAGTTTTCGCACCAGCGCGGACTTTCGCGCGACGGGCGCTGCAAGGCGTTCTCGGCCGACGCGGACGGCGCCGGCTGGGCCGAAGGCGTCGGCATGCTCCTGGTGGAACGGCTTTCCGACGCGCGGCGGCTCGGGCACCCCGTGCTCGCCGTGGTCCGCGGGACCGCGGTGAACTCCGACGGCGCGTCCAACGGCCTCACCGCGCCCAACGGCCCGTCGCAGCAGCGGGTGATCCGCGCCGCGCTGGCGAACGCCGGGCTGCGGCCGTCCGATGTGGACGTCGTCGAGGCGCACGGGACCGGGACGTCGCTGGGCGACCCGATCGAAGCGGACGCGCTGCTGGCGACCTACGGCCAGGACCGCGCGCACCCGTTGCTGCTCGGCTCGGTGAAGTCGAACATCGGGCACGCGCAGGCCGCCGCCGGGGTCGCCGGCGTCGTCAAGATGGTGCTCGCGCTCGGCCACGACACCGTGCCGCGCACCCTGCACGCCGCGACGCCGACCCCGCACGTGGACTGGTCGTCCGGCGCGATCCGGCTGCTTTCGGCGCCCGAGCCGTGGCCGTCGACGGGCCGGCCGCGACGGGCGGCGGTCTCGTCGTTCGGGATCAGCGGGACCAACGCGCACGTGATCCTCGAAGCGGCTCCCGCGGTGGAGCCGGCCGCGGTCGAGCGGGTGGTGCCGCCGGTGGTGCCGTGGGTGTTCTCGGCCCGGAGCGCGGAGGCTCTGCAAGCTCAGGTGGGTTCGCTGAGCGGCGATCTGCTGGACGTCGGGTTCTCGCTGGTCACCACCCGGGCACTGTTCGAGCACCGCACGGTCGTCCTCGACGGCGACGCGATCACCGGGGTGGCCCGGCCGGGGCGCCGGGTGGTGTTCGTGTTCCCGGGGCAAGGTTCCCAGTGGTCCGGGATGGGCCGGGAGCTGATCGGTTCGTCGCCGGTGTTCGCGGCGCGGATGGCCGAGTGCGCGGCGGCGCTGGAGCCCTTTGTGGACTGGAAGCTCCTGGACGCGCTCGACGGTGATCTGGAGCGGGTCGACGTCGTGCAGCCGGTGCTGTGGGCCGTGATGGTCTCTCTGGCCGAGGTCTGGCGGTCGTACGGCGTCGAGCCTGACGCGGTCGTCGGGCACTCACAGGGCGAGATCGCGGCTGCGGTGGTCGCGGGTGGACTGTCTCTTGAGGACGGTGCTCGTGTGGTCGCGCTGCGGAGCAAGGCGATCCTGCGGCTGTCGGGCCTGGGTGGCATGGTGTCGCTGGCCGCGCCGGTCGAGCGGGCCCGGGAGCTGATCGCGCCGTGGGACGGGCGGATCTCGGTGGCGGCGGTGAACGGTCCGTCGTCAGTCGTGGTGTCCGGTGAGGCCGCCGCGCTCGATGAACTGCTGGCTTCGGTGGACGTGCGGGCGCGGCGGATCGCCGTCGACTACGCGTCGCACTCGGCGCAGGTCGAGCTGCTGGCCGACGAGCTGGCTTCGGTACTGGCCGAGGTGACGCCCCGGTCCGGGCGGATTCCGTTCGTGTCCGCGGTGACCGGGGAAGTGCTGGACACCGCCGGGCTGGACGCGGCCTACTGGTACCGCAACCTGCGCGAACCCGTGCGGTTCGACCAGGCCATCGGCGGGTTGCTGGAATCAGGGCACACGGCGTTCGTCGAGTGCAGCGCGCACCCGGTGCTGACGGCGGGCGTCGAGGAGACGGCCGACGCTCGTGAGGTGGTGGCCACCGGCACCCTGCGCCGGGACGACGGCGGTGTCGACCGGCTCGCCCGATCCCTGGCGGAGGCGTTCGTGGCCGGTGTCCCGGTCGACTGGACGGTGGCGTTCCGCGGGACCGGCGCGGCCCGGGTCGAGCTGCCCACGTATCCGTTCCGGCACCGGCGGTTCTGGCCGAGCGACCCGGAACCGCGCACGGCGAACCCGGTCGACGACCGGTTCTGGGACGCGCTCGAGCGCGCGGACCTGGGCGCACTCGGCGTCGACGAGGAACAGCGTGCGGCCCTGGACTCGGTGCTGCCGGCCCTGTCGTCCTGGCGGCGGCGCAGCCAGGACAAGTCCACTGTGGATGGCTGGCGCTACCGCGTCACCTGGCGGCCGCTGAAGCCCGCCGCGGCCCAGCTGAGCGGCCGCTGGCTGCTCGTGGTTCCCGAAGGCGGCACCGATTCACTCGAGGCCTCGCTCACCGCGCGCGGGGCGGAGGTCACCCGGCTGCCCGTCGACCCGGCCGCCGACCGCCCGGCGCTGGCCGCGCTGCTGGCCGGACACGAGGACGTCGACGGCGTCGTCTCGCTGCTCGCCGCCGCACCCGGCCGGCACCCGGCGTACCCGGCCGTCCCGCTGGCGCACGCCGCCACCGTCACCCTCGTCCAGGCACTCGGGGACGCGGGTGTCGAAGCACCGCTCTGGGTCCTCACCCGGGGTGCGCTGAGCACCGGCCCGGCCGACCCCGTCGAAGATCCCGAGCAGGCCCTCGTCTGGGGCCTCGGCCCGGTCGTCGGCCAGGAGCACCCCGCGCGCTGGGGTGGCCTGATCGACCTGCCCGCCACGGGGGACGTCGCCGACCAGGTCGCCGCCGTGCTGGCGGCGCCGGGCGGCGAAGACCAGCTCGCGGTCCGGGCCTCCGGTGTGCTCGCCCGGCGGCTGGCGCACGCCACCGGCGGTGGCACCGCGAAGGCGTGGCGGCCCCGGGGAACCGTGCTCGTCACCGGCGGCACCGGGGCCCTCGGCGCGCACGTCGCCCGGTGGCTCGCCCGCGGCGGGGCCGAGCACGTCATCCTCACCGGACGCCGGGGTCTCGACGCGCCCGGCGCTCCCGAGCTGGTGGCCGAACTGGAACAACTCTGCCGCGTCAGCGTGTCCACTGTGGACCTAGCCGACCGCGAGGCGCTCGCGGCGCTGCTGGACGGCGCCGGGCTGACCGCCGTCGTGCACACCGCCGCCGCGCTCGACGACGCGCTCCTCGAGCAGCTCACCCTCGAGCAGGTCGAGCACGTCCTGCGGGTCAAGGCCGAAGCCGCGGTCAACCTCCACGAGCTGACCCACGACCTCGACGCGTTCGTGCTGTTCTCCTCCTTCGGCGGCATGTTCGGCGCCGCGGGCCAGGGCAACTACGCCCCCGGCAACGCCTTCGTCGACGCCCTCGCGCGCCGGCGGCGGGCCGAAGGGCTGCCCGCGACCGCCGTCGTCTGGGGGCACTGGGCCGCGGGCGGCATGGCCACCGGCGCCGTCGAGGAGCGCATGCTCTCTCGCGGCGTCCCCGCGATGGACCCCGACCTGGCGATCGCGGCCCTGCAGCGCGTGCTCGACCACGACGAGACCAGCGCGGTCGTCGTCGACATCGACTGGGCCCGCGTCGTCGCCGTGTCCGGGACGCCGAGCCCGCTGTTCCGCGAGATCCCCGAGGTCCGGCGGCTCGTCGCCGAGGCCGCCCCGGAAGCGGCGACCGACTTCCTCGGGGTCGTCCGCGCGCAGGTCGCGGCCGTGCTCGGCTACGACTCCGGCGCCGACGTCGACGCCGACCGGGCGTTCCGCGACCTCGGCTTCGACTCGGTCACCGCCATCGAGCTGCGCAACCGCCTCCAGGCGGCCACCGGACGGCGGCTGCCCGCGACGCTCGTTTTCGACTACCCGAACCCCGAAGCGCTGGCCCGGCACCTCGGCGGCGAGCAGGAGACCGCCGCCTCCGTCACCACGGCGAGGACCGACGAGCCCATCGCGATCGTCGCCATGAGCTGCCGGTTCCCCGGGGGCGTCGGCTCGCCCGACGACCTGTGGCGGATGCTCGACACGGGCGGCGAGGGCATCTCCGGGTTCCCCGCCGACCGCGGCTGGGACCTCGGCGGCCTCTTCGACCCGGACCCGGACGCCCCCGGCAAGACGTATGTGCGGGAAGGCGGTTTCCTCGACGGCGTCGCGGACTTCGACCCCGCGTTCTTCGGGATCAGCCCCCGCGAAGCCCTTGCGATGGACCCGCAGCAGCGGCTGCTCCTGGAGACGTCGTGGGAGGCGTTCGAAAGCGCCGGCATCACCCCGGCCACCCTGCGCGGCAGCCGGACCGGCGTCTTCGTCGGCGCGAGCACGTCGTCCTACGGCGCCAACCTGGCCGAACCGCCGGAAGGCACCGAAGGGCACCTGCTCACCGGCACCTCGATGAGCGTCACCGCCGGCCGGCTCGCCTACACCTACGGCACCGAAGGCCCGGCCGTCACGCTCGACACGGCGTGCTCGTCGTCGCTGGTCGCGCTGCACATGGCCGGGCAGTCGCTGCGCAGCGGGGAAAGCGAGCTGGCGATCGCCGGCGGCGTGACCGTGATGGCGTCGCCGGCGCCGTTCGTGCTGTTCAGCCGTCAGCGCGGGCTCGCGAAGGACGGCCGCTGCAAGGCGTTCTCCGCCGACGCGGACGGGATGGGTATGGCCGAGGGCATCGGCATGGTCGTCCTGGAACGGCTTTCCGACGCCCAGCGCAACGGCCACCCGGTGCTCGCCGTCATCCGCGGTTCGGCGGTCAACTCCGACGGCGCGTCGAACGGTCTCACCGCGCCGAACGGCCCGTCGCAGCAACGGGTGATCCGGCAGGCGCTCAGTGTCGCCGGGCTGCAGCCGTCCGATGTGGACGCCGTCGAAGCGCACGGCACCGGTACGTCGCTGGGTGACCCGATCGAGGCGCAGGCCCTGCTGGCCACCTACGGCCAGGACCGTGCCGAGCCGTTGTGGCTGGGCAGTGTCAAGTCGAACATCGGGCACACGCAGGCCGCTTCCGGGGTCGCGGGCGTGATCAAGATGGTCATGGCCCTGCGCCACGGCGTCCTGCCGCGCACGCTGCACGCCGCCGAGCGCTCGACCCACATCGACTGGACGGCGGGCTCGGTCGAGCTGCTCACCGAGCCGCGGCCGTGGGAACCGGGCGACAAGCCGCGCCGCGCCGGGGTTTCCTCCTTCGGCGTCAGCGGTACCAATGCGCACCTGATCCTGGAGCAGGCGCCCGGAACGACGCCGGCCGAGCCCGTGACGCCGCCCGCGGTCCCGTGGGTGCTCTCGGCTCGCACCGCCGATGCGTTGCGGGAACAGGCCACCAACCTGCTGTCGCGAGTGGACGCCGCGCACCCGGCTGACGTCGGGTTCTCGCTGGCGACCACGCGGTCCGAGTTCGCGCACCGGGCTGTCGTCGTGGGCCGGGACGTCGCCGAACTGCGGGACCGGCTGGGGAAGCTGACCGGGCCCGGCGTCGCGGAAGGCGTGGCCGGGACACCCGGCAAGGTCGTGTTCGTCTTCCCCGGCCAGGGTTCGCAGTGGACCGGCATGGCCGCGGAACTGCTGGACGCCTCCCCGGTGTTCGCCGCGCGGATGGCCGAGTGCGCGGCCGCGCTGACGTCCTATGTGGACTTCCCGGTGCTCGACGTCGTCCAGGCGGGCGAGCCGATCGAGCAGGTGGACGTCGTGCAGCCGGTGCTGTGGGCGATCCTCGTGTCGCTCGCCGCCGTCTGGGAGTCGCTCGGCGTCCGGCCCGACGCCGTGCTCGGGCACAGCCAGGGCGAGATCGCCGCGGCCGTGGTCGCCGGGGGACTGTCCCTCGAGGACGGTGCCCGGGTGGTCGCCCTGCGCAGCCAGGCCATCCGTGAGATCGCCGGCCGGGGCGGGATGGTCTCGGTCGCGCTCGGCGCCGACGCCGTGCGTGCCCGGCTGGCGGACTACGCGGACCTCTCGGTCGCGGCGGTGAACGGGCCCGGTGCGGTCGTGGTGTCCGGAGGTGCGGCCGAGCTGACCCGCTTCCACGACACCTGCGCCGCCGACGGGGTGCGCGTCCGGCGGATCCCGGTGGACTACGCCTCGCACTCGGCCCACGTGTCCCGCATCGAGGACCGGCTGGCCGGGCTGCTGGCCCCGGTGCGCCCGGTGCCCGGCCGGGTGCCGTTCTGCTCGACGGTGACCGGCGAGCCGGTCGACACCGCCACGCTCGACGCGTCCTACTGGTACCGCAACCTGCGTCAGACCGTGGAGTTCGAGCAGGCCACGCAAGCGCTGCTGGAGTCCGGGCACGACGTGTTCGTCGAGTGCAGCCCGCACCCGGTGCTGACGATGGCGATCGGCGGGACGGCCGAGCGCGCCGAACGTCCGGTCGTCACCGGTGGCACCCTCCGGCGGGACGCCGGCGGCGCCGACCGGGTCCTGCTGTCCGCCGGCGAGTTGTACGTCCAGGGGGTGCCGGTCGACTGGGCCGGGGTCTTCCCCGGGGCCGGGCGCGTCGAGCTGCCGGTGTACCCGTTCCAGCACCAGCGGTTCTGGCTGGACTTCCAGCTGCCCGCGGCGGCGAAGGCGGAAGACGCCGGATTCTGGTCCGCGGTGGACGCGGGCGACCCGGCCGGGCTGGCCGCGGTCCTCGGCGCCGACTCCGAAGCGGTGGCGTCGGTGCTGCCCGCGCTGGCGCGCTGGCGGGCCGACCGCGCCGAAGAGTCCGCTGTGGACTCGATGCGCTACACCGTCGAGTGGGAGCCGGCCGCCGAACCGGTCGCGGGCGAGCCGGGCCGCTGGCTGGTCGTCACCGCGGACGGCGGCGACCCGCTCCTCGCGGAATTCACCCGCCACGGCCACGAAGTCGTGGTCGCCGGGCCGGACGGAGAACTCGCCGGCGAGTTCACCGGCGTCGTCTCGCTGCTCGCCGCCGACCGCTCCGAACTGCGGCCCGGCGTCACGGCGGGGCTCGTCGCGAACCTCGTGCTGTCCCAGAAGCTGACCGAAGCCGGGATCACCGCACCGCTGTGGTGCGTGACCCGCGGTGCCGTGCGCGTCACGACGGCGGACCTCCCGCCGGACCCGGTGCAGGCCCAGACCTGGGGTTTCGGGCGCGTGCTCGGCCTCGAACAGCCGCAGCGCTGGGGCGGTCTGGTCGACCTGCCCGCCGACGCGGACGACGCCGCTCTCGGGCGCTGCCTCGCCACCATCACCGGCGCCGGTCCGGAAGACCAGGTCGCCGTCCGCGCCGACGGCGTCTTCGGCAGGCGGCTGGTCCGCGCGGCCAAGCCGGCCACCGCGCCCGCGCCGTGGCGGCCGCGCGGCACCGTCCTGGTCACCGGCGCGACCGGCGCGCTCGGCCCGGTGATCGCCCGCAAGCTCGCCGCGGACGGCGCCGAGCACCTGGTGCTCACCAGCCGCCGGGGCAGCGCGGCGACCGGGATGGCCGAGCTGGCCGCGGAACTCACCGAGGCCGGGGTCGGCGTGACCGTCGCGGCCTGCGACGTCGCCGACCGGGACGCACTGGCGACGCTGGTCGAGAAGACCGAGGCCGACCACGGGCCGATCCGGTCGGTGGTGCACGCCGCCGCGCTGATCCGGCTCACCGCGCTGGCCGAGTCCACTGTGGACGAGTTCGCCGACGTCCTCGCGGCGAAGGTCGCCGGGGCCGCGCACCTCGACGAACTCTTCGCCGGCCGCGACCTCGACGCCTTCGTGCTCTTCTCCTCGATCGCCGGGGTGTGGGGCAGCGGCGACCACGGCGCCTACGCGGCGGGGTCGGCCTACCTCGACGCGCTCGCCGAGCGGCGGCGGGCGGACGGCGGCACGGCGACGTCGATCGCCTGGGGCGTGTGGGACGCCCGGCACGTCCTCGACGACGGCGTCGTGGTCGAGGACCTGATGGACCTCAACCCCGAGTGGCACGGCCTGTCCCCGATGGCGACGGCGGCCGGGATGCGCGGGATGCAGCGGGCGCTCGACCTCGGCGACACCTTCGTCGCGGTCGCCGACGTCGACTGGGCGCGGTTCACCGCCGCGTTCACCTCGGCGCGGCCGAGCCCGCTGCTCGGCGGGATCGAAGACGTCCGGCGCATCCTCGCCGCCGAAGCGGAGGCCGACGCCGCCGCTATCGGGACGATGGAAGCGTTTCGGGAGCGGCTGCTGGCAATGTCGGTCGTCGAGCGGCAACGGACCGTGCTGGAGCTGGTCCGGGGCATGGCGGCGACCGTGCTCGGGCACGATTCGCCGTCGGCGCTCGACCCGGCCCAAGCGTTCCAGGAGCTCGGGTTCGACTCGCTCACCGCGGTCGACCTGCGCAACCGGCTCGCGACGGCCACCGGGCTGCGGCTGCCCGCCACGCTCGTCTTCGACCACCCGAGCGCACAGGCCCTCGCCGCGCACGTCCTCGCCGAGCTCCTGCCCGGCGACGCGGGCACGGGCCTGGCGGAGCTCGACCGGCTGGAGGCGGCGCTCGCGGACGGTGTCGCCGACGGCCCGGCGCGCACGGAGCTGGCGCTGCGGCTGACGACGCTGCTGAGCCGGCTGACCACCGCCGAACCGGCGCCCGGGGACCGCGACCTCGGTGCGGCGACCGACGACGAGCTGTTCGACGTCCTCGACGGCCTGCGCACCCCCTGACCTTTCGCACCTAGGAGCACCACGATGGACACCCCCGAAGAGAAGCTGCGGGAGTACCTCCGCTGGGCCACCACCGACCTGCGCGACACCCGCAAGCGGCTGGCCGACCTCGAAGACCGGACGCACGAGCCGATCGCGATCGTCGGCACCGGCTGCCGGTACCCGGGTGGCGTCCGCTCGGCCGCCGACCTCTGGCGGCTGGTCCACGAGGGCGGCGACGCGGTCGGCGAGTTCCCCGCCGAGCGCGGCTGGGACGTCGAGGCGCTCTACGACCCCGACCCCGACAGCCAGGGCACGACGTACGCGCGCGGCGGCGGCTTCCACCGCGACGCGGGGAAGTTCGACGCGGGCTTCTTTTCGATCAGCCCGCGCGAGGCCCTCGCGATGGACCCGCAGCAGCGGCTGCTCCTGGAGATCGGCTGGGAGGCGTTCGAAAGCGCGGGCATCGACCCGGTGTCGGTGCGCGGCGAGCAGGCGGGTGTGTTCGTCGGCGGCGGGTTCTCCGACTACGGCGGCGCGATGCAGTCCGCGCCCGAAGGCGTCGAAGGCCACCTCGTCACCGGCAAGGCCGGCAGTGTCCTTTCCGGACGGATCGCCTACACCCTCGGCCTGGAGGGGCCGGCCGTCACCGTCGACACGGCGTGTTCGTCGTCGCTGGTCGCGCTGCACCTGGCCGTGCAGGCGCTGCGGCGCGGCGAGTGCACGATGGCGCTGGCCGGCGGCGTGACGATCATGTCGACCCCGGCCGTGCTGATCGAGTTCAGCCGCCAGCGCGGGGTCGCCCCGGACGGGCGCTGCAAGGCGTTCGCGGCGGCGGCCGACGGCATGGGACTGGCCGAGGGCGCGGGCGTGGTGCTGCTCGAGCGGCTTTCGGACGCGGTCGCGAAGGGCCGGACCGTGCTCGCGGTCCTCCGCGGCTCCGCGATCAACCAGGACGGCGCGTCCAACGGCCTGTCCGCCCCGAGCGGCCCCGCCCAGCGGCGCGTGATCCGCCGGGCCCTCGCGGACGCGCGCCTCACACCGGCCGAGATCGACGTCGTCGAGGCGCACGGCACCGGCACCGAGCTGGGCGACCCGATCGAGGCGCAGGCGCTGCTGGCGACGTACGGCCAGTCCCGGTCCGGGGCACCGCTGTGGCTGGGGAGCGTCAAGTCGAACATCGGGCACGCGCAGGCGGCGTCCGGGGTCGCGGGTGTCCTCAAGATGGTCGAGGCGCTGCGGCACGGGGAGCTGCCGAAGACGTTGCACGTCGACGAGCCGTCGCCGCACATCGACTGGGCGTCGGGTGAGGTTTCGCTGCTCACCGAGGCCCGGGAGTGGCCGGCGGCGGACCGGCCCCGGCGGGCGGCGGTGTCGTCGTTCGGGGTGAGCGGCACCAACGCCCACGTGATCCTGGAGGAGGCGCCGGAAGTTGCGGTGTCCTCGAGCCGCGGCGGGCCGGGGGTGGTGCCGTGGGTGTTGTCGGGCAAGACGCAGAGCGCGTTGCGGGCTCGGGCTGCGCAGCTCAGTGCGGTCGAGGGGGAGCCGGCGGACGTCGGGTTTTCGCTGGCCACCACCCGGACCGTGCTGGAGCACCGGGCCGTCGTCCTCGGGTACGGGGACGAGCTGCGGCGCGGGCTGGCCGCGCTGGCCGCCGGTGAGCCTGATCCGGCGGTCGTCGAGGGGACGCCGTCGGGTGGGGGCGGGGTCGTGTTCGTCTTCCCCGGTCAGGGTTCGCAGTGGGCCGGGATGGGGCAGGAACTCCTGGCGGCCGAACCGGTGTTCGCGGCCCGGATGGCCGAGTGTGCGGCAGCCTTGGAGTCCCATGTGGACTGGAAGCTCTTCGACGTCCTCTCCGACGAAGCCGCGTTGCAGCGCGTCGACGTCGTGCAGCCCGCGCTGTGGGCCGTGATGGTGTCGCTGGCCGCGGTGTGGCGCGCCCACGGTGTCGAACCGGCGGCCGTGATCGGGCACAGCCAAGGGGAGATCGCGGCGGCCTGCGTCGCCGGGGCACTGTCCCTCGAGGACGCCGCCATGGTCGTCGCGGTGCGCAGCCGTGAGCTGTTGCGCCTGGCAGGCGGGGGCGGGATGGTCTCGGTCGCGCAGCCGGTCGCCGCGGTGACCGGCCGGATCGAAGGCACCGGGCTGGCGATCGCCGCCGCCAACGGGGCCGCGTCCGTGGTCGTGTCCGGCCCGGCCGACGCGCTCGAGAAGCTCCTGGCCGGGTGCGAGGCCGACGGCGTCCGCGCCCGGCGGATCCCGGTGGACTACGCCTCGCACTCCGAGCAGGTCGAAGCCATCGAAGAGCGGCTTCTCGAAGTCCTCGCGCCGGTGCGGCCGCGGGCGGGGGAGCTGCCGTTCTACTCGACCGTCACCGGCCGCCCGGCCGACCCGACCCAGCTCGACGCCGGCTACTGGTACTGCAACCTGCGCCAGACCGTCGAGTTCGAGCAGGCCACGCGCAAGCTGCTCGCCGACGGCCACGGCGTGTTCGTCGAGTGCAGCCCGCACCCGGTGCTGGCCACGGCCGTGCAGGAAACGGCGGAGGACGCGGGCCGCGAGATCGTGGCGGTCGGCTCGCTCCGCCGTGACGACGGCGGCCGGCCGCGCCTGCTGCGCTCGATGGCCGAGGCCTTCGTGCGCGGGGTGCGCGCGGACTGGGCCACAGCGTTCGAGGGCGCGAACACCGTCCCGCTGCCCACCTACCCGTTCGAAGGCGAGCACTACTGGCTCCCGGCCACGGCGGCCGCCGCGGACCTCGGCTCGGCGGGGCTGGCCTCCGCCGGGCACCCGCTCCTCGGGGCGGCGGCCGAGCTGCCCGACGACGGCGGATTCCTGTTCACCGGAAGGCTTTCGCTGCGCTCCCACCCGTGGCTGGCCGAGCACGCCGTGCACGGCACGGTCCTGCTCGTGGGCACGGCGTTCGTCGAACTCGCCCGGCACGCCGCGGCCGAAGCGGGGTGCGCCGAGGTGGAGGAGCTGGCCTTGGAAGCGCCGCTCGTGCTGCCGCCCGAGGGCGCGGTGCTGATCCGGCTCACCGTCGGCGCGGCCGGCGACGACGGCCGCCGATCCTTGACGCTGCACTCGCGGCCGGAGGACGACCTGCTCGGTGAGTGGACGCGGCACGCCGCCGGGTTCGCCGCGCCGGGTGGCGCCGTCCCGGCGGCCGGGCTCGCGCTGTGGCCGCCGGCGGACGCCGAGCCGGTGCCGCTCGACGACGTCTACGGGCGCGCGGCCGACCGCGGGTTCGCGTACGGGCCGGTGTTCCAGGGCCTGCGGGCCGTCTGGCGGCGTGGCGACGAGGTCTTCGCCGAGGTGGCGCTGCCGCACGAGCACCACGCCGAGGCCGCGCGGTTCGGCGTGCACCCGGCGTTGCTCGACGCCGCCCTGCACGCCGTCGCGCTCGGCTCGTTGAACACCGAAGGCACCGGGCGGCTGCCGTTCTCGTGGGCCGGGGTCCGGCTGTACGCGGCGGGCGCGACGGCGTTGCGCGTGCGCCTCACGCCGTCCGGCACGGAGACGCTGACCGTCGAGGTCGCCGACGAAGCCGGGGCACCGGTCGCGGTGATCGACGCGCTCACCTCGCGCCCCGTCGTACCCGGCCAGGTGCGGGCGGCGCGCCGGTCCGGTCCGCTGTTCCGCGTCGACTGGGTGCCCGGCGGTCCCGGTGCCCGGGTGGACGCCGAGTTCGTCCCGGTTCCGCGGGGCGGCGTCCGGGAAGTGCTGGGTGCGGTGCTGGCCCGCATCCAGTCCGATTTGGACGGTGACCGGCGATTGGTGTTCGTCACCTCCGGGGCGACCAGCGACGATCCGGCCGCCGCGGCCGTCTGGGGACTGGTGCGTTCGGCGCAGGCCGAGCACCCGGACCGGTTCGTCCTGCTCGACCTGGAGCACCCGGGCGACCCGGTGCCCGCCGAGCTGCCCGCGGACGAGAACCAGCTGTCGGTCCGAAGTGGACAGATCTACGTGCCGCGCCTGGCGCCGGTCGCCGCCGAACCGGCCGAGCCGCCGTCGTTCGACGGCAGCGTGCTGATCACCGGCGGCACCGGGACGCTCGGCCGGCTGGTCGCCGGGCACCTGGCGCGGAACGGGACGAAACGGCTGGTGCTGGTGAGCCGGCGCGGGTACGCCGCCCCCGGCGCCGCGGACGTCGTCTCCGGCTTGACCGCGCTGGGTGCCGAGGTGACCGTCGTCGCGTGCGACGTCGCCGATCGGGCCCGGCTCGCGGCGGTCCTCGACGACGTGCCCGACCTCGCCGCCGTGGTGCACACGGCGGGTGCGCTGGACGACGGCGTCGTCGAAACCCTGACACCGGAACGGATCGACGCCGTGCTGCGGGCCAAAGCAGACGCCGCGTGGCACCTCCACGAGCTGGCTCCCGCCGCGCACCTGGTGCTGTTCTCGTCGGCCGCGGGCACGTTCGGCACGCCGGGGCAGGGCAACTACGCCGCCGCCAACGCCTACCTCGACGCGCTGGCCCGGCACCGGCGGGCGCTGGGCCTGCCCGGGCAGTCGCTCGCCTGGGGCCTGTGGGCGGACACCAGCGAACTGACCGGCACGCTCGGCTCGGCCGGTTTGGACCGGT
Source organism: Amycolatopsis sp. NPDC049159 (assembly GCF_040648295.1). NCBI lineage: Bacteria > Bacillati > Actinomycetota > Actinomycetes > Pseudonocardiales > Pseudonocardiaceae > Amycolatopsis > Amycolatopsis sp. NPDC049159. Next base: position 120,298 of record NZ_JBEZDL010000010.1, read on the forward strand.
TGCGCCGCACCGGGTCCCGGGCCTTCACCGCCGAGGACGGACTCGCGGCGTTCGACCTGGCGCTGGCGTCCGGCGAGCCGGTGGTGGTGCCGGTGCAGCTCGACCTGCGCGTACGCGGCGACCAGGGCGTGCCGCCGTTGCTGCGGGGGCTGGTCCGCGCGCCGCTGCGGCGGACCGCGGCCGTCGACACCTCGCTGCGCAGTCAGCTGGCCGGGCTCGCGCCGGAGGAACGGGACCGGGTGCTGCTCACGCTCGTACGGGCGCAGGCGGCCGCGGTCCTCGGGCACGCCGGCCCGGGCGCGGTCGAGCCGGGCCGCGGGTTCCTCGACCTCGGGTTCGACTCGCTCACCGCGGTCGAGCTGCGCAACCGGTTGCAGGCCGCGACGGGCGCGCGGCTGCCCGCGACGCTCGTGTTCGACCACCCGACGGCGACAGCGCTGGCCCGGTTCCTCGCCGAGCGGCTCGGCACGGACACCGCTCCGGCGCTCGCGCCCGCGCTCGCCGAACTCGGCCGCCTCGAGTCCGTGCTGGCGCCGTTCACCGGCGAGGCCCGCGAGGCGATCACGGTGCGGCTCAAGGAACTGCTCTCCCGCTGGAGCACCGAACCCGAAGCCGGCCCGGCCGCCGACATCGACGCGGCCACGGACGACGAGCTGTTCGGCGTCCTCGACGAGCTGCGCACCCCCTGACCCCCGCCCGCCGGGGCACACCTTCCTGGAGCCATCGGATGTCGAACGAACAGAAGCTGCGCGACTACCTCAAGCAGGCCGCCAAGGACCTGCGCGAGGCCCGCGGCCGGGTGCACGAACTCGAGGAGCGCGACCGCGAGCCGATCGCGATCGTCGGGATGAGCTGCCGGTACCCCGGCGGCGTCACCTCGCCCGACGAGCTGTGGCGGCTGGTCGCCGACGGCACCGACGCCATCTCGGCGTTCCCGGACGACCGCGGCTGGACCGCCGGCGACGTCTACGACCCCGACCCCGAGACACCCGGCAAGTCGTACGTGCGCGAGGGCGGGTTCATGTCCCGCCCCGCCGACTTCGACCCCGGCTTCTTCGACATCAGCCCGCGCGAAGCCCTCGCGATGGACCCGCAGCACCGGCTGCTGCTGGAGACGTCGTGGGAGGCCTTCGAGCGCGCGGGCATCGACCCGGCTTCCGTGCGCGGCCACAAGATCGGCGTCTACGCCGGCGTGATGTACCAGGACTACGCCGCCCGCCTGACGTCCGTGCCCGAGATCGTCGAGGGCTACCTCGGCAGCGGCAACGCGGGCAGCGTCGCCTCCGGGCGCGTCGCCTACACCTTCGGCTTCGAGGGCCCGGCGATCACCGTCGACACCGCGTGTTCGTCGTCGCTGGTCGCGCTGCACCTCGCCGTCCAGTCGCTGCGCCGCGGCGAGACGACGATGGCCCTCGCCGGCGGCGTGACGATGATCGTGACACCCGCCGGGTTCATCGAGTTCAGCCGCCAGCGCGGCCTCGCCCCGGACGGCCGCTGCAAGTCGTTCGCCGGCGCGGCGGACGGCACCGCGTGGGCCGAAGGCGTCGGAATGCTGCTGGTGGAGCGGCTTTCCGACGCGCGGCGGCTCGGGCACCCGGTGCTCGCCGTCGTCCGCGGCACCGCCGTCAACCAGGACGGCGCCAGCAGCGGCCTGTCCGCGCCCAACGGGCCCGCGCAGCAGCGCGTCATCCGCGCCGCGCTCGCCGACGCCGCGCTGACGTCCGACCTCGTCGACGCCGTGGAAGCGCACGGCACCGGCACCGTCCTCGGCGATCCGATCGAGGCACAGGCCGTGCTGGCCACCTACGGCGCCGAGCGACCGGCCGACCGGCCGCTGCTGCTCGGCTCGTTCAAGTCGAACGTCGGTCACACGCAGGCCGCGGCCGGCGTCGGCGGCGTGATCAAGATGGTCGAGGCCATGCGCCACGGCGTCCTGCCGAAGACCTTGCACGTCGACGAGCCGACCCCGCACGTCGACTGGGAAGCGGGCGCGGTCGAGCTGCTCACCGAGGCCCGGGAGTGGCCGGAGACCGGCCGTCCGCGCCGGGCCGGGGTGTCGTCGTTCGGCGTCAGCGGCACCAACACGCACGTCATCCTGGAGGAAGCGCCGGACGCAGAAGCGCCGGAAACCGCTGCGGCGCCCGCGATCCTGCCGTTCGTCCTTTCCGGACGGACCGAAGCCGCGTTGCGCGCCCAGGCCGGGCGACTGCTGGACGTCGACGCCGATCCGGTCGACCTGGCGGCATCGCTGGCGCTGAACCGGGCGCACTTCGGCGAGCGGGCCGTCGTCCTCGGGGACCTCGACGCGGGGCTGCGTGCGCTCGTCGCCGGGGAACCGTCGCCGTCGGTGATCCGGGACGCCGTCGCCGCGGGCGAAGTCGCGTTCCTGTTCTCCGGCCAGGGTTCCCAGCGCGCGGGGATGGGCCGGGAGCTGTCCGAGACGTACCCGGTCTACGCGGCGGCGTTCGACGAGATCTGCGCGGGTTTCGACCCCCGCGTGCGAGAGCTGGTCCTCGACGGCGGCGCGGACCTCGACCGCACCGAGTACGCCCAGGCCGCGCTGTTCGCCGTCGAGGTGGCGCTGTACCGGCTCGTCGAGTCGTGGGGCGTCCGCCCGGCCGCCCTGCTCGGGCACTCGATCGGTGAGATCGCCGCCGCGCACGTCGCCGGGGTGTTCTCGCTGGCGGACGCGCAGACGCTCGTCACGGCCCGCGGCCGGCTGATGCAGGCGCTGCCGGACGGCGGGGTCATGGTCGCCGTCCGGGCGAACGAGGACGACGTCCGGGCGGCGCTGCGCGAGGGCGTGTCGATCGCCGCGGTCAACGGGCCGCGGTCGGTGGTGCTCTCCGGCGAGGCCGGCGCCGTCGCTGAGGCCGCGGCCGGGTTCGGGAAGGCCAAGGCCCTCACCACCAGTCACGCGTTCCACTCCGCGTTGATGGACCCGATGCTGAGCGAGTTCCGGGCGGCCATCGACGGAATGGCGTTCGACGAACCGCGGATCCCGCTGATCTCCGACGTGACCGGCGCGTTCGCCACGCCGGGCCTGCTCACCAGCCCGGACTACTGGGTGCGGCACGTGCGCGAGACGGTCCGCTTCGCCGACGGTGTCACGGCGCTGCACACCGAGGGTGTCCGAACGCTCCTCGAACTAGGCCCCGACGGCGTGCTGAGCGCGCTGGCCCAGGACTGCCTGCCCGGCGACTCGGCGGCCGTCGCGGTCCTGCGCGCCGGACGGCCGGAAGCGCGTTCGGCCGTCGCCGCGCTAGCCCGGCTCCACACCCGGGGCGTCACCCCGGACTGGAGCGCCTACTTCGCGGGCAGCGGCGCCCGCCGTGTCGACTTGCCGACTTACCCGTTCCAGCGGACGCGCTACTGGCTGGAAGCCACCGGGTCCGGCGGGTTCATCGAGCCCGCCGTGAAGCCGGAACCGCCCACGGGAGCGCTGGCGGCCCGGCTGGCCGGCGCGCCGGCCCACGAGCGGATCCGGGTGCTGACCGACCTGGTCCGCGGGCAGGCCGCGGTCGTGCTCGGCCACGGGTCCGCCGACGAGATCCGCGCGGACCGGCCGTTCAAGGAGCTGGGTTTCGACTCGCTCACCGCCGTCGAGCTGCGGACGCTGCTGGCCACCGCGCTCGGGCGCGAGCTGCCCGCCACGCTCGTCTTCGACCACCCGACGCCGTCGGCGCTGGCCGCGTTCCTCGACGGCGAGGAGATCGCGGCGCCGGAAACCGTGGTGGCGCACGACGAACCGATCGCCGTCATCGGGATGAGCTGCCGCTACCCGGGCGGAGTCGGTTCGCCCGACGACCTGTGGCGGCTGGTCGCCGACGGCACCGACGCCATTTCGCCGTTCCCCGCCGACCGCGGCTGGGACATCGACGCGATCTTCGACCCCGACCTGTCCCGGCCGGGAACCACGTACTCGATCGAGGGCGGGTTCGTCGACGGCGCCGCCGAGTTCGACGCCGCCTTCTTCGGTATCTCCCCGCGTGAAGCGCTGGCCATGGACCCGCAGCAACGGCTGCTGCTGGAGGCGTCCTGGGAGGCGTTCGAGCACGCCGGCGTCGACCCGACGGCGTTGCGCGGCGCGAAGGTCGGCGTCTTCACCGGCACCTCGGCGCAGGACTACAGCTCGCTGCTCGCCACGATTCCGGCCGAGGCCGAGGGGTACGTCGGCACCGGCACCGCGTCGAGCGTCGTCTCCGGCCGGATCGCCTACACCTTCGGTTTCGAGGGGCCGGCGCTCACAGTGGACACGGCGTGCTCGTCGTCGCTGGTGGCGCTGCACCTGGCCGCGCAGGCGCTGCGTTCGGGCGAGTGCTCGATGGCGCTGGCGGGCGGGGTGACCGTGATGTCCACCCCGGCCGGGTTCATCGAGTTCAGCCGCCAGCGCGGCCTCGCCCCGGACGGCCGTTGCAAGTCGTTCGCCGCGGCGGCCGACGGTGTCGGCTGGTCGGAAGGCGCCGGCGTGCTGCTGGTCGAACGGCTCTCGGACGCACTGCGCAACGGGCACGAAGTTCTCGCCGTGGTCAAGGGTTCCGCGGTGAACCAGGACGGCGCTTCGAACGGCCTCACCGCACCGAACGGGCCCGCGCAGCAGCGGGTCATCCGCGCCGCACTGGCTTCCGCGCGGCTGGCACCGTCCGATGTGGACGTCGTCGAGGCGCACGGCACCGGCACGGTCCTCGGCGACCCGATCGAGGCGCAGGCCGTGCTGGCCACCTACGGCCAGGACCGGCCGGAGCCGCTCCTGCTGGGCTCGCTCAAGTCGAACATCGGCCACACGCAAGCCGCGGCGGGCGTCGCCGGCGTGATCAAGGTGGTCCAGGCGATGCGCCACGGCGTGCTGCCGGCGACCCTGCACGTCGACGAGCCGTCGCCGCACGTGGACTGGACGGCCGGCTCGGTCGAGCTGCTCACCGAGGCCCGGCCGTGGCCCGCTTCCGACCGGGTCCGGCGGGCCGGGGTGTCGTCGTTCGGGGTGAGCGGCACCAACGCGCACGTCATCCTGGAGGAACCGCCGGTCGTCGAGCCGCGGGAAGGGGAAGCCCGGCCGGTGCTGCCGTTCGTGCTGTCCGGGCGGGATGCCGAGGGCTTGCGGGCGCAGGCGGCGAAGCTGCGGGCTGCCGACCTCCCGTTCGCCGATGCCGCTCGGACTCTGGCCACCGGGCGGGCGGCGCTGGAGCACCGGGCCGCGGTCGTCGCCGCGGATCGGGACGAGCTGATCGAGGGGTTGGGGGCGCTTGCGGAGGGGCGGGCGCACCGGTCCGTCGTGCAGGGCACGCCGGTGAGCGGCGGGGTGGCGTTCCTGTTCACCGGTCAGGGTTCGCAGCGGGCGGGGATGGGCCGGGAGCTGTACGAGACGTTCCCGGTGTACGCGGCGGCGTTCGACGCGGCCTGTGCGTTCCTCGACCCGCGGGTCGGGGAGCTGTCGGGTGCGCCGGACACCGATCTTGCGCAGCAGGGGATTTTCGCGGTGGAAGTGGCGTTGTTCCGGCTGCTGGAGTCGTGGGGTGTGCGGCCGGACGTGGTCGTGGGGCATTCGGTGGGGGAGATCGCGGCGGCGCACGTCGCCGGGGTGCTGAGCCTTGAAGACGCGGCCACGCTGGTCGCCGCCCGGGGGCGGTTGATGCAGGCGCTGCCCGAAGGCGGCGCGATGATCGCGGTCCAAGCGTCCGAAGCGGACATTCAGGTGCCGGAGGGTGTTTCCCTGGCTGCGGTGAACGGGCCGGACTCGGTGGTGCTGTCCGGTGAGGAAGCCGCGGTGACCGAGTACGCGTCGACGTTCGCGAAGACCAAGCGGCTCAACACGAGTCACGCTTTCCATTCGGCGTTGATGGAGCCGATGCTGGCGGAGTTCGCCGCGGCGATCGACGGGCTCACCGTTGCCGAGCCGGTCATCCCGTGGGTGTCCACTGTGGAAGGTGGCGGCTCGGGCTACTGGGTACGTCAGGTCCGGGAGTGCGTCCGGTTCGCCGACGCGGTCAAGGCCACGAACGCGAGCACGTTCGTCGAGATCGGGCCGGACGCCGTCCTGAGCGCCATGGTCGACGGTGCCATCCCGGTGCTGCGCAGGGACCACGGCGAAGTGCGGACCGCGATGGCCGCCTTGGCGCGGCTGCACGTCCGCGGGGTGACGCCGGACTGGACGCGCGTGCTGCCCGGCGGCCGGAAGGCCGACCTGCCGACGCAGGCGTTCCGGCGCGAGCGGTTCTGGGTGGAGCCGTCCTGGAACGCGGGGGACGTCACCGCCGCCGGGCTGGCCGCCGCGGACCACCCGCTGCTCGGTGCGGCCGTCGAGCTGCCCGGTACCGGCGGGTGTCTGCTCACCGGCTCGCTGTCGGTCAGGACGCACCCGTGGCTGGCCGACCACGCCGTGCAGGGCACCGTGCTGCTGCCCGGCACCGCGTTCGTCGAACTCGCGTTGCGCGCCGCGGACGAGGTGGGCTGCGCGGCGATCGAGGAGCTCACCCTCGCCGCGCCGCTGATCCTGCCGCCGAAGGGCGCGGTCCGGGTCCAGGTCGCCGTCGGGGCGGCCGACGACGACGGCAAGCGGCCGGTCACCGTGCATTCGGCCACCGGCGACGACGACCAGGCGTGGCAACTGCACGCCACCGGCACCCTCGCCCTCGAGGCACCGGCACCGGGCAGCCTGAGCACTTGGCCGCCCGAGGGCGCCGCGGAAATCGACGTCACCGGGCTCTACGACGGCTTGCAGGACAACGGCTTCGGCTACGGTCCCGCGTTCCAGGGCCTGCGCGCAGCCTGGTCGCTCGACGGCGCCGTCTACGCCGAAGTCACCCTGCCCGACGAGCAAAAGGCCGCCGCGGGCCGGTTCGGGCTGCACCCGGCGTTGCTCGACGCCGCTCTGCACGCCGTCGGGCTCGGCGACTTCGTCACCGCCAAGGGACAGGGGCACCTGCCGTTCTCGTGGAACGGCGTCACGCTGCGGACGTCCGGTGCGGCGAGCCTGCGGGTGCGGCTGGCGCCGGCCGGGCCGGACACGATCAGCCTGACCGTCGCCGACGCACGGGGCCGGCCGGTCGCGTCGGCGGAATCCCTGCTGCTGCGCGCGATCTCGGCGGCCGGCATCGAAGCGCGGGCCGAGTACCACCGGTCGCTGTTCCGCCTCGACTGGGCGCCCGCCGCCACTGGTGCCGTACCCGCGGCCACCTGCGCGGTGCTCGGCGACCCCGCACTGGCGGCCGCCTTGCGCGGTGCCGGAGCGGTCGTCAAGACGGGCGGCGAACCGGCGGACTACACGTTCCTGCCGATCACCGGCGACGACGTCCACCAGGTCACCACCGAAGTGCTCCGGACCGTGCAGGACTGGTCCACCGGCCGGCTGGTGTTCGTGACCAGGGGTGCGGACCAGGACGTCGCCCTGGCGGCCGCGTGGGGTCTCGTGCGCACCGCCCAGGCCGAAAACCCGGACCGCTTCACGCTCCTGGACCTCGACGGCGACCTCGACGGCCGCGCCGTCCTGGCGGCCCTCACCGGCGGCGAACCCCAGGTCCGGCTGCGCGGCGGCGAGACCTTCGCGCCCCGCCTGGCTCGCGTCCCGGCGGGGGAGGCGGCCGCACGCGAGTGGAACCCGGACGGCACCGTGCTCATCACCGGCGGCACCGGCACCCTCGGCGGCCTGCTCGCCCGGCACCTCGCCGCGAAGGGCATCCGGCACCTCGTGCTCGCGGGCCGTCGTGGACCGGACACGCCGGGTGCCGCCGAGCTCGTGTCCGCATTGGACGGTCTGGGGGCGCGGGCGGAAGTCGTGGCGTGCGACGCCGCCGACCGCGACGCCTTGGCGTCGCTCCTGGCCGGGATCCCGGCCGAGCACCCGCTGACCGCCGTCGTGCACACCGCCGGCGTCCTCGACGACGGCGTCATCGCCTCGCTGACCCCGGAGCGGTTCGCGACCGTGCTGCGGCCGAAGGCGGACGCCGCGTGGCACCTGCACGAGCTGACCGAGCACCTCGACCTGGCCGCGTTCGTGCTGTTCTCTTCCGCGGCGAGCACGCTCGGCAACGCCGGGCAGGCCAACTACGCCGCCGCCAACGCCGTCCTCGACGCGCTGGCCCGCCACCGGCACGCCCGCGGCCTGCCCGCGACGGCGCTGGCCTGGGGTCTGTGGGAGCAGTCGAGCGGCCTGCTCGGCGAGCTCACCGACGTCGACAAGCGCCGGATGAACCGCGGCGGCTTCGGCGCGCTGGCCACGGCGGACGCGCTCGCGCTGTTCGACACCGCCCTCGGCCTGGCCGAACCGGTGCTGCTGCCGATGGAGCTGGACCTCGCGGCGATGCGGGCGCGGATCGGGAGCGGCCCGGTGCCGCCGCTGTTCCGCGGGCTCATCCGCGGCGCCCGCCGTCCGGCCGCCGCGCCGGAGGAAGGTGCGCTGGCCGCCCGGCTGGCCGCGGTGCCCGCCGAAGAGCAGGAAGCCGTCCTGCTCGACCTGGTGCGGACGCAGGTCGCGGCCGTGCTCGGGCACGCGTCCGCCGACGCCGTCGACCCGGAACGCGGGTTCGGCGACTTCGGGTTCGACTCGCTCAGCGCCGTCGAGCTGCGCAACAACCTGGCCGCCGCGACCGGTCTCCGGCTGCCCGCGACGCTGATCTTCGACTACCCGGACCCGCGGGTTCTCACCGGCTTCCTCCTCGCGGAACTGGGCCGGGGCGAGACCGACGTGGCCGATCCGGCGCTCACGGCGTTGGCCCAGCTCGAGGCCGGTCTGGCCGCCGGGGAACCGGCGGAAGCGACGCGGATGGCGCTTAGAACCCGTTTGGAAGTGCTGCTTGCGACCCTCTACCCGCGGACCGGTGACGAGGGCGGCACCGGTGCGGGCCTGGACACCGCGACGGACGAAGAGCTGTTCGCCCTGATCGACCAGGACTCCGAGGTCCACTAGCGGCCGCCCGCCGACCCACCGATCCACCGAGGAGACGCCCGGAATGGCGAACGAAGACACCCTCCGCGACTACCTGAAGCGGGCCACGGCCGACCTGCAGCAGGCCCGGCAGCGGCTCGGCGCGACGCGCTCGCAGCTGGCCGAGCTCGAAGCGCAGGCCAGGGAACCGATCGCCATCATCGGGATGAGCTGCCGCTACCCCGGTGGCGTCGGCGACCCCGACGGGCTGTGGGACCTGGTCGACACCGGCCGGGAGGGCATCGGTCCGTTCCCCGAGGACCGCGGCTGGGACCTGGGCAAGCTCTACGACCCGGACCCCGACCAGCCCGGCACGTACTACGTGACCGAAAGCGGTTTCCTGCGCGGGGCCGCGGACTTCGACCCGGCGTTCTTCGGTATCTCGCCCCGGGACGCCCTCGCCATGGACCCGCAGCAGCGGCTGCTGCTGGAGCTGTCCTGGGAGGCCGTCGAGGCGGCCGGGCTGGCCCCGGCGTCGCTGCGGGGCAGCAGGACCAGCGTGTTCGCCGGCGTGATGTACAACGACTACGCCGCCCGGCTGCAGCCCGTGCCCGACGGCTTCGAAGGGTTCATCGGCAACGGCAGCGCGGGCAGCATCGCGTCCGGGCGCGTCGCCTACACCTTCGGGCTGGAAGGCCCGGCGCTCACCATCGACACGGCGTGCTCGTCGTCGCTGGTGGCGCTGCACCTGGCCGCCACCGCGCTGCGCCGCGGCGAGTGTTCGCTGGCACTGGCCGGCGGCGTGACCGTGATGTCCACCCCGACCGCGTTCATCGAGTTCAGCCGGGCCCGCGGGCTCGCCCCGGACGGGCGCTGCAAGTCCTTCGCCGCCTCCGCCGACGGCACCAGCTGGGGCGAGGGCGCCGGGATGCTGCTGGTGGAACGGCTTTCCGACGCCCGGCGGCTCGGCCACCCGGTGCTGGCCGTCGTCCGCGGGACCGCGGTGAACCAGGACGGCGCCTCGAACGGCCTCACCGCGCCGAACGGCCCGGCCCAGCAGCGGGTGATCCTCGACGCGCTGGCCGCCGCCGGGCTCTCGCCGTCCGAAGTGGACGCTGTCGAGGCACACGGCACCGGCACGGTGCTCGGCGACCCGATCGAGGCCCAGGCGGTGCTCGCCACCTACGGCCAGGACCGCGCGGAGCCGCTCTACCTGGGGTCGCTGAAGTCGAACATCGGGCACAGCCAGGCCGCGGCCGGCGTCGGCGGCGTGATCAAGATGGTGCAGGCCATGCGCCACGGCGTGCTGCCGAAGACGCTGCACGTCGACGAGCCGAACCCGCGCGTCGACTGGACCGCGGGCGCCGTCGAACTGCTCACCGAGGCCCGGCCGTGGCCGCAAACCGGGCGGCCGCGGCGCGCGGGCGTGTCGTCGTTCGGGGTCAGCGGCACCAACACGCACGTGGTGCTCGAACTGCCCGAGGAGACCGACACCGGCAAGCGGACCGTGCCGCCGGTGCTGCCGTTGCTCATTTCCGCCCGCAGCCAGGACGCACTTGCCGCCCAGGCGCAGTCTCTTGTGGACCGCCTCGACGAGGAGTCCCTTGTGGACACCGCGTTCACCACGACAACCCGCGCGCGGCACCCGCACCGGGCTGTCGTGCTCGGCCGCGACCGCGAGGAACTCCTTGCCGGGCTGGCGGATCTCGCGGCCGGGAAGCCCACCGCCGTCACGGACACCGCGGCGCCGGGCAAGACCGCGTTCCTCTTCTCCGGGCAGGGCGCCCAGTACGCGGGCATGGCGACGGAGCTGTATGAGGCGTACCCGGTGTTCGCGGCCGCCCTCGACACGGCTTTGGCCGAGCTGGACCCCGCGGTGCGCGGGGCGGTGTTCGACGGCGACCGCCTGGACGACACCGAATTCACCCAGCCCGCGCTGTTCGCCGTCGAGGTCGCGCTGTTCCGGCTCCTCGAAGCCTGGGGCGTGCGGCCGGACTTCCTGCTCGGGCACTCGATCGGCGAGATCGCGGCCGCGCACGTGTCCGGCGTCCTCTCGCTGGCCGACGCGGCCACGCTGGTCACCGCCCGCGGCCGGCTGATGCAGGCCCTGCCCGCGGGTGGCGTGATGGTCGCGGTCGAGGCCGGCGAGGGCGAAATCGCCCCGACGCTGCCCGACGACGTCGCGATCGGCGCCGTCAACGGGCCCGGCGCGGTGGTGCTCTCCGGCCCGGCCGAATCGGTCACGGCAGTCGCCGCGGCCTGGGCGGACAAGGGCCGCAAGACCCGCGAACTCGTGACCAGCCACGCGTTCCACTCGCCGCTGATGGCGCCGATGACCGCGGACTTCCGCGCCGCGCTCGCCGGGCTCGCGTTCGGGACGCCGTCGATCCCGGTCGTCTCGACCGTGACCGGGAAGCCGATCGCCGACGAGTTCGCCGACCCCGGCTACTGGGTCACGCACGTGCTGGCCACGGTCCGGTTCGCCGACGGCGTTGCGGCTCTGCGCGAGGCGGGCGTGACGACGTACGTCGAGGTCGGGCCGGGCGGCCGGCTGGCGGCGCTCGTGCCCGAGGACGCCGTCGCCGTCGCCACGCTGCGGCCCGAGCGGCCGGAACCGCTGACCTTCGCGGCCGCGGTCGCCCGGCTGCACACGCGCGGCCGCGAACCGGACTGGGCGGCGCTGTTCGAGGGCACCGGCGCGCGGCGGATCCCGCTGCCGACGTACGCCTTCCAGCGCGACCGCTACTGGCTGGAAGCCAAGGAAACCGCCGGTGACGCGGCTTCGGTCGGCCTGGGGGCGACCGAACACCCGCTGCTCGGCGCGGCGGTGTCGCTGGCCGGCGGCGACGGGTTCCTCTTCACCGGCGTGCTGTCCCGGCGGGCGCACCCGTGGCTCGCCGACCACGCCGTGCTGGGCACGGTGCTGCTGCCGGGCACGGCGATGCTGGAACTCGCGCTGCGGGCGGGGGAGCAGGCGGGCTGCGGACGCGTCGAGGAGCTGACGCTGGAAGCCCCGCTGGTTCTCGGCGACGACGGCGTCCAGGTCCAGCTTTCGGTGGGCTCGCCGGACGCCGAAGGGCGGCGGAGCGTCGGCCTGCATTCGCGCCCGGACGGCGCCGCCTTCGACGAGCCGTGGGTGCGGCACGCCACCGGCTTCCTGGCGCAGGGGACGGCCACGCCGGGACCGGACCTGAGCGAGTGGCCGCCGCCGGGTGCCGAACCCGTTTCGGTGGAAGGGATCTACGACGCCGTCGAGACGGCCGGATTCCACTACGGACCGGCGTTCCGCGGGCTGCGCGCGGCTTGGCGCCGTGGCGGCGAGGTGTTCGCCGAAGTCGCGCTCGACGCCGAGTACGACGCCGGGCGCTTCGGCGTCCACCCGGCGTTGCTGGACGCGACCCTGCACGCGGCGGGCCTGGCCACGCCGGACGCGACGCCGGAAGGGCGGCTCCCGTTCGCGTGGACCGACGTCTCGCTGTTCGCCTCGGGCGCCTCCGAGGTCCGGGTCCGGCTGGTCCCGGCGGGCACCGATGCGGTGTCGCTGACGCTGGCCGACCCGGCCGGGAAGCCGGTCGCCACCATCGGTTCGCTGGTCTCACGACCGGTGTCGGCCGACGGTCTGGACGCCGCCCGCAGCCTGCGGGACGCACAGTTCACCGTGGACTGGCAGCCGGTGCCGGAAGGGGACTTCGCCGGGCCGGTCGAGGTCGTCGAGCTTCCGGCCACCACGGGCTCGGTGCCTTCCCGGGTCCGGGCGGCGGCCGCCGCGACGTTGAAGCTGCTCCAGGACTGGCTCGCGGGCTCGTCCGAAGCCCGGTTCGTGCTGGTGACGCGGGGTGCGGTGGCCGACGAACCCGACCTCGCCGCGGCCGCCGCGTGGGGGCTCGTGCGGGCCGCGCAGTCGGAGAACCCGGGCCGGTTCGTGCTGCTCGACATCGACACCGGCGAGCTGTCCGACGATGTCCTCGCGGCCGCCGCCGCCACCGGGGAACCCCAGCTCTCGCTCCGCGACGGCGAACTGCGGATGCTGCGCCTGGTCCGCCCACCGAAGTCCGATGTGGACGCTCCCGTGCTCGACGGCACGGTGCTGATCACCGGTGGCCTCGGCAGCATCGGTGCGCTGACCGCCCGGCACCTGGCCGGGCAGGGTGTGCGGCGGCTGGTGCTGACCGGGCGTCGCGGACCGGACACCCCTGGTGCCGCCGAACTGGTCGCAGAACTCACTTCGCTGGGCGCCGAGGCCGTCGTGGTGGCGTGTGACGTCGCCGATCGTGAGGCGCTTGCGAAGGTGCTGGCGGACATCCCCGACCTGACCGCGGTCGTGCACGCGGCGGGCGTGCTCGACGACGGCGTCGTGGAATCCCTGACGCCCGAACGGTTCGAGGCCGTGTTCCGGCCCAAGGTCGACGCCGCTTGGGCGTTGCACGAGCTGACCGTGGACCGGCCGCTGTCGGCGTTCGTCGTGTTCTCGTCGGCTGCCGGTGTCATGGGCGGTGCGGGTCAGGGCAACTACGCCGCGGCCAACGCGTTCCTCGACGCGCTGATGACCCGGCGCCGGGCCGCCGGCCTCCCGGGCACCGCAATGGCGTGGGGCGCCTGGGCCCAGGGCATGGCCGCCGACCTCGCCGACGCCGACCTGCGCCGGATGAGCCGCGGCGGCATGATCCCATTGTCCACAGTGGACGGACTTGCGTTGTTCGACGCGGCGCTCGCTTCGCCGTCACCGGTGCAGCTCCTGAGCCGGCTGGACCTCGCCGTGCTCGGCAAGCAGGCCGCGTCCGGGATGCTGCCGTGGCTGCTGCGCGGGCTCGTCCGGACGCCGATGCGGCGAGCGGGCGAGGCCGTGGACACCGGGCTCGCCCAGCGGCTGGCCGGACTGGCCGAGCCGGCGCGCCGGGAAGTGCTTTCCGACGTCGTCAGCACGCACGTCGCGGCCGTGCTCGGGCACGGTTCGACGGCCGCGGTCGACCTCGACGGCGCGTTCAAGGACCTCGGGTTCGACTCGCTGACCGCGGTCGAGCTGCGCAACCGCCTCGGCGGCGCGACCGGCCTGCGGCTGCCCGCGACGCTGATCTTCGACTACCCGAGCCCGGCCGCGCTGGTCGAGCACCTGGTCACCGAGCTGGGCGGTGCGGCCGCCCCGGTGGTCCCGGTGACGACGTCCGTCCCGGCCGACGAACCCCTGGCCATCATCGGGATGAGCTGCCGCTACCCCGGCGGCGTCCGCTCGCCGGAGGAGTTCTGGGAGCTGATCGCGGCCGGCCGCGACGGCATTTCGGGCTTCCCGACCGACCGCGGCTGGGACCTGCCCGAGACGGACTTCGTGCCCGAAGGCGGGTTCCTCTACGACGCCGACCGCTTCGACCCGGAGTTCTTCGGCATCTCGCCGCGCGAAGCGATGGCGATCGACCCGCAGCACCGGCTGCTGCTGGAGACGGCGTGGGAGTCGTTCGAGCGCGCGGGCATCGACCCCGGCTCGGTCAAGGGCAGCCGGACCGGCGTGTTCGCCGGGCTGATGTACCACGACTACGTCTCGCGGCTCACCGCCGTGCCGGACGACCTGGCGGGCTACCTCGGCAACGGGAGCGCGGGCAGCGTCGCCTCGGGGCGCGTGGCCTACACGTTCGGGCTGGAAGGGCCCGCGGTCACGATCGACACGGCGTGCTCGTCGTCGCTGGTGGCCCTGCACCTGGCCGCGCAGTCGCTGCGTTCGGGCGAGTGCACGATGGCGCTCGTCGGCGGCGTGACGGTGATGTTCACGCCGACCGCGTTCCTCGAGTTCAGCCGTCAGGGCGGGCTGTCGGGCAATGGGCGCTGCAAGTCCTTCGCCGCGTCCGCCGACGGCACCGGCTGGGCCGAAGGCGCCGGAATGCTGCTGGTGGAACGGCTTTCCGACGCACGGCGGCTCGGGCACCCGATCCTGGCCGTGGTCCGCGGGACGGCGGTCAACCAGGACGGTGCGTCCAACGGCCTCACCGCGCCCAACGGCCCGGCGCAGCAGCGCGTCATCCGGGAAGCGCTGGCCGGAGCCCGCCTTCGGCCGTCCGAAGTGGACGTCGTCGAGGCGCACGGCACCGGGACCTCGCTGGGCGACCCGATCGAGGCGCAGGCGTTGCTGGCCACCTACGGGCAGGAGCGCTCGGAGCCGCTGTGGCTGGGCAGCGTCAAGTCGAACATCGGGCACACCCAGGCCGCGGCGGGGGTCGCGGGCGTGATCAAGATGGTCCAGGCCATGAAGCACGGCGTGCTGCCGGCAACGCTGCACGTCGACGAGCCGTCTCCGCACGTCGATTGGGAAGCGGGCGCGGTCTCGCTGCTCACCGAAGCCCGCCCGTGGCCGGAGACGGGCCGTCCGCGCCGAGCGGCGGTCTCGTCGTTCGGGGTCAGCGGCACCAACGCCCACGTCGTGCTCGAACAGGCTCCTGACCTGTTCGCTCCCGCCGAGAGCCGGTCGGCGGGTGTCGTGCCGTGGGTGTTGTCCGGGCGGAGTGCCGGTGCGCTGCGGGGGCAGGCCGAGGCGCTCGCCGCCGTGACCGCGGAGCCGGTGGACGTCGGGTGGTCGCTGGCCACCACGCGGGCCGCCTTCGACCACCGGGCCGTCGTGCTCGGGCGGGATCTCGCGGACTTCGCCACCGGCCTCGGAGGTGCCCAGGTGGTGAGCGGGATCGCGGGCCGGCCGGGCAAGGTCGTGTTCGTCTTCCCGGGGCAGGGTTCGCAGTGGGCCGGGATGGCGGTCGAGCTGCTCGGCTCGTCGCCGGTCTTCGCCGAGCGGCTCGCGGAGTGCGCGGCCGCGCTGTCGTCCTTTGTGGACTTCTCCGTGCTCGACGTGCTGCGGGAGAACCGTGACCTCGACCGCGTCGACGTCGTCCAGCCGGTGCTGTTCGCCGTGCTGGTATCGCTGGCCGCCGTGTGGCGGGCGCACGGGGTCGAGCCGGCCGCCGTCGTGGGGCACTCGCAGGGCGAAATCGCCGCCGCGGTCGTCGCCGGTGCGCTGTCCCTCGAGGACGGTGCGCGCGTGGTCGCCCTGCGCAGCAAGGAAATTCTCGCGCTCGGCGGAGACGGCGGGATGGCGTCCGTGGCGCTGTCCGCCGAAGCGGCCGCCAAGCGGCTGACCGACTGGGGCGGCGAACTCTCGCTCGGCGCGGTCAACGGCCCGTCCTCGGTCGTCATTTCCGGTGACGCCGGTCTGCTCGCCGAGTTCGTCGCGGGCTGCGCGGCCGACGACGTCCGCGCCAAGCTGATCCCGGTTGACTACGCGTCGCACTCCGCGCACGTCGACCGCATCCACGACCGGCTCCTGGAAGTCCTGGCGCCGATCACCCCGCGCACCGCCGACATCCCGTTCTGCTCCACCGTCACCGGCGGCTTCCTCGACACCGGCGGGTTGGACGCCGCCTACTGGGCCCGCAACCTGCGTGAGACCGTCGACTTCGCCGGTGCCACGAAGAAACTCCTGTCCGACGGCTACGGCGCCTTCGTCGAATGCAGCCCGCACCCGGTGCTCACCATGGCGATCGAGGAGACGGCGGAGCGGGCGGTCGTCGCCGTCGGCACCCTCCGGCGCGAGGACGGCGGTCCGGCCCGGCTGCTGACGTCGCTCGCCGAAGCGTGGGTGCGGGGCGTGCGCGTCGACTGGACCGCGGCGCTCGACGGCGGCCGGCGCGTCGACCTGCCGACCTACGCCTTCCAGCGCGACCGCTACTGGCTCGAATCACCGGCCGGTGCCGGCGACGTCAGCTCGGCCGGCCTGGCGACGGCGGACCACCCGCTGCTCGGCGCGGTCGTCCCGCTGCCGGAGTCCGGCGGGCTGGTGTGCACGGGCGCGCTGTCGCTGCGCACGCACCCGTGGCTGGCCGACCACAGCCTGCTCGGGACGGTCCTGGTCCCCGGCACGGCGCTGGTCGAGCTAGCGCTGCAGGCGGGGGCGCACGCCGGGCGTCCGGTGCTGGACGAGCTGACGCTGGAGGCGCCGATCGTGCTGCCCCCGGTGGGCGGGATCCAGGTGCAGGTCGTGGTCGGCGCGTCCGGCGAAGTGACCGCCCACTCGCGACCGGCGGGCTCCGAAGACCCGTGGATCCGCAACGCTTCCGGTGTTCTCGGCACGAGCCCGGTCCCGGGGCTTCCCCTGACCGAGTGGCCGCCGCCGGGAGCCGCCGCCGTCGAGCTGGACGGCGCGTACGCGGCGCTGGCCGAACGCGGGTTCGGCTACGGCCCGGCGTTCCAGGGACTGCGCGCGGTCTGGCGCCGGGACGAGGAGGTCTTCGCCGAGGTCGTGATCGACGACGCCGACCGCTTCGGCCTGCACCCGGCGCTGCTCGACGCGGCCCTGCACGCGGGGATGGTCGCGGGGGACGGCGACGGCGGCGCGCGGATGCCGTTCGCGTGGACCGACGTCGTCCTGCACGCGGCCGGCGCGTCGGCGATCCGCGTCCGGCTGACCCCGGACGGGCACCTCGACGTCGCCGACCCGACCGGCGCCCCGGTGGCGACCATCGGCTCGCTGGCGACGCGCCCGGTCTCGACGGTGACCGCGGGCCGCGACCCGCTGTTCCACGTGCAGTGGACGCCGGTCGGCTCGCCGGTCGCGACGGGCCCCGCGGAGCTGTTCGAGGTCCCGGCGGGCTCGGTGCACGAGGTCACGGCGTCGACGCTGGCCAAGCTCCAACAGGAATCGGCGCGGCTCGCGATCGTGACGCGCGGTGCGGTGGCGACCCGGCCGGGCGAGGATGTCCCGGACCTGGCGGCGGCCGCCGTGTGGGGCCTGGTGCGCTCCGCGCAGACCGAACAGCCGGGCCGGTTCGTGCTGCTCGACGCCGAGGCCGGCACCCCGCGTGAGCTGCTGGAACGGCTCGCGGCGGGCGAGGAACCCCAGGTCGCGGTGCGGGACGGGCAGGTACTCGCCCCGCGCCTGGCCCGCCTGCCGGTCGAGGCCGCCGAAGCGGACGGCTTCGACCCGGCCGGGACCGTGCTCATCACCGGCGGCACCGGGCTGCTCGGCAGCCTCGTCGCCCGGCACGTCGCCGCGGCCGGTGCCGGGCACATCGTCCTGACCAGCCGCCGGGCCGCCGAACGGGCCGGACAGCTGGTCGCCGACCTGACCGCGGCCGGTGCGCGGGTCACCGTCGCCGAGTGCGACGCCGCCGACCGCACGGCCCTCGCCGGCGTCCTGGCCGCCATCCCGGCGGAGTTCCCCCTCCGCACCGTCATCCACGCCGCCGGCGTCCTCGACGACGGGCTGCTCGCCGGCCTCACCCCGGACCGCCTCGCCACGGTGCTCAAGCCCAAGGCCGACGCGGCCCGGAACCTCCACGAGCTGACCCGCGACCTCACCGGCTTCTTCCTCTTCTCCTCGGCCGCCGGCATCCTCGGCAACGCGGGTCAGGCCGGGTACGCCGCGGCCAACGCCTACCTGGACGCCCTCGCCGCCCACCGGCGCGCGAACGGGCTCCCGGCGACGTCGCTGGCGTGGGGCCTCTGGGACGAAGCCAGCGACCTCACCCGTCAGCTCGGCGACGAAGGACGCGCAAAGGTGAGCCGCGCCGGGTTGCGGCCGCTCTCCACCGAGGAAGGCCTGCGGCTCTTCGCCACCGCCCGCACGACGGCGGAAGCCGTGCTGGTCCCGATGCACCTCGACGTCGCCGCGCTCCGGCGGCAGTTCGGGACCGGGGGCGTGCCGCCGCTGCTGCGGGGGCTCGTCCGGCCGGCGATCCGCAAGGCCGCCGCCGCGGAAGCCGTGCCGCTCACCGGGCTCACCGGGGACGCGCTCCGGGACGTCGTCCTGGCGCAGGTGGCCGGCGTGCTCGGGTTCGCCGGGCCGGACGCCATCCCGGCCGGGGTCGGCTTCCCGGAGATGGGCTTCGACTCGCTCACCGCCGTCGAGCTGCGCAACCGGCTGATCGGGCTCACCGGCCTCCGGCTGCCCGCCACCCTCGTCTTCGACCACCCGACGCCGGACGCGCTCGTCGAGTTCCTCGGCGGCGAGCTCGTCCCGGCGGAACCGGAAGCGTCCACAGCGGACACCGCGCCGGAGGAGGAGACCGGCAGCATCCAGCTCCTCTACCGGAAGGCCTGCGACGAAGGGAAAATCGCCGAAGCCGTCGAGTTCATCAAGGCGGCCTCGCGCCTGCGCCCGGCGTTCGACCGCCTCGACGACCTGAAGCAGCTGCCGGAACCGGTCCGCCTCGCCCGCGGCGACACGACCCCCGCGCTGCTCTGCTTCGCCGCGCCGGTCGCCATCACCGGGGCCCAGCAGTACGCGCGGTTCGCCGCCGGGTTCCGCGGGGAACGCGAGCTGATGATGATCCCCGCACCCGGGTTCCGGCCCGGCGAGCTGCTGCCCGCCACCGTGGAAGCGACCGTCGAGCTGCAGGCCGAACTGGTCTGGAACGCCGCGGGCGGCACGCCGTTCGTGCTGCTCGGGCACTCCTCCGGCGGCTGGCTGGCGCACGCCGTCGCCACGCACCTGGAGCAGCTCGGCTCGCCGCCCGAAGGCATCGTGCTGATGGACACCTACGTGCCGCAGAGCGGGCAGATCGACCGGTTCAAGAGCACCTTCGTCACCAGCGCGCAGGACCGCGAGGAGGAAGCCGGCGGCATCGACGACCGCAAGCTGACCGGCATGGGCTGCTACTTCCGCGTGTTCGCCGACTGGACGCCGACGGAGACCGCCGTGCCGACGTTGTTCGTGCGCGCCACCGAATCCCTCCAGTCGGTCGGCGGGGAAGCGGCCGAAGGTGACGCCTGGCGGCCGACCTGGACGCCCGCGCACGTCGGCGTGGACGTGCCCGGCAACCACTGGTCGATGATGGAAAACCACGCCACGACGACCGCCGACGCCGTCCGCGCCTGGCTCGAAGACCACTGAAACCCGAGAAAAGGAAGAAAATGACCGACTTCGTCATGCCGCAGATCGACCCGGCGCTGCTGCCGCCGTCCGTCCGTTATGGACTGTCGGACACGCTGCCGTGGCTGGGCCGGATGCGTGCGGCCAACCCGGTGCTGCGCGACCCGTTCGGCATGCACCACGTGTTCACCTACGCCGAGGTGCAGCAGGCGCTGGCCGACCCCGGCACGTTCTCCAGCGACCCGTCGCACGTGATGCCGCAGGCCGCCGCCGAGCTGTCCGCCGGCATGCTCGCGGTGATGGACCCGCCCGCGCACACCAAGGTCCGCCGGATCGCCAGCGCCGCGTTCACCCCGAAGCGCGTCAAGGACCTCAACGACCGCATCGCGCAGATCGCCGAGGAGCTGCTCGACGCCGCGCCCGGCGACGAGTTCGACTTCGTCACGGCGTTCTCGCAGTACCTGCCGCTGGTCGTGGTGTCGGAGCTGCTCGGCATCCCGAAGACCGACCTGCCGCAGTTCATCGCCTGGACCGAGGCACTGCTCCAGGTCACCGTGCCGAACCCGAACGACGCCGCCGAGATGGACGCCGCCATGCAGGCGGCCATGTTCGGCCCGCTCGTCCAGATGCAGCAGTACATGGCCGGCTTGTGCGCGGAGCTGCGTGCGAACCCGCGTGACGGCTTCATCAGCGACCTGCTCCAGGCCGAAGTGGACGGTGAGCGGCTCGCCGACCACGAAGCCGTCAACCTCGCCATCCAGCTGCTGCAGGCCGGGCACATCACGTCGGCGTCGGTGCTGGCGAACTTCGTGCTGCGGCTGGGCGAGCACCCGGGCGTCGAGGCGCGCCTGCGCGCCGACCCGGCGCTGATCCCGGCTGCCGTCGACGAGGCACTGCGGTTCACCCCGCCGGTGCCGCGCCTGCAGCGGTTCACCACCACCGACACCGAGCTCGGCGGCGTCGCCATCCCGGCGAAGAGCATGGTCTTCCTGTCGCTGCTGTCGGCCAACCACGACGAAAAGGTGTTCGCGAACCCGGACGCCTTCGACATCGACCGCGGTGCCGCCCGCAACCTCACCTTCGGCCACGGCATCCACTACTGCTTCGGCGCGGCGCTGGCCAAGACCGAGGCGAAGTTCGGCATCGAAGCCCTGCTGCGCCGGTACTCCTCGATCGAGGTCCTGACCGGCGAGCCGGTCGAGTTCTACGAAAGCGAGCTGTTCACGCCGAAGAGCGTCCGGGTGCGGGTGCGGCGGGCGTGACCAGCGCACTGTCCACCGAGGACGTCCCGTCGGCGCGGTTCGGCCTGGGCGAGCAGCTCGCCTGGCTGCGGCGCAAGCGGGAGGACGGAGGGGTGCACGTCGACGCGTCCGGGGCGCACCACGTCTTCTCCCACGCCGACGTCGAGCGCGTCACCAAGGACCCGGCCACGTTCTCCAGCAACCCGGCGCGGGTGCTGCCCGAGGACGTGCCGAACATGACCGAGGGGATGATGCTCGTCGCCGACCCGCCGCAGCACGGCAAGCTGCGGCGGCTGGCGGCGCAGGCGTTCACCCCGCGCAAGATGCGCGACCTCGGCCCGCGGGTCACCGAGATCGCCGAGGGCCTGCTCGCCCGCGCGCCGGAAGGCGGCTTCGACGCGGTCGAGCACTTCACGGTCGAGCTGCCCGCGACGATGATCGCCGAGCTGTTCGGCATCCCGGCCGCCGACGCGGGCGCGTTCCGGTCGCTGGTCGAGCAGATCATGGCGATCGAGCCGCCGGACCTCACCGACGAAGCCGCGGTGCGGGCGGCGGCGGACAGCGCGCTGGGCGGCCCGTTCCTCGAGCTGATGGGCTACCTGCTGCAGCTGTGCGCGCGCCGGCGCGCCGAACCGGGGCCGGGGTTGATCTCGGACCTGGTGCGCGCGCGGCTGGACGGCGAGCGGCTGGCCGATCCGGAGGTGGCGAGCCTGGCCGTGCAGATCCTGCAGGCCGGGCACCTCACCACCGCCGCGGTGCTCGGCCACGCCCTCGTGCTGCTGGCCGAGCACCCGGAAGCGCAGGCCGCGCTGCGGGCCGACCGCGCGCTGATCCCGGGCGCGGTCGAAGAAGTGCTGCGCTGCCGGCCGCCGTCCACGCGGCTGCAGCGCTACACCACGGTGGACACCGAGGTCGCCGGGCACGGGATCCCGGCGGGCGCGGTCGTCGTGCCGTGGATGCTCTCGGCCAACCACGACGACGCCGTGTTCGACGCCCCGGACGTGTTCGACATCCGCCGCAGCCCGAACCGCCACCTGACGTTCGGGCACGGCATCCACTTCTGCCTCGGCGCGATGCTCGCGCGCGTCGAGCTGACCGGTGCGCTGAACGCGCTGTTCGACCACGTTCCGCTGTGGACGGTCGACGGCGTCGTCGAGTACCAGGAATCCCACCTGCTGTTCGGACCGAAGCGGGTTCCGCTGGTCGTCAGCACCACCCCCACCGATCGGAGAGATCTCCCGTGACCGAAACCCTCGACACCGCGACCGGGGTGCCGTCGTTCCCGCTGCCGCGCGGCAAGTGCCCGTACCACCCGCCCGCCGCGTACGCGGAGCTGCACGAGAACGCACCGCTGTCCGAAGTGGAGCTCGTCGACGGCAAGCGGGCCTGGGTCGTCACCGGCTACGCGGAAGCCCGCGCGCTGCTGTCGGACCCGCGGCTCTCGGCCGCCCGTTCGCACCCGGACTTCCCGAACAACGCCAAGATCATGCCCGGCACCGGCATGCCGCAGCCGGTGCCCGAGGGTGACGCGCTGACGTTCGCGCAGCTCGACGACCCGGAGCACAACGCCCAGCGCAAGCTGGTGATCCCGAGCTTCACGCTGCGCCAGGCCAAGGCGATGCGCCCGAAGATCCAGAAGATCGTCGACGAGCTGATCGACGGCATGCTGGCCGACGGCCCCGGTGCGGACCTCGTCTCGGCGTTCGCGGTGCCGTTCCCGTCGATGATGATGGCGGAGCTGTTCGGCGTGCCGGAGGAGGACCGCGCGGTCTACACCGAGCACGTCCAGTACCTGGCGACCCGGCCGGACATGATGGTGCCGGCGATCTACACGCTGTCCGACTTCTACACCAAGCTCTTCGAGCGCAAGCGCGCCGAGCCGGCCGACGACCTGGCCACGCACATGGTCACCAGCTTCGACGAGCGGCCCGAAGAGATCGGCTTCCAGCAGCTGCTCAACTCGGCGATGCTGGTCACGGTGTCGGGCAACGAGTCCACGATGACGATGATCTCGCTGGGCGCGTTCGCGGTGCTGGACAACCCGGCGCAGGCGGACGTCCTGCGCGCCGACCCGGCGGGCGCGGCCCCGCGCGCGGTGGAGGAGCTGCTGCGCTACATCTCGGCGGGCGACATCATTTCGCGCCTGGCCACCGAGGACATCGAGATCGGCGGCCGGACCGTCCGCGCGGGCGAGGGCGTCATCCTGGCCACGCCGGCGGTCAACCGCGACCCCGAAGCGTTCCCGGCGCCGCACGAGCTCGACCTGCGCCGCGACCACAAGACGCACCTGACCTTCGGCCACGGGCCGCACCAGTGCGTCGCGATGAACTTCGCGACGGCCGCGCTCGAGGTCGTCTTCTCGACGCTGTTCACCCGGCTCCCCGGCCTGCGGCTGGCGGTCCCGTCGGAGGAGGTGCCGCCGGGCGGGCTGGGCGTCCACCGCGTCGCCGAGCTCCCGGTCACGTGGTGACCGCGGACCGCTGGTTCCGCCGGTTCCACGAGGCACCGGCGGCGAAGGCGCGGCTGGTGTGCCTGCCGCACGCCGGCGGTTCGGCGTCGTTCTACTTCCCGGTGTCGCGGGCGCTCGCCCCGGACGTCGAAGTCCTGTCCGTGCAGTACCCGGGGCGGCAGGACCGGCGGAAGGAACCGTTCGTGCCCACCGTCGAAGGGCTCGCCGACGAGATCGCCACCCTGCTGCGGGGGCTCGACGAGCGGCCGCTGGCGCTGTTCGGGCACAGCATGGGCGCGATGGTCGCGTACGAGGTCACGCGGCGGCTGGAGGCCGGCGGCCCGGCGCCGGTGGTGCTGTTCGTCTCCGGCCGCCGCGCGCCCGACCGGTACCGCGACGACCGCGTCCACACCCGCTCCGACGAGGGGGTGCTGGCCGAGGTGCGCCGCCTGAGCGGCACGGAGGCGGACCTCCTCGGCGACGACGAGGTGGTCCGGATGATCCTGCCGGTGCTGCGCAACGACTACCGCGCGGTGGAGACCTACCGGCACCCGCCGGGCGTCCGGCTGGCGACGCCGGTGGTGGCGTTCACCGGCACCGAGGACCCGGTGGCGTCGGTGGACGAGGTCTCCGCCTGGGCGGAGCACACCGCCGGCGGCTTCGAGCTGGTGCCGCTGCCGGGTGGCCACTTCTTCCTGACCCGCCACCAGGACGCCGTGCTGCGGACGATGGCCGACCGGCTGGGCCGGGTCCCCGCCTGAGAGCGGACCGCGGGGTGCGGGTGGTCCGCCCCCCGCGGTCTACTCGGAGTAGCGCGGTTGCGACGTCCGGGCTATTTCCGGCCGGATCGGTCACACCGGGCCCCCTTTCGTCGATGTGCCCCGCGGGGATCCCCACCGCGAGTGTGGGGACGGGACACATCTGGGGGGATGACTCGTGCTGCTTTCCTTGCGATCGCGCGGCCGGATCGCCTTGGCCACCGCGCTCACCGCGGCGTTCGCGCTGCTCGTACCGGGGGTCGCGCACGCGGCGCCACCGTCCGACGACGACTTCGACCAGGCGACGGTGATCACCGCGCTGCCGTTCACCGCGCAGCAGGACACGAGCGAGGCCACCCGGGCGGTCGACGACCCGTCCTGGTGCCAGTCGTCCGACGTCCGGGCGTCCGTCTGGTTCCGGTACACGGCCACCGCGGACGGGTACCTGCGCGCCTCGACCAAGGGCAGCGCCCCGGAGATGATCCTCGCGGTCCACACCGGGACCCGGGGCGCGCTCCGCGGCGTCGACAACGGCTGCGGCATCGGCGCGGACGCGACGTTCCTGGCGAAGGCCGGCACCACGTACTCCATCATGATCTCCGGCTACGACGTCCCGGGCGGCGCGCTGTCGCTGAAGCTGGACTCCGTCCCGGCCGCGGCCAACGACGACTTCGCGAACGCGCAGCCCGTGCCGTCGCTGCCGTTCTCCGCGCAGCCGGACTTCTCGGTCGCCTCCTACGAAGCCGACGACCCGGAGTCGACCTGCCAGTCCGAGGCCAACCTCGCCCCGTCGGTCTGGTACGCCTACACCAACACCGGCGAGGCGAAGTCGGTCACCGCGCGGACCACCGGGTACGGCTCGGCCCTCTCGGTCTACACCGGGAGCAGCCTGCCGGAGCTGAAGCAGGTGGCCTGCAAGAACGACTCGTACGGGCAGCCGACCGCGTTCCGCGCCGCCACCGGCACGACCTACTACGTCCGCGTGACCGGGCCGGCCAGTTCGTACGAGCCCGTCACGCTGTCCCTGGCCGACGCGCCGGCGCTGGACCCGTCGATCTCCCAGTCGCCGTCGTACCCGACGGTCTACGACACCGTTTCGTTCTCCGCGGACTCCTGGAACGAGATCGACCGGCCGATGAACGCCGACTGGGACTTCGGCGACGGCGCCACGGCCCCGGCCGGCACCGCGCCCGTCTCCCACCACTACGCCACCGACGGCACGTACACCGTCACCATGCACGCGACGTCGCCGGACGGCCGCACGGCCACCAAGACGACGCTCGTCACGGTGACCACGCACGACGTCGGGATCGCCAAGTTCACCGTGCCCACCGCGGCCCGCGTGGGCGTCAGCAAGCCCATTTCGGTCGACGTCAGCAACACCCGCTACGCCGAAACGGCGACGGTCGTGCTGTCCCGCAACGACGGGACCTCCTGGCGGCAGGTCGCCACGCTCACCCTGACCGTGCCCGCGCGGCCCACCAAGACCGTGCGGTTCCCGTTCGCCTACACCTTCACCCCGGAGGACCTGGCGGACGGCAAGGTCACCTTCCGAGCGAGCGTCTCGCTGGACTACCCGATCCGCGACGCCCGGCCGGCGGACAACGAAGTGATCGCCATCGCCACGACCGTCAAGCCGGCCGCCACGCGCATCACCGCCGTCTGAACACTGGGGGGAACAGAATGAGGACCACCGCTTTCCGGCGCCTGCTGGTCGCCGGCCTGGCCGTCGCGGCCGCACTGGTGGCACCGGCCACCGCGCACGCCGACACTCCGGCCAACGACGATTTCGACACCGCCACCACCGTCACCGCCCTGCCCTTCCGGGCCACCCAGGACTTCGGCGAAGGGACGAAGGCCGCCGACGACCCGACCTCGTGCTACGCCTGGATCGCGACGAGCGCGTGGTACGACTACACCGCGTCCGCCGACGGGTTCGTCCGGGCCCTGCCCACGGGCGCCGGCCAGTTGCCGTTCATCGCGGTCTACACCGGCTCGCGCGGGGCGTTGTCGCAGGTGCCCGGCGCCTGTGCGGAGTGGAACTCCGGGCCGTCGGTGACGTTCCCGGTCACCGCCGGGCAGACGTACCACATCATGGTGTTCAAGCCGTACGCCGGCGCCGGCCAGGTGGCCACGCTGGACCTTTCCAGCGTCCCGCGGGAGGCGAACGACGACTTCGCGGCGGCCGCGGTGGCGACGCTGCCGGGGACGTTCTCGGGTGACCTTTCGCGGTCCACGAGCGAGCCGGGCGAGGTGACGGCGAGCTGCGATCCCGAGGCCGACCACTCGGTGTGGTACCGGTACACACCGGACCGCACCCGGCCGATCAGCGTGGAGCGGCGGGGCGGCCGGACGCCGTCGGTCGCGGTGTACCGCGGCCCGGAACTGTCCGAAGTGGACTGCGCGGGGGAGCTGGACGGCACCAAGCGCGTGGTCTTCACGGCGGAGGCCGGCCGGCAGTACTGGCTCCGGGTGGCCACCGACGCCGACGGCGCGTCCCCGTACGACATCCGCCTGACGACCGCGCCGGCGTTGACGCCCAACGTGTACCTGTACTCCGGGGTGAATTCGGTGTTCGACGACATCCAGATGTTCCCGAACGCGGGCGACCACCTCGGCCGCCCGCTGGTCAGCGGTGAGCTGAAGTTCGGCGACGGCACGTCGGTGGCGCTCACGTCGAACGCCGCGCTGACGCACCGCTACGCCGCGGACGGCGACTACCGCCTGGAGATCAGCGCGACGACCGACGACGGGCGCTCGGGGACCGGCAGCCAGGTGGTGCACGTCGAGACGCACGACGTCACGCTGACCGGGCTGTCCCTGCCCGCGCAGGCGCGTGCGGGGCAGACGAAGCCGGTCAAGGTGTCCGTGGTGAACAACCGCTACGACGAGAAGGTCGTCGTCTCGCTGCGCAAGAAGGGCGAGAGCGGGTACTTCGAGGAGGTCGGCACGCTGACCCAGTTCGTGCCGGCGGGCGGCCGGGTGGAGTTCCCGTTCGCGTATTCGTACACGCCGGCCGACGCGGCGGCGGGCCAGGCGGAGTTCGAGGTGACGGCCACGCTCGAGGGCCGTTACGACGGCGACGCCCACCCGGTGGACAACCGGCTGACCGGCGTCACCAAGGTCCGCGCGAGCTGAGTCCCCCGCCCGGGCGCTTGCCGGCGCCCGGGTGAGGTGACCACGGTCCGTGGCCGGTCGGCGGTGTGCGCCGGCCGAGTCCACTTTCGCCTTGGCGGGGCCCCTCGTCCCGCCAAGGCGGAAATTCACCTACCTCGCAGGGAACCCCGTGCATCCTTCGAATCGTTCTCACCCTCCGCAAGGGTAAAAAGCCGCGCGGTGGAAGTTCACCCTGTGTAGCTGATGCGTACGGGGGAAACGGCTCGCGTTCCTTGACAGCACCGGTCCTGCCGGAGTTATGTCACCGCCTGAATTCCGCGGAAAAGGAACCGGAAATCGTTCTCGGGCCACCGGTACGAATCGAGCCACGCCACCGATGAAAGAAGACCCACGTCGTTCCGCCCCCTCCTGGAATCCGGGTGACTGGGGGCTGCGCACCAAGATCTCCGTCGTGCTGCTGCTGCCCGTCCTGGTCGCCTTGCTGCTGGCCGGGGCCCGGGTGCAGGGCGAACTCGCCCGGGCCGGCGGGCTCAGCGCCGTGCGCGACCAAATGCCCGTCGTGCAAGGGATTTCCGAACTCGCCGGGCTCGTCGACGACGAGATGATCCACGACGGTGCCGCCGCGCAGACCGCCGCCGTCGACGGGAAAGCCGCGTCGGTGCGCCGGGACGCCGCATTTTCGCAGCTCACCCCGCAACTCGCCGGCGCATTGGAAGATCAGCTCGGTAAATTGGCCGAGCTGCGCCAGCAGACCGGTTCCGCGGCCGCCAAAACCGCCGCTTACCACGACTTCACGGTCGTGCTCGGCGAAGTGATCCCCGGCGTTGTCGGCCAAGCCGGGAATGCCGATCTCGGCGCGTCGGCGAGCCTCAGCGCGGCGTTGGTGCAGCTGAGGACCGTGCTCGCCGTCCAAGAAGCCGTGGCGGGCGACCCCGGTGGCGCCGCGGTGGCCGAGCGCGCCGCGTCCGAAGAGGCCGTGCTCACCGGTCAGATCCGCCGCGTGACGCCGGCGGGCGCGGCGGCGGCCCGGTTCGCCGCGGCGACCAGCCCGGGTGCCGGCGGCCCCGCCGCGAAGCGCGCGGTGCTCGGCACCGTGCTGGCCGAACAGGTGAAAACGCTTTCGGACGCGGTCGGCGTGCAGACCAACTTCGCCCGCTCGGACGCGCTGCGAGACGCCGCGCTGGTGCTCGCGGCCCTGCTCTGGGCCCTCGCCATCGCGCTCGCCGTCGCCCGGTCGGTCGTGGCCCCGATCCGGCGGCTGCACGCGGCCGCGCTGGACACCGCGCGCCGACGGCTGCCCGGCACCATCGAACGCATCCGGGGCGGCGAGGACGTCGACTGGCGGGCGACCCCGCCGCTGCCGGTCGACTCGGAGGAGGAGGTCGGCCAGCTCGCCCGCGCCTTCGACGACATGCACCGGCAGGCGGTCCGGCTCGCCGTCGGCGAGCAGGCCGAGATGCGGATCCAGGTCAGCGAGATGTTCATGACGCTGTCGCGGCGCAGCCAGTCGCTGGTGGAGCTGCAGCTTTCGGTGATCGAGGACCTCGAAGCCGACGAGCAGGACCCGCAGCGGCTGGCCGAGCTGTTCCAGATCGACCACATCGCCACGCGGCTGCGGCGCAACGGCGAAAACCTGCAGGTCCTCGCCGGTGGCCGGCCGGTGCGGCGGGAAACCGGCCCGGTGGCGACGGTCGAGCTGCTGCGGGCGGCGACGTCGGAGGTCAAGGACTACCAGCGCATCACCCTCGGCAACGCCCCGCGCGGCTCGGTGCAGGCCGAAGCCGCGGCCGACATCGTGCACATCCTCGCGGAGCTGCTGGAGAACGCCATCCGGTCGTCGCCGCCGGGGGAGCAGGTCGTGCTCACCGCCGACCGCGGCTTCGACGGCGGCGTGCTCGTCGAGGTCGTCGACGTCGGTCTCGGCATGACCCGCGAAGACCTCGAAGCGGCCAACGCCCGGCTGGCCGCCGGCGCGTCGGTGAGCCCGGAGACCACCCGCCGGATGGGCCTGTTCGTGGTGAGCAGGCTGGCCGCCTCGCACGGGATCACCGTCCGGCTGCGGCCGACGACCACGCGGACCGCGAGCGCCGGCATCACCGCCAGCGTGCACGTGCCCGGTGTGCTGGTCCTGGTCGACCTGCCGGCCCGGCCCGGCCCGCTCGCGCTGCTCCCGGCCGTCAACGGCACCGCGCGGCCCGAGCTCGAACCCCGGTGGCCCGCCGAAGAACCCGGCCCCGCGCCACCGGCGGACCCGCCGACCCCGATCTTCGACCAGATGCTGTCGCACTGGTTCGCCGAAACCCCGCCGGAAGCGGCGCGCCCGGCGGGCTGGGCGAGCCCCGCCGACCAGGTGCGGCAGGCCGCCGAAGCCGCGGTCGGGACCGTCGGCGAGCCCGAGTTCACCGACTCGGGCCTGCCGGCCCGGCAGCCCGGCGCGCAGCTGGCCCCGGGCTCGGCCGCCCCGCGCCACCCGCAGCAGGGCGACCCGTCCTTCCGCGACCCGGCGGCGGTGCGGAGCAACCTTTCCCGGCACTACAGCGGTATGCGCGCGGCCCGCCACCGGGTCTCGGCCGAGCCGGACGCGGAGCAGCGATGAGTACCCGGCAGGAAGGAACGGAAGTGACCGACGGGTCCCGGAACTGGCTGGTGTCGGCGTTCACCCAGGAGGTGCCCGGGGTGGCGCACGCGGCGCTCGTCTCGGCGGACGGGCTGCTCGTGGCGGCGAACGACACCCTGCCGCGCGACCGCGGCGACCAGCTCTCGGCGATCGCGTCCGGGCTCGCCAGCCTCGCGCTCGGCACGGCCGACCTGTTCACCGCCGGCCGCGTCGTGCAGTCGGTGATCGAGATGGAGCAAGGATTTCTGCTGCTGATGAACGTCGGGGACGGCTCGAACCTGGTCGTGCTGGCCAACCCGGGCTGCGACATCGGGCTGGTCGGCTACGAGATGACGTTGCTGGTGGACCGGGTTGGGAAGGTGGTCGAGACCCCGGCGCGGCCGGCGGCCTCGCCGGGAGCGGCCCGGTGACCGACGGCCGGCGACGCGAGGGCGGGCGGCACGCGGCGTCGCTGGCCCGCCCCTACGCCTGGACCGCCGGTCGCACGCGGCCGAAGGTCGACCTGGCGGTGGAAGCCCTCGTCGAGACGACGGCGGAAGGCCGCACCGCGTCCTTCAGCCCGACCAACCCCCTGGCCGCGGTGATGGAGCTGTGCCTGCACAAGCGTTCGGTGGCCGAGGTCGCGGCCCACCTCGGCGTGCCGCTCGGGGTGGCCAGGGTGCTCATCGGCGACCTGCTCAGCGCCGGCCAGGTGTCCATCCGCGACACGCTCACCGCGGACGCCTCCTGGGACGAACGCAACGACCTGCTCGAAAGGGTCCTCAGTGGACTACGTGCACTCTGACAAACTGATCACGTCGGCCAAGATCGTCGTCGCGGGCGGCTTCGGGGCCGGGAAGACGACGTTCGTCGGCGCCGTCTCGGAAATCGACCCGCTGCGCACCGAAGCGCTGATGACGTCGGCGGCGGTCGGCGTCGACCGGGTCGAAGCGGTGCCCGGGAAGGTCGCGACGACGGTCGCGATGGACTTCGGCAGGCTCACCCTCGCCGAGGACCTGATCCTCTACGTCTTCGGCACGCCGGGCCAGCACCGGTTCTGGTTCATGTGGGACGACCTGGTCTGCGGCGCGGTGGCCGCGATCGTCCTGGTCGACACGCGCCGGCTGGCGGACTCGTTCGCGTCGATCGACTTCTTCGAATCCCGCGGCCTGCCGTTCCTGGTGGCCATCAACCAGTTCGAGGACACCCGCCAGCACCCGCCCGCGCAGGTGCGCGAAGCCCTCAAGGTCCCGGCGGCGGTGGAGGTCGTCACCTGCGACGCGCGCTCCCCGGAGTCCACGAAGCGGATCCTCATCGCCGCGGCCGAGCACGCGCTCGCCGAGCACCACTCACCACGATCGCGGAAAGCCTGACAGGAGCCCGGAATGCCCATGAACCACGACGATTTCGCGATGGGGCACTGGCTCGTGGTGCTCGCCTACCTGACATCGGTGGTGGGGTGCGCCCTCGGGCTCGCCTGCACGCTGCAGGCGCGTTCGACCGACAACCCGCGCGTCCGGCTGACGTGGCTGGGCCTCGCGGCGCTGTCCATCGGCGGCGTCGGCATCTGGGTCATGCACTTCATCGCGATGCTCGGCTTTTCGACCCCGGGGATGCCGGTGCGCTACGACATCCTCCGCACGGCGGTGTCGGCGCTCCTCTCGGTGGTGGCGGTGTTCTGCGGCCTGCTGGTGTTCGGCGTCCGCAACCGCTTCGCCTGGCGCCGCCTGCTCCTGGGCGGCCTGCTCACCGGCCTCGCGGTGGCGGTGATGCACTACACGGGCATGTGGGCGGTCCAGGTCAAGGGCACGATCGGCTACGACCCGACGCTGGTGGTGCTGTCGGTCCTCATCGCGGTGGTCGCGGCGACGGCGGCCCTGTGGTTCACGGTCGGCCTGGACAAGCTCCTGCCCCGCCTGGCCGCGGGCCTGGTGATGGGCGCGGCGGTGACGGGCATGCACTACACGGGCATGGCGGCGGTCCGCCTGAACCTGGACCCGGCGGCGCCGGACCCGTCGGGCACGGAGGTGTTCTCGTTCCTGTTCCCGGTGTTCGTGCTGGCGGCGCTGGCGATGGCGGTCCCGATCTGCGCGGTGCTGATGGCGACGTCGAGTTCGGAGGCACCACGGCACACGACGGTCGGGTCCTGAGCGGCCTTGAATCAGTCCGTGGGCACCGGGAAGCGGTCCGCGCTGAAGTGCACCAGGATCGCCGTCGCCGTCGCGCAGACCTCGTCCCCCGCACGCAGCGTGCCCGACGCGTGCAGCTTCCGCCCGTCACGGCGGACGAGCCGGCCCTCGGCGACGAGCGGGACCGCGTACGGCGTGCCGCGGTGGTAGTCGACCGTCAGCGAGGCCGTCATCCCCGGGTAGCCCGCGGCCGCCGTGGCGCGGCCGAGGACGTGGTCGAGGACCGCCGCCACCCAGCCGCCGTGGACCCGGCCGGGCGGCCCTTCGTGCGCGGCGCCGAGCAGCACCTCGGCCCGCACCGACTCCGGGCCGACGGCGACCCAGGCCAGCGGCGGGGCCAGCGGGTTCCCGGGCCCTTCCAGGGGGTTGTTGACGCTCAGGTGCCCGCCGCCTTCGAGGGCGGCCAGCAGCAACGGCGGCGCCTCCCCGGCCGCGCGCAGGGCCGTGGTCACCGCTTCGACCCGGCGCGCCGCCGCGGCCAGGTCGGCTTCGTCGTCGCGCACGCGCACCGAGGCTTCGATCAGCTCGCGGATCCGGGTGCCGAGCAGGGCACGCCCGGGCGGAACGCCGTCGACCACCGGGAAGGTCATCGCACCCCCTGAAACTAGAACGTGTTTCAGGTTACCAGGTCGGGCGGGCGGTGACGCCGCCGTCGACGACCAGGTCGTGGCCGGTCACGAAGGACGCCAGCGGGGAGGCCAGGAAGACGCACGCGTTGCCGACGTCGGCCGGGGTGCCCAGGCGGCCGAGCGGGGCCGAGCGCTGCCAGCGCTCGACGCCCTCGGGCCAGTCCCGCGCGAGTCCCGGCCGGTCGATCAGCCCCGGCGACACCGTGTTGACGCGGATCCCGCGCGGCCCGTACTCCAGCGCCGCGCCGCGCGCGTGCACGACCAGCGCCGCCTTCGCCGCGCTGTAGTGGACGTGCCCCGGTGCGGGCTGCCGGGCCTCGATCGACGCCACGTGCGTGACGCTCCCGCCCTCGCCCAGCAGCCGGGCCGCCGCCTGGGTGCAGGAGAACGCGCTGGTCAGGGTCGCGTCCAGCATCGCCCGCCAGCGCTCGGCCGTGATGTCGGCAAGGGGTTCGACCGGCTGGACGCCGGCGTTGTTGACCAGCGCGTCGAGCCGCCCGCCCCACTCCGCGACGGCGTCGAGCAGGGCGTGGCAGGCGGTGTCGTCGGTGAGCTCGGCGGCGAACGCGCGGGCCCGCCCACCGGCGGCTTCGATCGCCTCGACGACGTCGTCCGCGGCGCCGGGACGCCGGTGGTGCACGGCCACCGCGCTGCCCGCCTCGGCGAACCGGAGCGCGATGCCGCGCCCGATGCCCCCGGACGCGCCGGTGACGCAGGTGATCGTGCCGGAGAGATCGAGTGCGCTGCTCATCGCCTCGATCGTAGATCCGCGCCCCGGTCCGTCGTACCTTGTGGGCATGGCCAAGACCCAGAAGTTCGCCGAGCTGCTGCGGACCCAGATCCGCCACGAGTTCACCGCCGCCCAGCAGTACATCGCGCTCGCCGTCTGGCTGGACGCGCGTGACCTGCCGCGGCTGGCCAAACGCTTCTACCGGCAGGCGATCGAGGAGCGGAACCACGCGCTGGCGATGGTGCGCTACCTGCTCGACCGCGACCACCCGGTGGCGATCCCGGGCACCGGCGACGTCCGGAACGACTTCTCGAGCGTGCACGAGGTGATCGAGCTGGCCCTGCAGCAGGAGCGCGCGGTCACCACGGACATCGAGGCGATGGCGAAGGCCGCGCGCGCCGAGGAGGACTACCTCGGCGAGCAGTTCATGGGCTGGTTCCTCAAGGAGCAGGTCGAGGAGGTCGCCCAGATGACGACACTGCTGGCGGTCGTCGAGCGGGCCGGCGACAACTTGTTCGAGGTCGAGAACCACCTCTACCGCGAGGCGGCGACCGAGGCCGAGGACGCCCCGGACATGCCCCCGGTGGCGGGCGGCAAGCTCTGACGGCGTGAGCACGGGTGTCGCCGGGGGCGGGTCGTGCGTCGCCG
Source organism: Amycolatopsis sp. NPDC049159 (assembly GCF_040648295.1). NCBI lineage: Bacteria > Bacillati > Actinomycetota > Actinomycetes > Pseudonocardiales > Pseudonocardiaceae > Amycolatopsis > Amycolatopsis sp. NPDC049159. Next base: position 154,358 of record NZ_JBEZDL010000010.1, read on the forward strand.
GGCTGGGTCCCGCGTCGGACTGGTACCGCAACATCGAGGCCCGGCCGCCGGTCGAGGTCGTCGTCGGCACCCGGCGGTTCGCGCCGCGGCACCGGGTGCTCGGCGAGGCCGAAGCGGCGGAGGTCATCGCCGCCTACGAGCACCGCAACCGCTGGGCGCGCCCGATCCTGCGGCGGTGCTGAGCAAGCTGCTCGGCTGGTTCTACGACGGCAGCGAGGCCGCGCGCCGCCGGCTGGCCGGGCAGCTGCCCCGCGTCGCGTTCGGCGATCCGTCCGTCCACCGAGGACCCGGCGGAAGCGGCATCCCCCCGGGCGATGCCGCTTCCGCCTTTTCCTTCAGTGGCAGAAGGAAACTTCCGGGAACCCCGGCCGGTCGAGCAGTGGCCGCGGCTCGCCGCGCAGGTGCTGGTCGAAGAAGGCGTTGACGTAGGCCCGGGTGATGGCCTGCGTGCGCACGCCACCCGTCGTGGCGCCCATGTCGATGCCGAACTCGTCCGCCAGCAGACCGACGTCGGTGAAGGACGCGTGCTGCGTGCCCGCCACCTCCGCCCAGCGCTTCCAGCCGGTCAGCTGCGCCCAGTCCCGTTCCCACGGCTCGTTGCCCGGCGCGCACGCCGTGGCCGCGAGCTGGTGGCTCACGAACATGAACGGCCGGTCCAGGCCGGGCGCGGTGAGCGGGACCTCGGTGGTGCCGTCGATGTCCATCCCGGCCCGCACCCGGGCGTCGGCGACCATCGTGGGCAACGAGCTGGCTCCGCCGACGGAGTGCCCGGCCATGCCGATCCGGGACGCGTCGATCAGTGACCCCCACTTCGAGCGCGTCAGCGAGTCCAGCACGAACGACACGTCGGCGGCCCGGCCGAGCACCAGCTTCCGCCAGAAAGCGCTGTCGTGCGGCACTTCGCACGACGCGCACCCGGCGAACCGCCCGCCGGGCATGCTCTGCCCGCTGTTTTCGTAGGTGTGGCCGATGACCGCGACCGCGTAGCCGTGGCTCGCCAGGTCCTCGGCGAGCGCGGAGAGCGTGGCGCGCGGCTTGGTGTAGCCGGGGGACAGGACGACCAGCGGCAGGTGCCGCCCGCCCGGCCGGGCGTCGGCCACGGAGTTCGTCACCATCGTCGTGAGCAGGTCCGGCGGCACGTCCAGGCCGCTGCCCTCGAGCAGGGCCGCGGATTCCGCCGGCGTGAGGTACTGCGTCTTCGGGCCGGTCGAGGCCGCCGCCGGGTAGAACAGCGTGACCATCAGCTCGCGGTAGGGCACCGACGGCACCCACGGGTCAGGCCGCGAAGTGTCCTTGAGGTACACCGAAGTGCTGCCCACCGGCCGGTCCCCGGTCGGCGCGGGCAGGTACGGCGTCGACGTCCGCGCGAAGCCCACTTCCGGGTACCGCGCGGACGGCTGGGCCGGCAAGGGCTGGGGTTCGCCGCTCAGGTGCTCGTCGAAGAACGCCCGGACGTACGCGGCGGCGACGGCCTGGACGCGCGCGGCCGGTGTCGTCGCGCCGAAGCCGACGCCGAGCTGTTCGCCGATCAAGCCGAGGTCGGTGAACGACGCGGAGACCGTCCCCGCCACGACGAGAGAGCGCTTCCAGCCCGTCAGCCGGTTCCAGTCCGGTTGCCGCGCTTCCGTGCCCAGGAAGAGGAACGGCCGGTCGAGCGCGGGCGGCGGGCCGTCCGTGGTGCCGTCGAGGTCGAGCCCGGCCCCGACCCGCGGATCGGCCGCCACCGCGTCGATGGTGTTCGCGCGCCCGGCCAGCCCGATCCGGGACGGGTCGATCAGCGGTGCCCACTTCGAGCGCAGCAGCGAATCCAGCACGGCCGGGACGTCCGCGGTCCGGCCGGTCACCGCGACGACGGTGCCGTGGCTCGCCAGCTCCTCGGCGAGCGAGGTCAGTTCGGCGCCGGAGGAGAGGACGACCAGCGGCAGGTGCCGCCCGGCCGGACGCGCGTCGACGAACGCGTCGGTGCGGACCGCGGTGAGCGCCGACGGCGGGATCGTGGTGACCCCGGCTTCCGCGAGGGCGGCTTTCGCCTCCGCTCCGGTCATGAACTGCTTCCGCTTGCCCGATGCGGAAACCGCCGGGTAGAACAGGTCGCCCCGCGCCAGGGCAGCCGTGCCCACCGGCCGGTCGCCGGTCGGTTTCGCCAGTGCGGGCGCCGGAGCCGCCGATGCGGCGGGTGCGGACAGCGTGAGGGCGAGCGCGGTGATCACCATGAGGCTCTTCATCCGATGAACGTCACTTCCGGGTAGGCGGGCGACGGCGCGGCCAGCAGGGGCTGCGGGCGGCAGCGCAGGTGCTGGTCGAAGAAAGCGCTTACGTAGGTCCGCGTGACGGCCAGCGCGCGCTCGGCGTCGATCGACGCGCCGAGGTCGACGCCGAGTTGCGCGGCGAGCACCCCGAGGTCGGTGAACGACTGGTGCACCGTGCCGGACACCATGAGCCAGCGCTTCCACCCGGTGAGGTGGGTCCAGTCGGTTTCCCAGTCGTCGTACGGTCCCTGCTGCCCCGGCGTGTAGCCGTCCATGCTGCCGAGGAACAGGAACGGCCTCGCCAGTCCGGACGACGGCAGCGGCACGTGGACGCTGCCGTCGATGTCGGCGCCGGCGCGGATCCGCGGGTCGGCCAGCATCGCCTGCGTCGTGACCGCGCCGCCCGCCGAGTGCCCGGTCATGCCGATCCGCGCCGGGTCGATGAGCGCGCCCCACTTCTTCGAGCGCAGCAGCTCGTCGAGCACGAACGACGTGTCCTTCGACCGGACCCGCGTGAACTTCTCCCAGAAGCCGGGCTGGTCGTCGGCTTCGCACGCGGCGCAGCCGGTGACGTGCCCGTCCGGGAAGGTGGTCGCGCGGTTTTCGTAGGTGTGGTCGATCGCCGCCACGGCGTACCCGCGGCCGGCGAGTTCCTCGGCCAGCGCGGTGAGCGTGGCGCGGGGCTGGGTCCACCCCGGCGACAGCACGACCAGCGGCAGGCCGTGCCACCGCCCGGCCGGCCGCGCGTCGACGACGGCGTTCGTCCGGACGGTGCTCAGGACGTCCAGCGGCAGCCCGGGGATGTTCTCCCGTTCGAGGTTGCGTTCGGATTCCAGCGGCGTCATGTACTGCTTCGTGGGCCCGTTCGCCGAGGTCGCCGGGTAGAACAGGGAGACCATCAGTTCCCGGTAGGGCACCGACGGTACCCACGGATCAGACCGCGAAGTGTCCTTGAGGGACAGTGAAGTGACACCGACGGGCTCGTGACCCGTCGGGCGGGGCAGGTGGGGCGTGGTGCTCGCCTCGGCGGGTGCCGCGGACAGCGTCAGGGTCAAGGCGGTGGCCACCGCGAGTGTGCGCATGATTCCCCCAGGAACCGGATCAGGAGAGGTGGCGGAGACGACGGAAGCAGAACCAGGTGAGCAGCGCGGTCATCGCGAGGTAGAGCGCGAGTTCGAGCCACTGCAGCGGCCAGAACCGCGAGCCGGGCTGGTAGGTGAGGCGCTGCTGGTAGCCGTGCTGCCCCAGCTGCGACATGCACGCTTCCATGCTGCCGCGCTCCGGCGGGCCCTGGCCGGGCCGCGGGGCGCAGTTCTGCACGAACGACGGCAGCGGGGAGGCGACGGTGCCCGCCGGGTCCACGGTTTCGTTCGCCAGCACCCACGCTCCGGCCGGGTTGCGCACGCCGATCTCCAGGATCCCCTGGGTGTCGTCGCCGGTGATGTTCGTGATGTCCTCGCCGACGATCGCGACCGTCATCGTCTGCGGCGGGATCAGGTACGGCCGCACGAAGTTCGGCACCAGGAGCAGCACGGCGGCGAGCACGGCGAGCGTGACGGCCATCGCGGCCACCGTCCGCTTCAGCAGCATCCCGACCGCGACACCGAGCGCGAGCGCGAAAGCCGCGTAACCGATCGGGGCGATGCCGCGCGCGCCGAACACGACCGGCGCGATGCGCGAGAGCATCCCGCGGTCGGTCTGCGCGGCCGCGAGCGCGTCGATCGGGCTGGCCCACCACGACACCGCCCAGCCGAGCAGGCCGGCCGCGACCATCGCGACGAGCAGGCCGAAGCCGAGTTTGGTGGTGAGCCACCGCTTTCGCGTGACGGTCTGGTTCCACACGAGGTTGTGCGTGCCGCTTTCCAGCTCGCGCGTGATCAGCGGGACGCCCCAGAACACGCCGATCGCCGCCGGCAGCAGGTAGAGCACCAGGATCGTCCCGCCGAAGAGGGCGTCCTGGTCGGAGAAGTTCGTGCGCCCGACCAGCTCCGGGCCGGTGATCGCGAGCACGATGCCGATCACGAGCAGCACGGCGAACACGGACAGCGCGGGGGCGCGGAACTGGCGCCAGGTCAGCCAGGTCATCGCAGGACCTCCAGGGCGGGTCGGGCGGCGGCGGGGTTGCTCATGTACTCGAGGACGAGGTCTTCGAGGCCGATCCGCGCGACCGTCCACACGGGATCGAGGATCGGCGCCTCGGTGCGGACGAGCACGGTGGTCTGCCGGTCGGTGTGCTTCGCGGAGATGACGTGCTGGTCCGCGGGCAGCGTTTCGACGTCCCGCCGCGGCCCGGAGAGCCGGTGGTGCGTGGCCAGCAGGTGCTCGACTTCGCCGATCACCCGCACCTGCGAATCGACGAGCACGATGAGGTGGTCGCAGACCCGTTCCAGGTCGTTGACCAGGTGCGAGGACATCACCACGGACAACTCGTGCTCGGCGACGGCTTCCATCAGGTCCTGCAGGAACTCCCGCCGCGCCAGCGGATCCAGCGCGGCGACCGGTTCGTCGAGCAGCAGCAGCTCGGGCCGCTTGGCGATGCCGATCGTCAGCGCCAGCTGGGCGCGCTGCCCGCCGGACAGCTTCCCGGCGTGCTGCTTCGGGTCGAGCCCCAGGCGTTCGATGCGCTTTTCGGCGAGCGAGGTGTCCCAGCGCGGGTTCAGGTGCGCGCCGAGCCGCAGGTGCTCTTCGATGCTCAGCCCGGCGTAGACCGGCGTGTTCTGGGCGACGTAACCGACTTTCGCCAGCTGGTCCGGTCCGCTGCCGGGCACCCCGCCGCACACCTCGATCGTGCCGGTGGTCGGCTCGAGCATGCCGGACGCGATGTTCAGCAACGTCGACTTGCCGGCCCCGTTCGGCCCGACCAGCCCGGTCACGTGGCCGGGCTCGATTTCCAGGGTGCAGCCGGACAACGCCCAGGTGCGCTTGTACTTCTTGCCCAGTCCCCGGGCACGCAGGACGCTCACGCTATGTCCTCTCTGGCGGAGTCGCGAAACGTGGACATCAACAGGGCCTCGATGCTCTCTTCGTCGAGACCGGCCTTGCGCGCCTTGCCCAGCCAGCGGCGCAGGTCCTGCCGCAGTGGCCCGAGCACGGCGAACGACGCACCGCCGTTCAGCGTGGCGGTGACGAAGGTGCCGACGCCGGGCCGGGCGGAGACGAGCCCGTCGTGCTCCAGCTCCCGGTAGGCCTTCAGCACGGTGTTCGGGTTGATCGCGAGGGAAGCGACCACGTCCTTGACCTTCGGGAGCTGATCCCCCTCGTCCAGCAGGCCGAGGCGCAGCGCGTGCCGCACCTGCTGGACCAGCTGCTGGTACGGCGACAGGCCGGACCTCGCGTCCAGGTGGAACTCGATCATCGGCAACTCCATTTATCTAGTTGCCTAGTACTATAGACATGCAGCACAAGTCCGCGCCACTGATCTTTTCCGGGGGCCCGGCCAACCTCACCGCCCCCTCACCCGTCTGGGGAGGTGATCGTTTCCGTTCTTCGAAAGGACTTCCTTTGCGTCGTCTCACTGGGGGAGGCTTCGTGCGCGGCTTGGTCGTCGCGCTCGGGGTCGCACTGGCGGTGCCCGCGGTGGCCTCCGCCTCCGTCGACAGCGTTCCCACGCCGCAGCTGAGCTGGACCGATTGCCAGGACGGCTTCCGATGCGCCACGGCGAAGGTGCCGCTGGACTACGACCGCCCGGCCGGTGCGAAGATCGACCTCGCGCTCATCAAGGAACCCGCCACCGATCCCGCGCGCAGGATCGGCACGCTGTTCGTCAACTTCGGCGGCCCGGGCGCGTCCGGCCTGCAGCGGCTGCGGGAGCGCGGCAAGTGGCCGTGGCTGTTCTCCGCCGAGCTGCGCGCGCGGTTCGACGTCGTCTCGTGGGACCCGCGCGGGATCGGCGCCAGCACCGCGGTGCGCTGCTTCGACACCCTCGCCGAGCAGGAGTCCTTCTTCGGCTCCTTCCCGGAGATGCCCGGCGACCCGAGTGGCAATTCGGCCTTCTACGCCAAGTCCGAGGAACTGGCGGACCGCTGTGCGGCCAAGGCCGGCCCGGTCCTGGAGCACGTCTCGACGGCGAACACCGCGCGGGACCTGGAAATGCTGCGCCGCGCGGTCGGCGACCCGAAGCTGACCTACCACGGCATTTCCTACGGCACCCAGCTCGGCGCCACCTACGCGAACCTGTTCCCGAACCGGATCCGCGCGATGGTGTTCGACGGCACGATGGACTTCGCCGGCAACGCGACCGGCCACGACGGGGCCGGCAAGACCGTCCCGCTGGACACCCGCCAGGACGTCGCCACCGGGATTTCCCGGACGTTCGACCAGTTCCTGCGCCTGTGCACCGAAGCCGGCCCGAAGTGCGCGTTCTCCTCGGGTGACCCGAAGGCGAAGTGGACGGCGCTGACCGCCCGCGCGAAGCAGGCGCCGATCACCGTCGACGGGGAGACCTGGACGTATTCCGGGATCATCAACGCGGCCGCCGACCTGTCGGACTCGCGCGGCTGGCCGGACATCGCGGCACTGCTGCAGCGGCTTTACGAGGCCCCGCGGGCCCAGCAGGCTTCGCAGGCGTTCAAGGCGGGCGAGCCGTACACGTCCAACCGCACCGAAGCGTTCAACGCCATCCAGTGCAGTGACAGCGATGTCCCCACCGACCCGGCGATCTACAGCCGGTACGCCGAATCCGAAGACCGGCGCGTCCCGTACTTCGGCCGGATCGCCGTGCTGGACATGATGAGCTGCGCGTTCTGGCGGGCGAAGGACACCGACCGGTTCACCGGCCCGTGGAACCGCCCGACGTCGGCGGAGATCCTGGTGCTCAACAACCGGTACGACCCCTCGACGCCGCTGGCCGGGGCCCGGGACGGCGCCGCGGAACTGGCGCGTGCCCGGGTGTTCGTGACCGAGGGGTACGGGCACTCGTCGATGTACGTGCCGAGCACGTGCACCGAGCAGGTCAAGCGGGACTACCTGATCTCGGGCGCGTTCCCGGCCGCGGGCAAGACCTGCGCCGTCGACGCGAGCCCGTTCGCGGGCTGAGGCGGGCGGGCCGCGCCGGCGACGGTGCGGCCCGCTGCCACGAACGCGCCGTGCCCGCGGACCTTCTCGGACGCGCCCCGGCGACCGGCGCGGTCAGCACCGGCCACCACGAGTGCGCGCGGCCGCACCTGGAAGTCACCCAGGTGGGTGGTGCGGGGCGGGGTTCACGAGCCTCGCGTCAGTCCTCCGGTGTCTGCAGGCCGATGGTGGGCCAGGTGGACGGCGTGGTCGTCCCGAGCACGTCCCGCCGGCCGCGGCGGCCGGTCAGCGCCTGGCTGCGGTCGGCGACGTTCGACGAGCGGGGGAGCACGAGCGGGCCGACGGGGTCCTCCGGCAGTGCGTTCTCGGTCATGAGGGTTCCTTCCGTGGTCGAGGGCACCGCTTACACGTCCGCCGGCCCCGATCGGTTGAGCCCGGCTTGACACGGGGCCCCGTCGTCTCGCACTATGCGAACAAGTGTTCGATGATTCCCCTGGGTTCGCTCGCGGCTTCCGTTCGCGGGTGTCTCCGGTGCGAGTACGTGGTGCTGGAGGTGCGTGGCGATGGCGGTGCCGGAGGCGCTGGCGGGGATCCCGGGGGTCCGCACGGCGGCGCAACTGGGCGAGCCGGACCCGGCGGGCCGGCTGACGGTCTTGCCCGCACTGGCCGGGCTCCTCCCCGGAGGCGCCCTGCGGCGCGGCACGACGGTGTCGGTCCGCGGCGCGACGTCCCTGGTGCTCGCTTTGGTGGCGGCGGCCACCCGCGACGGCTCCTGGGCGGCGGTCACGGGCCTGCCGGAGCTGGGCCTGGCCGCGGCCGCGGAACTCGGCGTCGACCTGGACCGCATCGCCTTGGTGCCGCACCCCGGGGCCGAGCCGGCGGCGGTGGTGTCGGCGCTGGTGGACGGGTTCGACCTGGTGGTGCTCGGCCGGTCGCTGGCCGGGAGCGTCCCGCCTCAGCTGGCGCGTCGTCTCGCCGGCCGGGTCCGCAACCGGGGCTCGGTGCTGCTGGCGGCGGGGTCCTGGCCGGGCGCGGATCTGGAGCTGACGGTTTCGGACCGCCGGTGGCACGGCTTGAGCGCGGACGGCCACGGGCACTTGAGGTCTCGTTCGCTGGTGGCGACCAGCCGGGGCCGGGGATCGGCGGGCCGGCCCCGGTCGTTGCCGCTGCAGCTGCCGGGCCCGGCGGGCGCGTTGGCGACGGCGACGCGCGCGGAGGCCCCGGTTTTCCCTGCGCGCGTGGGGTGAGAGCACGTGCGATGGCGGGCGTGGTGCCCTGGCCCGGTGTCGGCTCGGCGACCGGCCGGGTGGCTGGGTGATCCGGTCGGCCGAGACCGCGGGGCGGGCCGGCTAAGCGGCGGTCGGCTGGTTGGTTTGGTGCGGGCTGTCGGTCGTGTTCGTGGTGTGGGTTGTGGTC
>NZ_JBEZDL010000010.1:163133-342970 GCF_040648295.1 Amycolatopsis sp. NPDC049159
TCGGTCGTGGGGTGGTCGGCTGGTTGGTTTGGCGTGGGCTGTCGGTCGTGTTCGTGGTGTGGGTTGTGGTCGGTCGTGGGGTGGTCGGCTGGGTGGTTTGGCGTGGGCTGCCGGTCGTGTTCGTGGTGTGGGTTGTGGTCGGTCGTGGGGTGGTCGGCTGGGTGGCCTGGCGTGGGCTGCCGGAGGCGCTCGTGGCGTGGGCTGTGGTCTGTCGAAGGGTGGTCGGCTGGTCGGCTTGGTGCAGGTTGCCGGCCGTGTCCATGGCGTGGGCCGTGGTCTGTCGAATAGTGGTCGGCGGGGCAGCCTGGCGCGGGTCGCCGGCTGCGATCGCGCCGGGCCGGGCCGGGCCCGGCGGCTTGCGAGCCACTCGGTCACCGCGCGGCCGTCGAAGTCCGAGCACCTCGCCGAAGGCGTCCGGTGACCGATGCGCCGCGGCTGCTGGTGCTGTGGTGCCCGGACTGGCCGGTCGTCGCCGCGGGGGCCGCCGCCGGCACGCCGCCCACCGCTCCCGCCGCCGTTTTCTCCGCCAACCGCGTCGTCGCCTGCTCCGCCTCCGCGCGGGCCGGCGGGGTCGGGCGCGGGATGCGCCGGCGGGATGCCCAGTCCCGCTGTCCCGGCCTGGTCGTCCACCAGCACGACCCGGACCGCGACGCGCGGCTCTTCGAATCCGTCGCCGCCGCCGTCGAAAGCCAGGCGGTCGGGGTCGAGGTCGTCCGGCCCGGGCTGGTGGCCGTGCCGGTCACCGGGGCCGCCGGGTACTTCGGTGGGGAGGCCGCGCTCGCCGAGCTGCTCATCGACGAAGTCGCCGCCCGGGCCGGGGTCGAGTGCCAGGTCGGGATCGCCGACGGGCTCTTCGCCGCGACCCTCGCCGCCCGGCGGTCCGCGCTCGTGCCGTCCGGGCGCGCCGCCGGGTTCCTCGCGCCGCTGGCGATCACCGAACTGGACCAGCCGGGTGACGACCGCGGTGAGCTGGTCGCGTTGCTGCAGCGGCTCGGGCTGCGCACCCTGGGCGCGTTCGCCGCGATCGCCGAGCGGGACGTCGCCGGCCGGTTCCCGAAGGACGCCATCACCGCCCACCGCCTCGCGCGCGGCCTTTCCGAACGCCCGCCGCTGCGCCGTGCCCTGCCGCCGGACCTGTCGGTCACCGAAACCTTCGAGCACCCGCTGGCCCGGATCGACGAAGCCGCGTTCGTCGCGAAGACGCTCGGCGAACGCTTCTTCGCCGGCCTCGCCCGCCACGGCCTCGCCTGCACCCGGCTGGCCGTCGTCGCGGTCACCGAAGCCGGCGAGGAACGCGCCCGCGTCTGGCGCTGCGCCGAACCGCTGACCGCCCGCGCGACGGCCGACCGCGTCCGCTGGCAGTGCGAGGGCTGGCTCAACGCCCGCGACCGGCCCACCGCCGGCATCGTCCGGCTGCGCCTCGACCCCGAAGAAGTGGTCGGCGGTCAAGCGCTGCAGTTGCAGTTCGGGTCGCTGGGCCGCGACGCCGACGCCGCCGAGCGCGCCGCCCGCGCCCTGGTCCGCATCCAGGGCCTGCTGGGCCCGGACGCGGTCGTCACCCCGCTCCTCGACGGCGGCCGCGGCCCGGCCGAGCGCGTCCGGCTCGTCCCGTGGGGCGAGCCCCGCACCCCGGCCACGGCCGACCAGCCCTGGCCGGGCCGCCTCCCGGCCCCCTCCCCGACGGTGGTGGCCGCCCGCCGCATCCCGGCCACGGTCCTGGACGCGGCGGGCAACGAGGTCCGCTGCACCCCCCGCGGCGAGCTGAGCCGCCCACCCGCGACGGTCACCACCGAGGACGCCCCGCCCCGGCCCGTCCTCGGCTCGGCGGGCCCCTGGATCGTCCACCACCGCGGCGACCGGCTCGCCCGCGTCCAGGTGGTCCTGGACACCGACGAAGGCGACGTCGCACTCCTGCTCAAGGCCACGATCGGTGACGATCCACAATGGACGGTCGAAGGCTGCTACGACTAGAACCCGCCGTGAATCGATTCGTTCGGATATCCTGGTGCGGACGACGACCCAGTGCGGAGGTTCCGGGATGAACCGAGTCGAGCCGATGCACCGCACCATCATGGCCGTCGACGTCGCGGGGTACGCGAGGCGAACGGATCCCCAGATCCTGGAGGTCCGCCGCGGTTTGTGGGCCGCTTTGCGGCGGGCGTTCGCGGACGCGGGGATCGCCGAGGATCAACGCGATCTGGTCGACACCGGAGACGGCGTCCTGACCCTGATCGACCCGGATGTGCCCAAGACCCACTTGCTCGCGGACTTGGTGCCGAGCCTGGCCGCGGCGTTGCGGGAGTACAACCTCGGGCACGCTTCGAACGAGCAGATCCGGCTCCGCGTCGCCGTGCACGCCGGTGAGGTCGTCCGAGACGAGCACGGCGTCGTCGGGGAAAGTCTGTCCACGACGCTCCGCCTGCTGGACTCGGCCGAGCTCCGGACTGCGCTTCAGCTGGCGGATGCCGACCTGGCCATGATCGTGACCGAGTCGTTCTACCAGAACGTGGTCGCGCACGGTGCCCGGGGAATCGATCCGTCGCGCTTCCGGCAGATCCTGGTGAAGGTGAAAGGGCGGACTTTCGCCGCGCGCATCCGCTCGGCCGATCCGCCGCCTGCTCCACCGCCGCCATCCGAAGCGCCGTTCGACTCGGGCGATCTGCACCACGTCAGCATGCTGCTCGTGGACATCGAGGACCACGGCACCCGGCCGGACAAGATCAAAGGTGTGCTCCGGGCGGCGTTGCGCCGCATGGTGACCGCGGCGATCGAGCACGCCGGGGTGACGCCGCTGCAGGCGCCCGAGGCCGCCGGGGACAGCCTGCGGTACGTGTTCGGGCCGGGTACGCCGAAGAACCGTCTGATCGACCCGCTGATCCCGGCGCTGACCCGGGAGCTCGTCGCTTACAACAGAACTGCCCTGCCGGGTGCGCACATGCGGTTGCGGGCGGTCGTCGATTCCGGCGAGCTCTTCCGCGACGAGTACGACTTCTTCGGAAGCGCGCTCAACGACGCGTACGGTCTGCTGAACTCCGACGTGTTGCGCGACAGTCTGCGTCAACGTCCCGAACAGCCGTTGGCTCTCATGGTGTCCCACGAGATCTACGACGGTGTCGTGCGCCACGCTTACGGGGCCATCGACCCCGCCGACTACGTTGCCACGACCGTTCCCCTCAAGCAGTGGGACGTTCCCGCCTGGGTGCACCTTCCGTCTGCGCCGTAGTGATCAAGGCGACTCCGCCACGGTCCACAGTTGACACCGCCCGCTCCCCGGCTCAGGATCGAAGCCAGCAGTCGTACGTGTGTTCGATCGGTATTCGCTGGCTTCCCCTCAGTGAACTTTCCCTGCGGGAGCTGGCTTTGGCGTTCAACAACCCGAGCGTGCCGTGGTCCGAAGTGGAGCGGGTCGCCTCCGGGCGGGCGCCCGTGCCCGGGGACGGCAGTGATGCCCCGGCGTGGTCGCGCAAGCGCGAAGGGTATGGCGGGGCGCCCGACGATCTGCGGGCGCGGAGGCGGCGGGACGACGGTGGGGACCGGATCCGGGCGCCCTACGCCGAGCTGCACGTCCACTCCAACTTCAGCTTCCTCGACGGCGCCAGTCATCCCGAGACCCTCGTCGAAGAAGCCGCGCGGCTGGAGCTCGACGCGCTCGTGCTCACCGATCACGACGGTGTGTACGGCGCCGTCCGGTTCAGCGACGCCGCCCGGGAGCTCGGGGTGCGCGTCGGGTTCGGGGCCGAGCTCTCGCTCGACCTGCCCGCGCCGCAGGCCGGTGAACCGGATCCGAAGGGGTCGCACCTGCTGGTGATCGCCCGGCAGCAGGACGGGTACCACCGGCTGTGCCGCGTCATCTCGCGCGCCCAGCTCGCCGGCGGGGCGAAGGGGCGGCCGGTGTACGACGTCGAGGAACTGGTCGACGAGCTGGCCGGGCACGTCGTCGTGCTGACCGGGTGCCGGAAGGGCGCGGTCCGCCAAGCGCTCGCCCGCACCGGGCCCGCCGCCGCGCACGCCGAGCTCGCGCGGCTCGTCGACCGGTTCGGGCGGCAGCACGTCGCCGTCGAGCTGATCGACCACCGGCTGCCGCTCGACGACGCGGCCAACGACCTGCTCGCCGAAATGGCCCGCGACCTGCGGCTGCCGACCGTCGTCTCGAACAACGCGCACTACGCCCGGCCGGAGGACGCCGTCGTGGCGGACATGGTCGCCGCGGTCCGGGCGCGCCGGTCGGCCGAGGACCTCGAGGGGTGGCGGCCGCCGTCGGGGCAGGCGTTCCTGCGGTCGGGCATGGAGCAGCGGCGCCGGTTCGAGCGCCGCTACCCCGGCGCTGTCGGCCGCGCCGCCGTGCTTGGCGTCGAAGTGGCGTTCGACCTGCGGCTGGTCGCCCCGGACCTGCCGCCGTTCCCGGTGCCGCCCGTGCACGACGAGATGTCGTACCTGCGCGAGCTGACCCGGACGGGCGCGGCGGACCGCTACGGCCCGCGCGAGGCGAACCCCCAGGCCTACGCCCAGCTCGACCACGAACTCGCCGTCATCGAAGCCCTCGGCTTCCCCGGCTACTTCCTCGTCGTCTGGGACATCGTCCGCTTCTGCAAGGAGGCGAACATCCTGTGCCAGGGCCGCGGCTCGGCCGCGAACTCCGCGGTCTGCTACGCCCTCGGGATCTGCCATGCGGACCCGGTGAAGTGGAACCTGCTGTTCGAGCGGTTCCTGGCCCCGGAGCGGGACGGGCCGCCGGACATCGACATCGACATCGAGTCCGACCGGCGCGAGGAAGCCATCCAGTACGTCTACGCCAAGCACGGCCGCTTCCACGCCGCGCAGGTCGCCAACGTCATCACCTACCGGGCGCCTTCGGCGATCCGCGACGCCGCCAAGGCGCTCGGGCACAGTCCCGGGCAGCAGGACGCCTTCGGCAAGCTCGTTGACCGCTGGGGCGGCGTCACGGCCACGAAACAGCAGTCCTCCGGCGAGATCCCCGATGATGTGCTCGACCTCGCTGCCCGGATCGAGGACTTCCCGCGCCACCTCGGCATCCACTCCGGCGGCATGGTGATCTCCAAGCAGCCGGTGTCCGAAGTGGTCCCGGTCGAGTGGGCGACGATGGCCGATCGCAGCGTCCTGCAGTGGGACAAGGACGACTGCGCCGCCGTCGGGCTGGTCAAGTTCGACCTGCTCGGCCTCGGCATGCTTTCCGCGCTGCACTACGCGATCGACCTCATCGCCGAACACCACGAGTCCACTGTGGACCTCGGCCGGCTCGACCTGGCCGACCCGGCCGTCTACGACATGCTCTGCGAGGCCGACGCGATCGGCGTCTTCCAGGTCGAATCCCGCGCCCAGCTGGCCACCCTGCCGCGGTTGCGGCCGCGGGAGTTCTACGACCTCGTCGTCGAAGTCGCGCTGATCCGGCCCGGCCCGATCCAGGGTGGTTCGGTGCATCCCTACATCCGGCGCCGTCGCGGCGAGGAGCAGTGGCAGCACGCGCACCCGCTGCTGGCGTCCAGTTTGGACCGCACGCTCGGCGTTCCCCTGTTCCAGGAACAGGTGATGCAGATGGCCGTCGACGTCGCGAGCTTCACCCCCGCCGAAGCCGACCAGCTGCGCCGCGCCATGGGCGCCAAGCGGTCGAGCGCGAAGATGAAGGCGCTGATGGCGCGGTTCTTCGCCGGCTGCGAAGCCAACGGGATCGGCCGCGAGCTCGCCACCCGGATCTTCGAGCAGATCCACGCCTTTTCCGGGTACGGCTTCCCCGAAGCGCACTCGATGTCGTTCGCGCTGCTGGTGTACGCGAGCGCGTGGGTCAAGCGCTACTACCCGGCCGCGTTCTGCGCCGGGCTGCTGCGCGCCCAGCCGATGGGGTTCTACTCCCCACAGTCGCTGGTCGCCGACGCCCGGCGGCACGGCGTCCACGTCCGCGAACCGGACGTCAACGCCAGTCTCGCCCACGCCACCCTCGAACCCGATCCCGGCAGCACCGGCGGCGTCGCGCTGCGCCTCGGCCTCGCCGGCGTCCGCCACCTCGGCGGCGACGTCGCAGAGCGGATCGTCGCCGAACGCGAGGCCAACGGGCCGTACCGCGGCGTCGGCGACCTCACCCGCCGCGTCCGGCTGAAGAAGAACGCCGTCGAAGCCCTCGCGACCGCGGGCGCGTTCGGCGGCGACCGGCGGCAGGACCTGTGGGCGGCCGGCGCGGCGGCGGCCGCCCGGCCGGGTCACCTGCCCGGCCTCGCGCCGGGGCTCGACGCGCCCGCGCTGCCGGGCATGACGCGGCTCGAGATCACCGCCGCCGACCTCTGGGCCACCGGCGTTTCCCCGGACAGCCACCCGGTGGAGTACCTGCGCGAACTGCTCGACGCGCGCGGGGCGATCACCACCGCCGAGCTCACGCGCGTGCGGGACGGCACGCGCGTGTGGGTCGGCGGCGCGGTCACCCACCGGCAGCGCCCGGCGACCGCGGGCGGGATCACGTTCCTCAACCTCGAAGACGAGACCGGCATGGCCAACGTCCTCGTCTCGCCCGGCCTGTGGCGACGGCAGCGGCTGGTCGCCCGCACCAGCGCCGCGCTGCTGGTCCGCGGCCGGGCCCAGGCGGCCGAAGGGGTGGTCACCCTCGTCGCCGACCGGCTCGAACGCATCGATCTTTCGATGCGCGCGGGGCCGTCCCGGGACTTTCGTTGACTTGCGGGCCGCGCGGTGGTTCTCTCTCTCTGAGAGCGCTCTCAGCCATCCGTTCGTGCCCGACGAGAGGATGGACTTCCCATGACAGCACGACGTCTGCGCTGGGCAGCGTGGCCGGTGATCGCCGTGCTCGCCGCGGCGGTGCCCGCCGCCGAAGCCGCCGAACCGCCCGGAGCGACGGTCACCGTCGACGTCCGCGCGGGGCTGGCCACCGTGCCGGACACCGGGATCGGCGTCAACCACGCGGTGTGGGACAGCCAGCTGGGGACCGACGCCGTGGCGGACCTGCTCGGCGGCGCCGGCGTGCGGATGCTGCGGTACCCCGGCGGGTCCTACGGCGACATCTACCACTGGAAGGACAACACCGCACCGGGTGGCTACGTCGCTCCCGGCACCGATTTCGACACGTTCATGGGCGGTGTCCGGCGGACCGGGGCCCAGCCGATCGTCATCGCGAACTACGGCACCGGCTCGCCGCAGGAGGCGGCGGACTGGGTGCGGTACGCCAACGTCGAGAAGGGCTACGGCGTCAAGTACTGGGAGATCGGCAACGAGAACTACGGCAACGGCCACTACGGGGCCGACTGGGAAGCCGACGACCACGCCGACAAGAGCCCGGCCGCGTACGCCAACGAAGTCGTGGCCTACGCCGACGCGATGAAGGCCGCCGACCCGGCGGTGAAGATCGGCGCGGTGCTGACCACCCCGGCGAACTGGCCGGACGGCATCGTCGGCGAGGGCGACACCGCGACGTGGAACCAGACGGTGCTGTCGATCGCCGGCCCGCACGTCGACTACGTCATCCTGCACTGGTACCCCGGCGGCTCGACGGCCGCCGAGGCGCTCACGAAGACCGAGCAGGTGGGCGACATGATCTACCTGGCCCGCGAGCAGATCGCGCGGTACGCGGGCCGCCCGCTGGGCATCGCGATGACCGAGACGAACACGCCGGTGGGCATGAACACCCAGCCCGGCGCGCTGTTCGCCGCCGACGCCTACAGCGCGCTGCTCGCCAACGGCGTGTTCACAGTGGACTGGTGGAACACGCACAACGGCGCGACGAAGGTGTCCACTGTGGCCGGTTACCCGGACTACGCCGACTTCGGCCTGCTGTCGAGCGCGACCTGTCTCGCGGACGGCTGCGAGCCGGCCTTCAACACCCCGTTCGCGCCCTACTACGGGTTGAAGCTGCTGAGCGGTTTCGCACGTCCCGGCGACCAGTTCGTCCGGGCGGGTGCGGACGACCCGCTCGTCAGCGCGCACGCCGTCCGCCGCCCGAACGGCGACCTGGCGGTGCTGCTGATCAACAAGGACCCGGACGCGTCGCGCGCGGTGACGCTCGACTACACGGGTTACACCCCGGCCGCGGCCACGCCCCAGGTGTCGACCTTCGCCAACGGCGCGACGTCGATCACCACCGGCCCTTCGGGTTCGCCCGGCGCGCAGACGCTGCCGCCGTACTCGCTGACGACCGTGGTCCTGCACCCGGTTTCCCCCTCGGCCGGCCCGGGTGCACCCGGGCAGCCGACCGGCACGACGACCGACCGCACGGCGACGGTCGCGTGGCCCGCGGCGGCGCCGGCCGGGCACCCGATCGCGAAGTACGAGGTGTACGCGGACGGTCAGCTGTGGGGCGAGACGGCCGGGACGACGTTCACGGCCCGGAACCTGGTGCCGGGCAGCCGGTACGCGGTGAACGTGCTGGCTCGTGACACGGCGGGGAACGTGTCGTGGGCGTCGCCGCCGTTGACGCTGACGACCGGCGCCCCTGCCGCGAGCAGCTGCACGGTCCGGCTGACGGACGTGACGGACTGGGCGAGCGGCTTCGTGGGCGGCATCCACGTCGTTTCGCCCGCGGTGACGGGGGATTGGACGCTGACGTTCTCGTGGCCGACCGCGCGCCAGCGGGTGACGAGCGGCTGGAACGGAACGTGGACGCAGACGGGAAGCACGGTGACGGTGACGTCGACGGCGTCCGTGGCGTCGGGCGCCGACGTGGGATTCGTGGCGGACTACGGCGGGCCGAACATCCTGCCGGCGGCGTTCACGCTCAACGGAACCCTCTGCTCGGTGGCGTGAGCCGGCTGCGGTCAGTCCGCGTTCGCCAGGTGGGCGAGGGCTGACCGCAGCACCCGCCGGGTTTCGGCGTCCAACCCCTCGAGCAGCTCGTTCTCCACCACCCGGATCGCGTCGCGCACCGCCGCGTGGCGGCGGGTTCCGAGAGGGGTCAGGCGGACCACGCGGGCGCGGCGGTCCGCCGGGTCGGGGTCGCGGCTGACCAGGCCCTCCGTCACCAGGCCGTCCAGCAGCGCGATCAGGCGGGTCTTGTCGTAGCGGATCTGCTGCGCCAGGACCAGCTGGCTCGGCGCCGAGCCGCGGGCCAGCGCCGACAGCACCACGTACTGCCACATCGAGAGCCCGTGCTCGGTCAGCACGGGCTGCTCGGCTTCGGCCAGCCGGCGGCCCGCCCACGCGCAGAGTGCTCCGAGATCCTCGTCCACTCGCCGAATTTTACGCGTGGACAAATGATACGCAGCTGCGTACGGTTAACCCCATGACAGCATTCCGTCCGGGGCGCGCCGAGACGCGCACGACGTCCATCGCCGCTTCGCCCGAACGAGTCCTCGGCTACCTGGCCGACGCGCGCAACCTGCCCGACTGGGCACCGGGGTTCGCGCCCGCCGTCGAGCACGACCACGACGACGTCTGGCGCATCCCGGACGACGCCGGCCCGCGGCTCGTCGCGGTCAAAACCGCGCCGGAGCACGGCGTCGTCGACTTCGTCAGCGCGGCGGCGCCGAACCTCGGCCTCTTCACCCGCGTCGTCCCCAACCTGACCGGCGCCGAGCTGATCTTCAGCCTGTTCTTCCCCGAGGGCACCGACCCCGCCGCGGTCGACGCGCAGATGGCGGTCGTCGACGACGAGCTGCGGACCGTCAGAGAGCGCGCCGAACGCTAGGGCACCCGGCGGAACCCGGGCGGCGGCCGCAGCTCGGTGACCTCGCCGGTGGCGTCCGCCGCGACGTCCGGCGTGCCGCCGCCAGGTAGCTCAGCGGATCAGCTCGTCGGTGACCCAGCGCACGACGCCGTCCGGGTACGGGTTCGCCAGGCCCAGGACGACGTGCCCGAAGCCGGCGCCGACCGCTTCCTCGATCTTTTCCCGGGTGGCGGCGGGCTTGTCGTAGTCGACCGGCAGGAAGATCGAGCGGGTGATCTCCGCCGGGTCGCGGCCGATCTCCGTGCAGTAGCGGTCGAGCAGCCGACTGCGGCCGGCGAGGTCTTCGATGTCGCCGCCGCCGGGGATGTTCCACTGGTCGGCGTGCTCGGCGACCACCCGCAGCGTCGCGCTCGCCCGGCCGCCGATCATGATCGGCAGGTGTGCCTGGACTGGTTTCGGATTCCCGAAGGCGCCCCTCAGCTGCACGTACTCGCCGTCGAAGTCGAACGGTTCCGGTTCCGTCCACAAGCGACGGATGACCGTGCACGCCTCGGCGAGCGCGGCGACGGCGTCGTCCCGGGAGTGGTACGGCAGGCCGTGCCCGTCGTATTCGCGCCGGGCCAGGGGGTGGCTCGGCCGGGAGCCGGCGCCGATGCCGAAGTCGAGGCGCCCGCCGGACACGACGTCCACCGTGGCCGCGATCTTCGCCAGCACCGCGGGCGGCCGGAAGCGGTTGCTGGTCACCATCAGGCCGAGCCGGATCCGCTCGGTCTGCGCGGCCATCGCCGAGAGCAGCGTCCAGCCTTCGAAGATCGGGCCGTCCGGGTCGCCGCCGATCGGCATGAGGTGGTCGAACAGCCAGGCGTGCTCGATCTCGGGGATCGCGTCGGCCTCGCGCCAGACGCGCTGGATCTCGTCGTAGCCCACGTTCATGGGCGGGGTCATGATGCCGAAGCTGGTCATCAACGCCTCCGGAGGGACGGGTCGAGCAGGGCGGGCGGGGTGTCGAACTTCTCGTGCGCGGCCAGGTCGACGCCGGGGGCGACGATCGCGTCGATCTCGTCGAGGACGTCGGCGGGCAGCACGGTGTCGGCGGCGGCGAGCTGCGACTCGAGGTGGCCGGGCGTGCGCGGGCCGATGAGCGCGCTGGTCACGGCCGGGTGCGCGGTGACGAACCCGAGCGCGAGCTGAATCAGCGAAAGTGCCGCCTGGTCGGCCAGCTTGGCGAGCTTCTCGACGGCGTCGAGGCGGGCCTGGTTGGCCGGGTCGGTGAGGTCGAAGCGCTGGGGGAGCGCCTGCGAGCGGCTGGTCGTGATCTCCTGCCCGGCGCGGACGG
The DNA here is from genome assembly GCF_040648295.1 of Amycolatopsis sp. NPDC049159. Classification (NCBI taxonomy): domain Bacteria; kingdom Bacillati; phylum Actinomycetota; class Actinomycetes; order Pseudonocardiales; family Pseudonocardiaceae; genus Amycolatopsis; species Amycolatopsis sp. NPDC049159. Next base: position 174,086 of record NZ_JBEZDL010000010.1, read on the forward strand.
CCCCGGAGAGCCAGCCCGACGCGAGCGGGCTCCACGCGAGCACGCCGAGGCCGTACTCCTGCGTCACCGGCAGGACGTGGGCTTCGATGCCGCGCTGCAGGATCGAGTAGCTGGGCTGCTCGGTGGCGTACCGGCTCAGGTGGTGCTCGCGCGCCGCCCACTGGGCCTGCACGATCCGGTACGCGGGGAACGTCGACGAGCCGAAGGCGCGGATCTTGCCGGCGCGCTGCAGGTCGGTCAGCGCGGAAAGCGTTTCCTCGTCGCTCGTGGCCGGGTCCCAGCGGTGGACCTGGTAGAGGTCGACGTGGTCGACGTCGAGGCGGCGCAGGCTGTCGTCCAGCGCCTTGACCAGCCAGCGGCGGGAGCTGCCGCGGTGGTTGCGCTCCTCGCCCATCGGCATGGCCGCCTTCGTGGCGAGCACGAGGTCGTCGCGGCGGTTCTTGATGGCCCGGCCGACCATGACCTCCGACTCGCCTTGGCCGTACATGTCGGCGGTGTCGATCAGGTTGATGCCGCCCTCGATGGCGGCGTCGACGATGGCGGTGGCGTCGTCCTGGGTGGTGCGCCCGATGGCGCCGAAGTTCATCGCGCCGAGTGCGAGGGCGCTGACCTGGACGCCGGTGCGGCCCAGAGTGCGGTACTGCATTTCGATGGCCTCCGTGGCAGGATGGCAAGCGGAACGTTGCTCCGCTAACGATACGGAACAATGTTCCGGTTAGCAACCCTGGAGGTGTGGTGAGCCCGAGCAAGCCCAAGCGCGCCGACGCCCGGCGCAACGAGAAGACGCTGCTGGACGCGGCGGCCGCGGTCTTCGTCGCCTCCGGCGTGGACGCGCCGGTGCGGGACATCGCGGCGAAGGCGGGCGTCGGGATGGGCACGATCTACCGCCACTTCCCGACCCGGGCGGACCTGATCATCGCCGTCTACCGGCACCAGGTGGAGGCGTGCGCCGAAGCCGGGCCCGCGCTGCTGGAAGCCGCCCGCTCGCCGCACGCGGCGCTGGCGGAGTGGATCGACCTGTTCGTCGACTTCCTGGTGACCAAGCACGGGCTGGCGGGTGTCCTGCAAGGCGACGGCTTCGACACGCTGCACGCGTACTTCCTGGACCGGCTGGTGCCGGTGTGCGCCCGGCTGCTCGAAGCCGCCGACCTGACCGCGCGGGTGCGGCCGCTGGAGCTGATGCGCGGCGTGGGCAACCTGTGCATCGGCGCGGAGGACAACCCGGACTACGACGCACGGCGCCTGGTCGGCCTCCTGATCGCGGGGCTGCGGGCGTGATCGACCAGCTGACGGCCGACCCGTACCCGCTGCTGTCCCGGCTGCGCGCGACCGAGCCGGTGTCCTGGCTGCCGGAGCTGAACGGCTGGCTGGTCACGCGGCACGACCTGGCGCTGGAGGTGATGCGCGACGCGGCCACCTTCACCGTGGACGACCCCCGCTTCTCGACGGCCCGGGTCGTCGGCCCGTCGATGCTTTCGCTGGAGGCGGCCGAGCACACCCGGCACCGGGCGCCGTTCGCCCGGCACTTCCGCCCCCGCGAGATCGCGGACCGCTTCACCGGGTTCGTCCGCGCCGAATGCACCCGGCTGGTCGACGGTTTCGCTGCGGCCGGTCACGCGGAACTGCGGCGGGAACTGGCCGGCCCCCTCTCCGTCGCGGTGGTCGCCGACGCGCTGGGCCTCGACGACACGGACACGGCGAAGGTGCTGGCCTGGTACGACGCCATCGTGTCCACAGTGGACTCAATTTCGGCGGGTGGCGCGCCGGGTTCCGGTGGCGCGAAGGCGTTCGGCGAACTGCGCGCCCACATCGAGGGCTCGGTCGGCCGGCGCTCGCTGCTGACCGAGGCGGCTTCGGCGTTGGCGTTGCCGGAGGTGGTGTCGAACGCGGCGGTGCTGATGTTCGGCGGCATCGAGACGACCGAGGGCATGATCGCCAACCTCCTGCGGCACCTGCTGCGCGAGCCGTCGCTCCCGGACCGCGCCCTCCTCCCGGCGGCCATCGAGGAGTCGCTGCGCCTGGAACCCGCGGCGGCGGTCGTCGACCGCTACGCGACCCGCGACGTCTCGCTCGCGGGCGCGTCGATCGCCCGCGGCGACCTCGTGACGGTCTCGCTCACGGCCGCCAACCGCGACCCGGCGGTGTTCGAAAACCCCGACGTCTTCGACCCGCACCGCCCGGAACTGCGCAAACAGCTGGCGTTCGCGCACGGCCCGCACTTCTGTCTCGGCGCCGACCTCGCCCGCCTGGAGGCGCGGATCGCCGCCGAGACCGTGCTGGACCGGTTGCCCGGCATCGCGTTGGCGGAAGATGTCCCGCCGGCCGGGCTGGTGTTCCGCAAACCCGCGGCCGTGCCCGTGCGCTGGGTGCCATCATGACCGCATGACGGCGTGGCGGGAGTTCGAAGCGGCGGAACCGGAGTTCGCCGGGCGCGTGCGGACGTTGTTCGACGCGCACAAGCACAAGACGATCGCCACCCTGCGAGCCGACGGCTCGCCGCGGATTTCGGGGATCGAGACGGTCGTCGCGGACGGCGAGCTGACGTTCGGCTCGATGCCGAACGCGCGCAAGGGCGCGGACCTGGCCCGGGACCCGCGGTTGGCGCTGCACAGCGCGACGGTCGACCCGGTGGAGGGCGCCGAGGCGGCGTGGCCGGGGGAGGCGAAGATCTCGGGCCGGGCGGTGCCGGCGGACGGCGGGGGTTTCCGCGTCGACATCGCCGAGGTGGTCCACACGCACTTGAACGCGGCGGCGACGTTGCTGGTGGTGGAGTGGTGGACGCCGGCCGGAGGGCTTCGCAAGGTCGAGCGCGAGTGAGCTGGACCGCTCGCCGGATGTCATGAACGAGTCGTTCATGACATCCGGGTGGCGGGGTGCGCGGCTTGCTCGGGGGTGTTGACGCCGGCGCCGCTCGGCCCCGGCTGCCCGGCTCGGTGCCGGCCTGCGGCGATGGGGCTGCGCTGCAGGCCGCCTCGCTGGCGTGCTTCGGCGCCTGCGGTGCTTCGCGCCGCCGGGCACCCGTCTCATCAGGTGTTAAGTCAACTGCTTGACTTAACGGTCGATCTTGGCCATCCTCGGGAACAGGGGACATTCACCAACGAGGAGCCCGTGATGACGCCGACCCACACCGATCCGCTGCCGCGCTTCCCGTTCGAAACCGCGTCCGCTCTCGAACCGCCGGCCGAATGGGCCGAGTTCCGCGAAAAGTGCCCCGTCGCCCACGTCGCCCTCGCCAGCGGTGACCAGGCGACCCTGATCACCCGCTACGACGACGTCAAGACCGTCCTCTCCGATCCCCGCTTCACCCGTCCGACCCCCGCCGACAACGCCGCGCGGGTGGCCGACACCGAGTCCGGTGGGGTCTTCAACTCCGAGATGGCCACCGTGCTGCCGCAGCACGGCGAAGCCCACATCACCTGGCGGCGCACGCTCGGGAAGTGGTTCACCGCCAAGCGGATGAACGCGCTGCGGCCCGGGATGGCCGCGATGGCCGAGCAGCTCATCGACGACCTGGTCGCCAAGGGTGCGCCCGAGGACCTCAAGGCGGGCGTCGCCTTCCCGCTGCCCGTCTGGGTCATCTGCGACATGCTCGGCGTGCCCGACGCCGACCGGGACCGGTTCGCGCACTGGTCCGACGTCATGCTCAGCATGACCCGCTACACGCAGGCCGAATTCGACGCCGCCCAGTGGGAGTTCGGGCAGTACATGGGCGGGCTCATCGCCGGGAAGCGGGCCGAACCCGGGGAAGACATCCTGAGCGCGCTGCTGCCCGAAGGGTGGCCGGACCCGATGCTCGTCGCCACCGGGATCGGCCTGCTCATCGCCGGGCACGAGACGACCGCGAACATGATCGCCAAGATGGTCGCGATGCTGCTGGCCGACCGGAGCCGGTGGGAGGCGCTGCTCGCCGACCCGTCGCTCGTGCGCACCGCCGTCGAAGAATCGCTGAGGCTGGACGCCAACGCCGGCGTCGGCATGATGCGCTACCTCGGCGAAGACTTCGAAGTCGGCGGCACCGTGTTGCCGCGCGGCACCACCGCGATGTGCAGCATGGCCGCGGCCAACCGCGACGAGCGAGCGTTCGGCGACGCCGCCGAGATGGACCTGGGCCGCAGCCCGAACCCGCACCTCGCCTTCGGGGCCGGCGCGCACGCGTGCCTCGGGCAGCCGCTGGCTCGCACCGAGCTGCAGGTCGTCCTGGAAGTGCTGCTGCGCAAGCTGCCCTCGCTCGAGCTCGCCGTCCCGGCGGACGAACTGCGCCGGGTCGAAGGGCTCGCGGTCGGCGGCCTGCGGGAACTGCCCGTCCGCTGGTGACGGACCGGGCGCAGGCGACGCGGGAGCTGATCCTGACCGTGGCGGAACGGCTCTACGCCGAGCACGGCGTGCTCGCCGTGTCCAACCGGCAGATCAGCGAGGTCGCCGGGCAGGGCAACAACACCGCGGTCGGCTACCACTTCGGCACCCGCGCCGACCTGGTGCGTGCCATCGCGCGACGGCACTCCGCCCGGGTCGAGGAGCTCCGCCAGGACATGCTGGCGGAGCTCGGCGGCCGCGCCGGCCTGCGGGACTGGGTCCGCTGCCTGGTGCACCCGTCGACCGAGTACCTCGCGACGGCGGGCCCGCCCAGCTGGTTCGCCCGGTTCACCGCGCAGGTGATGACCGAGCCGTCGCTGCGGGCGGTCGTCGCGGCGGAGACGCTGTCTTCGCCGTCGCTGGCGCGGACCGTCGAGGGCCTGGCCCGGTGCCTGCCCGAGCTGCCGCCCGAGGTCCGCGCCGAACGCAACGCCATGACCCGGCAGCTGCTGATCCACACCATGGCCGAGCGCGAACGCGCGCTCGCCGAAGGCGGCGACACCCCGAGAGCCACCTGGCGCGAGGCTGCCACGGGTCTGACCGACGCACTGGTCGGCCTGTGGCTCGCGCCCGTCACGAACCACCCGAGGGAAAGGAACGGCCATGAAGGTCACCGTTGACGAAGAAAAGTGCTGCGGCGCCGGAACTTGCGTGCTGCTCGCGCCGGACGTGTTCGACCAGCGCGAGGATGACGGGATCGTCGTCCTGCTCGAGGAGCGCCCCGGCGAGGAGCACCACAAGATCGTCCGGGAGGCGGCCAGCGTCTGCCCCGGCGTCGCGATCTCGGTCAGCGAGGACGCGTGAACGTCCTCGTCGTCGGGGCGTCCGCCGCGGGACTCGCCACGGTGGAAGCACTGCGCCGCAAGGGGTACGAGGGCAGCGTGACGGTGCTGGGGGCGGAGGCGCACCTGCCCTACGACCGGCCGCCACTGTCCAAACAGGTTCTCGCCGGGGCCTGGGAACCCGAGCGGGCCCGGTTGCGCCCGCCGGAGGCCTTGGCCGGCCTCGCGGCCGACTTCGTGCTGGGCGACCCGGCGGTCCGGCTCGACGCCGCCGCGCGGACCGTGCACACGCTGGGCGGGCGGGAACTGACCGCGGACGCGATCGTGCTGGCCACCGGTCTGCGGCCGCGCACCCTGCCCGGCCAGCACGGCCTGGCGGGCGTCCACGTGCTGCGCACCCTCGACGACGCGCTCGCCCTGCGCGCGGACCTCGCGCCGGGCAAGCGGGTGGTGGTCGTCGGGGACGGGGTGCTGGGCGCGGAGATCGCGGCCACCCTGTGCGGGCTCGACGTCGAGGTCACGCTGGCCGGGCCGCAGGAAGCGCCGCTGGCGTACCAGTTCGGCCCGCTCGTCGCCGGGGCGCTCGCCGCGCTGCACGCCCGCGGGGGTGTCCGGCTCCGGCTCGGGGCCCCGGTCACCGGGCTCACCGAGGCGGACGGGCGGGTCGCCGGGGTGCGGCTCGAGTCCGGCGAGGTGCTGCCCGCCGACGTCGTCGTGGTGGCCTTCGGTGCCGCGCCGGCGACGGAGTGGCTGGCGGGCAGCGGCGTGCTGTGCGACAACGGCGTGGTGTGCGACTCCCGGTGCCGCGCGGCCGAGGGGATCTACGCGGCGGGCGACGTCGCCCGCTGGCACCACGAGCGGCTCGATGTCCTGCTGCGGCTGGAAAACCGGACCAACGCCACCGAACAGGCGATCGCCGTCGCCGGCAACGTCCTCGGCGAGGACCGCCCGTACACGCCGGTGCCGTACTTCTGGACCAACCAGTTCGACGCCCGGATCCACGTGCACGGCACGCCGGCCGCGGACGCCAAGGTGTCCATTGTGGAAGGAGATCCGGCGGCGGGCCGGTTCGTCGTGCGCTACCACCGGGGCGGCGCCGTCGTCGGTGTGCTCGGCTGGAACATGCCCAAGCAGGCCCGGCTGCGGCGGCAGGAGATCGACGGCGCGGTCCTCGCCGGGCGGTCCTGAACCGGAAAACCCGCCATCCGCCGGTTGACGGAGCCGCGGTGACAGCCGATCCTTGTTCGCGTTAACACCGCGCGGGAGGGATCGGCCATGGCGAGGAAGAGAGCGCTTTCCCGGATCCTCGGCGTGCTGGTGGCCGCGGCCCTGCCGCTGCTGCCCGCCACGCCGGCCGAGGCCGCGGTGGCCGCGGTGAAGATCGGGGACACGCAGCTCGACCCGGCGGCGCTGTACTTCGTCTCCTACGACGGGCTGGTGAACAACGACTCCTTCCAGCAGAGCGGCATCTTCAGCTACGCGGGCTACCAGTACGCGGCCTGGTACACCGCCGACCGCAGTGCCGTGCTCGCCCGGCGCGCCGGGTTCACCGGTGCGTGGCAGACCCTCGTGCTGCCGCACAAGCTCACCGCCGACGACTCGCACAACGTGATCTCGATGGGGGTTTCGCCCGACGACGGCCGCCTGCACGTGGCCATGGACACCCACGGCAACCAGGTCTACTACACCGGATCCGCGGCGGGCCTGCTCTCGTCGCCGGCCTCGCACGCCTGGACGGCGTCGGCGTTCGGCCCGGTGCAGCGCACCCTGGACGGTGTCGACCTCGGCGCGATCACCTACCCGCAGTTCGTCGTCACGCCCGAACGGAAGCTGCAGCTCAGCTACCGGACCGGCGGTTCCGGCAACGGCGTCGACGAACTCGCCGAGTACAGCGGCGGCAGCTGGCGCAAGCTCGGGCCGTGGACGTCGGCGACCGGCTCGTGGACGGCCGGCAACGGCGTGACCAGCACGACCCGCAACATGTACCTGCACGGCCTCACCTACGGGCCCGGCGGGCGGTTGCACGCGGCGTTCACCTGGCGCGAGGGCAACACCGGCGTGCTGTGCAACGCCGGTGGCCTGGCCAACCACGACACCGGGTACGTCTACAGCGACGACCGAGGCCGCACCTGGCGGACCAGTTCCGGTGCGGCCGCCGCGACCCCGGTGTCGGTGAGCACGCCGGGCACGGTCGTCGACCCGCTCGGCGTCGACCACGGCCTGATGAACCAGGAGAGCCAGGCCGTCGACGCCGCCGGGCAGCCGCACGTCGTGATCAGCTACGTGCCCGGCCGCTTCACCCAGTGCGTCACGAACTACTCCGCGCAGCGCAAGCAGTACGGGCGCACGTTCTTCTTGAGCCGGGCGGCCGACGGCGGCTGGACCAAACGCGAAGTGCCGGTGGCGCCGGAATCGACCCAGCGCACGAAGCTCGTGTTCGACCGCGCCGACAACGCCTACCTCGTGATGCCCTACGGCCGGATCGTCGCGGCGACCAAGGCGAGCGGGTGGACCGACTGGAAGACGGTGTACACCCCGGACCTGCGCGCCTTCGGCGAAGTCGACGTCGACGACTCGCGGCTGGCCGCCGACGGCGTGATTTCCGTGATGTACCAGCAGGTGTCGGCCGGGACGACGCCCTCGCCGATCCGGGTGGCCGACTTCCGGCTGGGCTGACGCTCACTCCACGGTGACGGACTTGGCCAGGTTGCGCGGCTTGTCGATGTCGTAGCCCAGGCTGAGCGCGGCGTGGTAGGCGAGCAGCTGCAACGGGATCGTCAGCAGGATCGGGTCGAGCTCCGGCTCGGTCTTCGGCACGACGATCCGCGGCACGTCGAGCTCGCCGAAGTCGACGTCCTCGTGCGTCACGGCCAGCACCGCGCCGCCGCGGGCCTTGATCTGCTGCACGGCGGCCAGGTTGCGCCCGGTCAGCTCGTCCGAGGGCACGATGGCGACGGTCGGGAGCGCCGCGTCGATCAGGGCGAGCGGGCCGTGCTTGAGCTCGGACGTCTGGTACGCCTCGGCGTGGCGGTAGGAGATCTCCTTGAACTTCTGCGCGCCCTCGCGCGCCACCGGGTACCCCCGGACGCGGCCGACGAAGAACAGGCTGTTCGCGGTGGCGACCTCCTTCGCGTGCTCGGCGATGCGCGGTTCCTCGTCCAAAATGGACTTGATCTGGCCGGGCATCGCGCGCAGCGCGTCGATGATCCGCTGACCGTCCGCATTGGACAGGTCGCGGACCCGGCCGAGCGCGAGCGCGATCAGGGCGAAGCCGATCGCCATGTTGGTCAGCGCCTTGGTCGACGCGACCGCGATTTCGGGACCGGCGTGCAGGTACACGCCGCCGTCGCAGGCGCGGGCGATGGTCGAGCCGACGACGTTGACCAGGCCGACCACGCGGCCGCCCTTGCGCTTGATCTCCTCGACGGCGAAAGCGGTGTCGATCGTCTCGCCGGACTGGCTGACCGCGATGTAGAGCGTGTCGGCTTCGACGATCGGGTTGCGGTAGCGGAACTCCGACGCGGCTTCGGCGTCGGCGGGGATCCGTGCCAGCTCCTCGATCATCGTCGCGCCGACCTGGCCGGCGTAGTAGGCGGAACCGCAGCCCAGGATCTTCACCCGGCTGAAGCCGCGCAGCTCCCGGGGCGTCAGGTTGAGCCCGTCGAGGCGCGCGACGCCGAACCGGTCGTCGAGCCGGCCGCGGATGATCCGCTCCACGGATTCCGGCTGCTCCTGGATTTCCTTGGCCATGTAGTGCGGGTAGCCGCCCAGGTCGAGGTCTTCGGCGGCGATGTCGATCTCGGTGGCGGGCTTGGTGGTGTCGCTCTCGTCGACGGTGAAGGTCCGGTAGCCGGTGGCGAAGACGGTCGCGAACTCGCCGTCGTCGAGGTGCGCGACCTGCGAGGTGTGCCGGACGAGCGCGGCGAGGTCGCTGGCGATGAACATCTCGCGCTCGCCGACGCCGATGATCAGCGGCGAGCCGTTGCGCGCGATGACCAGCCGGTCCGGGTATTCGCTGTCGGTGACGGCGATCGCGTACGTGCCGGTGATCCGGGAGACAGCTTCGACGACGGCGTCTTCGAGGGTGCCGGCGCCGGAGCGGGCGATCAGGTGGGCCAGGACCTCGCTGTCGGTCTCGGACGTGAGGGTGACCCCGGCGTCGGCGAGCTGGGCGCGCAGGGCGTCGGCGTTGTCGATGATCCCGTTGTGGACGACGCAGATGCGGCCGTCCTCGGAGGTGTGCGGGTGGGCGTTGGCCTCGGACGCGGGACCGTGGGTGGCCCACCGCGTGTGCCCGATGCCGACCTTCCCGGTCAGGCGCTTGGGCAGCGCCGCGGCGAGGTTGCGGACCCGCCCGACGACCCGGTGCACCTGGGCGGTGCCCTTGGCGCCGAGCACGGCGATCCCGGCCGAGTCGTAGCCGCGGTACTCCAGCCGCGTCAGGCCTTCGAGCAGGATGGGGGCGGCGTTCTGGCCACCGATGTAGCCGACGATTCCGCACATGGCGAACCTCTTCTAGCCGTAGACGATGCGGCGCAGCTGCCGCTCGGACAACGCGGGCGCGGCGACGAGGCGCCCGCGGAGCTCGGCGGCGATGAGCGGGAAGATCTCGGGGTTCTTCCGCCCTTCGGCCTGCAGCTCGGTGTGCCGTCGCCGGACGTAGGCCTCGGTGGGCGTCCGGTAGAAGGCGAGGACGTCGTCGACGACCCGCGCGGCGACCCCGGGCGGGAGCCCGGTGGACGCGGCGACGCGATCGACGATCTCGGTGTCCGGCACGTCGGCCATCATGCACTGCGTGGATGACGAAACCCAAATTCTTGCCCGAAATCGGGCAAGTTCGCTTCGATCAAGGGGAGACGCACGGTCGCGTGCGGGAGGATCCCCAGCTCCACCAGAGCGGCCTTGGCCATCGCGGTGCCCGGGCCGGCGTGCATGACGGCGTCGATCACCGGGTTGAGCGCGTGCTGGATCCGGCGCGCCGACTCCAGGTCGCCGGCGCGCACCGCGCGGATGAGGTCCGCGGTGCGGTCCGGCACGACGTTGCCCACCACGCTGACCAGGCCCGCCGCGCCGCACGCGAGGTACGGCAGGTTCAGCTCGTCGATGCCGCAGTAGTACGCCAGCGACGTGCGGGCCAGCACGGTCATCGCTTCGAAGAGGTCGCCCTTGGCGTCCTTCACCGCGCGGACGCGGGGGTGGCCGGCGAGCTCGACCAGGGTCTCCGGCGCCATGGCGATGCCGGCCCGCGTGGGGACGTCGTAGAGCATCACCGGCAGCTCGGTGGCGTCGGCGACCGCGAAGCAGTGGGCGAGCACGCCCGCCTGCGTCGGCCGCGAGTAGTAGGGGCAGACGAGCAGCAGCCCGTCGGCGCCGGCCGCCTCGGCGTCGCGGGCTCGGCGGACGCTCTCGGCGGTGTCGTACGTGCCGACCCCGGCGATCACGGTCGCTTGGCCGCGGGTCCGGGCCACCACGCTCCGGACGAGCCCGGCCGACTCGGTCGCGCTCAAGGTCGGGGCTTCGCCGGTGGTCCCGCCGACGACCAGGCCGTCGGCCCCGCCGGCGAGCAGGTGGTCGACGAGCCGGGTGAGGCCGGGTTCGCTGAGCGTCCCGCCGGGCCCCATCGGGGTGACCATCGCGACGAGGTTGGCGCCGAAGTCCGTCATGGCGTCGACCCTGCCCGTGGTGAATGCTGCGGTCCAGCGATGCTTTTTTGCCGGTACTGCGTAGCCTGGCTTCATGATCGAGGTCGGTGCACTGCGGGCGCTGCGTGCGGTGGCGGCGCTCGGCACGCTGGCGAAAGCGGCCGACGAGCTGGGGTTCACGGCGTCGGCGGTGTCGCAGCAGCTCAAGCGCCTGGAACGGCAGGTGGGCGTGCCGGTCCTCGCCCCGGCGGGCCGCGGCGTCGTGCTGACCCCGGCCGGCCAGGCGATCGCCGACTCGGCGCCGGAGGTTTTCCAGGCACTGGAGCGCTGCGCCGAGGCGGCCCGATCGGTGTCGGAGGGCGCGCCCCGCGGCACGCTGCGCGTGGCCGCCTTCTCGACCGGCATCCGCGGCCTGCTCGCCCCGGCACTCGGCCGGTTGTCCGCGCGGTGCCCGGAGTTGCGCCTCGACATCACCGAGCAGGACCCGGACCAGGCCCTGCGCAGCGTCGACGCGGGGACGGCCGACCTCGCCCTGATCCACGACGCCGACGGCCTGCCGGCCGTGCTCCCGCCGTCGTTGACGCAGCGGCACGTGCACACCGACGTCGGCGACGTGGTGCTGAGCCGCCACCACCCCCTGGCGGCGGTCGACCGGCCGCTCGGTGCGGAGCTCGCGGGCCACGCGTGGGTGACGAGCCCGCCGGGAACCGTGTGCCACCAATGGTTCCGGCGCCTGTTCGAGACGGCGCCGGAGGTCCGCCACCTGGTCGACGACTTCGCGACGCAGCTGTCGCTGGTGGCGGCGGGCGAGGTGATCGCGCTGATCCCGAGGCTGGCCCGGCCGCCGTTGGGGAAGGAGTTGGTGTCACGGCCGTTGCGGCGCCCGCCGAAGCGTGAGGTCCACGCGGCTTGGCGGCGCAGCGCGGACACGAGCCCGGCGATCCGGGCTGTGCTGGCGGAGGTGGCTACTCGGCCTTCTCGTCCGGAGCACGCCGGCTGAAGAGCGGGCCCGCCGCGCGCCCCGTCACGAAGATCGCGACCACCGAAACCGCACCCGCGCCGAGCGCGACGCTGGCCTGCGTCGGTGCGCCGTGCCCGATGAACTGAGCGGCGATCAGGGCGAAGACGACGAGCGCGCCGAACCCGAGCAACGCCGAAGCCGCCCGGAAGCCGAACCAGGCCCACTCCAGCCGTCTCCGGTGCCGGGCTTCGACGACCTCGGCGTCGTGCCGTTGCCCGAGCCGCAGCTCGACCAGCTTCAGGACCCGATCGGCGCTGTCGGGTTGTTCCTTGTAGAGGTCACGCACGTGTTCGAGCACCCGCATGCCCAGCCACTCGTCGACCAGCGAAGAGCCCGACGTGGTCTGTTCGGTCATCGTCGGTCCCCTGCTTCCGGCGTGAGGGCGGCGCGCTCCGAAACGACCAGGGCGAACTCGCCGAGGACGTCCCGGGTGGCACCGGTGACGTCCCGGCAGGCGGCCACGACATCGGTCGCCGGGTGGTGCCGCGGTGGTGGCACCAGGCCGAAGGCGCGGGCGAGGGTACGTACCCAGCCGCGCCGGGGTTCCGGTGCGGCTTCTTCCCGGGCTGCCTTGCGGAGCAGGAGGGCGGCCTCGAGGTCGTCGCGTGCGGTGCGCCGGCCACGGCGGGGCCCGGGCACGCCGGAAGTCGACAGCCGCCAGATCTTCTTGAACAGCCGCGCTCTGGTCGGGCCGATCGCGCCGGCGGGGATCTCGGTGTACCGCGCGACATCGGCGTAACCGGAGCCGCCGCGCAAGATGACCAGGAGCAGGTGCCGCTCGGTCACCGACAAGCTGCTCAAGGTCCGGTCGACTTCGGAATACCGGCCCGCCGGGTACTCCCGCACCGCCCGCAGCACCCAAGCGATCAGCGAGTCCTCGTCGTCGATGCGGTGCACCTCCCGGCGCAAGCGGGCGGGTACGTCCGCCGCGATCGATTCGCCGGTCGGGGGATCGATCCCCGCGCCTCGAACCAGCGTCGTCAAGAACGGTTCGACCATGGCCAGGAGGTCCGCCCAAGCGGCTTCGTCGCCGTCGCGGGCGGCGGCCAGCAGTGCCGAAGTGCGTTCCCGGCCGGCCTGTTCCCGCCACTGCGGCGTCACTGAGGTCCGGCCGGGTTCGTCCACCTTCCCACTGTCGCCGTGGCCGTCCCGCCCGGCAAGGGGCCGGTCCGGTGACCGACGGCTGGCACGGCGGCGCGGAAGCGGGCTAAGCTCGCCGGCGAACGGGTGCGGCGTCGGAACGCCCGTTCGGCGACTTCCCTTGGCGCACCAAGCGGAGGAGTGCGCCTTGCCCACGTTCGCCGGGATGAGCCTGCCGGTCGCCAGTCTCGATCGCTCGCTTCCCTTCTACGAATCCCTCGGGTTCACCACCGAAGTCCGCAACGGCCGGTTCGCGCTGCTGCGGCTCGGGGCCGGCACGCTCGGGCTCCTCGAGCTCGGTGACGCCGTCGAACGGGACAGTGGCCGGCTGCGGGCGTTCGTCCAGGTCGAGCTGCTCGCCGACGACCTCGACGAGCTGTACGCCGACTTCCTCGCCCGCGGGGTGCCCGTTTCCGGGCCGCCCCGGGACCGCGGGTTCGAACGGCAGCTCCAGCTGCGGGACCCGGACGGCTTCACCGTCGAGTTCGCCGACCACAGCCCGCGCTAGCCGGGGGCGGAGGTCGGCCGCCGGGTTCGCGGAGGCCTTGTGCTCCTGACGTACGATTCCGGCACCGGCGGGAGGGGGCAGGGTGTTCGGTCGGAAGAAGAGGCTCGACGATCTGAACGATCTGATGGCGCAGCTCAGGCCCGACCTGAGCCGGGAATCGCTCGGCGTCGGCCCCGATTTCCCGGGCGTCGCCCCGAACCCGCTCCTGAGCGGTGGTGCGCGGAATCGCACCGCGGAACTGCGTGCGGGGGTGCTCGCGCTCGGCGTTCTCGTCGACTGGCGGGAGGTCAACAGCAATCCCCGCGTGGTCCTGATGTTCGACGTGGAGACCGCCGACGGCCTCTCGTTCCGCGGTATCGCGGACGAAGACCTCACGCTCACCGAGCTCACCCGGCTCGCCCCGGGGCAGACGTGGCCGGTGCGCTACCGGCCGGCCGTCATGGACCACTACGTCGCCCTTGCCCGGGACGCGGACCCCGCCCACGTGCAGCAGCTCTCCGATCGGATCGCCGGCCGCAAGCGGACCTGACCCCGGGTGACGGTGCGGGAGCTTTGTCCCCCACGCCCTAACCGTGCGCGGTGATGGCCGCTTCGGCGCTCGGGTACGTCGGGAAGAAGTCCGCCAGCCCGATCAGGCCGAACGTCCGGCTGAGCCGGGCGGGGACGGCCGCCAGCGCCACGCCGGCACCCGCCGCCTCGGCGACGTTGCGGGCCGCGATCAGGGCGGAAATACCGCTGGAGTCGCAGAACGTCACGCCGGCCAGGTCGATCACCAGCAGCTGCCGGCGGTCTAGGGGCGCGGAGGCGATCGCGGCGCGGAGGCGGGGTGCCGTCGCCACGTCGAGCTCGCCTTCGACCGTGACCACCGGGCCGGATGCGGTGGTCCGGGTGGTGGTCGAAAACTGGGTCACGATGGATCGCCTCCGGGGAACGGGATGCTCAGCGCGAGCAGCGCGGTGTCGTCGTCGACGCCGTCGCCGAAGCCGGCGAGCAGCTCGGTCACGGCCGCGACGACCGCCGGTGCGGTGGTGGGCGCGCGGCCGGTCAGGTACGCCTGCAGCTGCTCCCCGCTGTAGCGGGTGCGGCCGTGGACGCGGGCTTCGGTCAGCCCGTCGCTGTAGAGGAGCAGGGTGTCGCCCGGCGCCAGCCGGACGTCCACGGTGGCGAAGCGCGCCTGCGGGAACGCGCCGACCAGCTGCCCGCCCGGGATGTCGAGGAACGCCGACGTGCCGTCGGCGCGCAGCAGCAGGGCCGGCGGGTGGCCGCCGGACCCGACGGTGACCGCCGCGCCCTCGTCGTCCGGGCGGACGACGCCTTGCACGACCGTGCAGTAGCGCGGGTCCGCACCGCGGTATTCCTGGTGCAGCACGGTGTTGAGGTGCGCCAGCACGGTGGCCGGCGCCGGGTCGTACGCCGCGGCCGCGCGCAGCGTGTACCGCGCCAGCGACGTCACCACCGCGGCGCCGGCGCCCTTGCCGGAGACGTCGCCGAGGAAGAACCCCCACGCGTCGCCGGTCAGCGCGAACAGGTCGTAGAAGTCGCCGCCGACCTCGTCGGCCGACGCGGGGTGGTAGTACGCCGCGACCCGCACGCCCGGCACCTCGGCCAGCGCCGGCGGCAGCAGGGTCTGCTGCAGCGTCCGCGCCAGCCGTTGCGCCCGGTCGCGTTCGCGTTCGGCGGCTTCGCGTGCCCGCAGCAGCTCCTGCTCGTAGGCGCGCCGGTCCCGCGCGTCGAAGACGGTGGTGCGGATGAGCTGCGGCTGCCCGTCGGTGCCGACTTTGACCGTCGACGTCACGAGCACCGGCAGCCGCGTGCCGGTGGCGGTCTTCAGCTCGAACGCGACCCCGCCGAGCTGGCCCTGCATGCGCAGCAGCGGCGCGAAGTGCGTCTCGTGGTAGATCCGGCCGCCGACGGTCAGCAGGTCGGCGAACCGGCGCCGCCCGACGACGTCCTCGCGCTCCCAGCCCAGCCAGCCGAGCAGCGTGGCGTTGATCTTCGCGATCGTGCCGTCGAGCAACGTCGAGAGGTACCCGCAGGGCGCGTGCTCGTAGAGGTCTTCGGCGCTGTCTTCGAGCAGCGCCGAGAACGCCGGGCCGGCCTGGTCACCGGCGTCGCACATCATGGCCGGTCGACGAACGCGGTGATCGCGGCGGCGGTGGCCTCCGGCGCGCTGAGCTGCGGGCAGTGCCCGGTCGCGTCCAGCGTGACGAGCACGCTGCCCTCGATCCGCTCGTGCGTGAACTGCCCGACCTCCTGCGGCGCGATGGCGTCCTGCGCGCACTGGACGACCAGCGTCGGCACGGAAACCTTCGCCAGGTCGGCGCGGTTGTCGGAGAGGAACGTCGCCCGGGCGAACACCCGCGCGATCGTGGGATCGGTGCGGCAGAAGCTGTTCGTCAGCTCCTCGCCGAGCTCCGGGCGCTCCGGGTTGCCCATGATCACCGGCGCCATCGCCGCCGACCAGCCCAGGTAGTTGGAGTCGAGCGCTTCGAGCAGCTCGTCGATGTCCTCGCGGCTGAACCCGCCCCGGTAGTCCCCGTCGTCGAGGTAGCACGGCGACGGCGTCAGCAGCACCAGCTTCGCGAACCGGTCCGGCTCCCGGTTGGCGGCCAGCACCGCGATCATCGCGCTGACCGAGTGCCCGACCAGGACGACGTCCCGCAGGTCGAGCTCGTGGCAGATCGCCAGGACGTCGTCGGCGTAGCCGTCGAGACCGCTGTAGCGCCCGGCGGTCCACGCCGAGCTGTCCGACTGACCGGCCCCGGTGTGGTCGAACAGCACCAGCCGGTAGCGCTCGGCGAGCGGCGGGACGACGAGGCGCCAGAGGTTCTGGTCACAGCCGAAGCCGTGCGCGAGCAGCAGAGTGGGACCGTCCTCGTAACCGGTGACGACGACGTTGTTCCGGCGGCGCATGCTCACCGGCCCATCCTCCCACCCGGCGGCCCGGATCGCGTGGTTCAGCGGGCGAGAGCTTCGTCGCGGGTGGCCGTGACGGCCAGTGCCTCGCGCAGGCCGGTCAGCTGCAGGGTCCGGGCGACGACGCTGCGCTCGGGCGCGACGACCCGCACCCGGGTGGCGGTGCCGGCGCTGCGGCGGGCTTCGAGCAGGGCCGTGATGCCGATGGAGGCCAGGAACGAGACCCCGGTCAGGTCGATCACGAGCAGTTCCGGCGGGTCGGCGAGCGCCGCGGTGATGCCTTCGCTCAGCACCGACGCGCTGAGCAGGTCGACTTCGCCGGCCACGTCCAGGACGACCGCGCCGCCGACGCGTTCGGGCGTCACGCGCACCAGGTCCTGGGGCCGGAGCCGATTGCCGTCCGTGCTCACCTGGTGCTCCTCCTCTGCCTGGTTTCCACCGAATGGTGGCTTACCCAGACCGGGTGATGGCCAAACCTCGCCACCTCCGGCGCTCGGGCCAGGGGAGATGTCCGTCTCGCGGTGCCGGCGGGGTGTAACGGATCACCCGGTCGGCCGATAGCCCGATCGTGTCCGGGCGTGGCCCGGCCCTCATGAACGGACTATCCGATGCGACGCCTGTCCCTCGCCGCCGCCCTCGCGGCCGGCACCCTCGCCCTCGCCGCCTGCTCCGGCACCTCCGGCACGGTGGAACCCGCCGGGGCCACCTCCTCTGCGGCCGCCGCCGCGCCCAGTTCGACCGCGCCGCCGGCGCTCGAGGCCGCCAAGGTCGGGTCCGCCGTGGCCGACGCCGCCAAGCAGGCGTCCTCGGTGCGCGTGAAGGGCACCATGGCGAGCGAGGGCAACATCAACCTGGACCTGCAGCTCAACCAGGACAGCGCGAGCGGCACCGTGGTCAAGGACGGCATCGAGATCCCCGTCCTGCGCGTCGGCGACAAGTACTTCTTCCGCTTCACCGACTCGCTGGTGAAGGAGGCCGGCATCCCGGCCTCGATCGGCAAGAAGCTCACCGGCAAGTGGGTCCCGTCCACCGCCAAGATCGGCGCCGGCATCGGCGACGCCTTCAAGGTGTTCCTCGACTACAAGTCGTTCACCGAGAACACCGTCGGCGAGCTGGCTTCCGCGAGCTTCACCGGCGGCGAGCCCACCACGCTCGGCGGCGTCCCGGCGCTGAACTTCACCAGCCCGGACGGCACCGCCACGGTCGCCGCCGACGCGCCGCACTACCTGCTGCGCATGCAGGACCCCAAGAGCGGCGCCATCGAGTTCAGCGACTGGAACAAGCCGGCCCCCGTCGAGGCGCCCCCGGCGTCGGAGATCTACTCCGGTCCCGGCGCCTGAAGCCGGACGGGGACGCCGCCCCGGACCGTGCCCAGGTTGGTCAGCGCGACGTTCTCCAGGCCGTTGCCCGGACCGCCGTCGCTGGTCACCGCCAGCGCGAGCGTGTTGCGCCCGTGCGGGTCGAGGACGCCGGTCGGCAGCACGAACGTGTGCTGCGGGCCGACGTCCGCGACGTACTGCCCGAGGTTCCACCCGTTGACGAAGATCAGCGCCCGGTAGCGGCCACCCGATCGCGGGACCGCCGGGTCGCCGATGGTCAGGCCCAGTGAGGCGTCGTGCCCCTTCGGCACGGCGAGGGTGAAGTCCGTGCGGTACCAGGTCGTCCCGGGTGCCGCGGTGGCGGCGGGCACCTGCCCCGCCGCCCACCCCTCGTCGGAGTGGCGGGGCAGGGTCCAGCCGGCCCGTTCGCCGTCGAGGCCGCCGTTGTTCAGCGGGCCCCGCACGGGATCCGCGACACCGCCGCGGATCTTCCACGCGACGCCGTCGAGCGACGCCGAGATCAGCCCGCGCCCCTCCTTGTGGGCGTCGTTGACGCCGCCGTCCTCGTTGTGGCCGTTGTTCCGCACCATCACCGACAGCACGTGGCCGCCGTCGCCGCGCAGGTCGGCCGGCACGGTGAAGCTCGCGGTGCCGGTCGTGGGCGGCGAAGCGAGCGCGCTCGGCAGCACGTGCTGGCCGAGGTACCGCCCGTCCAGCCACGCCTGCAGCATCCCGGCGCCGCCCCCGCCGTAACCGAAGCTCAACGACTCGGGAACCGGGCCGCCGAAGTGCCCGCGGTACCAGACGTCGCCGGTGTGGAAGCCGTAGTCGTCCGCGGTGAGCGCGGGTTTGTCCGCGGGCAGCCACGCCGAGTCGTCGTAGGCGGCCGCCGCCTCGGGCGAGCCCGGGGCCTGCTTCCAGCCGGTCAGCGCGGGCAGGGGCACCGCGTCCGGGCCGGGGAGCCGGGCCGCCGCCAGCAGGCTCGACGACGACGTCCGCCGGGCCGGGACTCCCCGCCCGTTCCACGTGACCCGCGTGCCCGGGCCCCACACTTCGAGGTCGCCGGCCTGGGCGGTGTCGCCGGTCAGGGCGAGCACGCTTCCGTCGAGGCGGGCCGTCCGCAGCAACGCCGGCCCGCGGACCAGGGCGGGACCCTGGCGCCAGAAGGTGTCGGCGGCGGCGTCGTCGGCGAGCAGCAGGGTGACCGGTGGCCGGCCGCCACCGGACACGCGGACCCGGGAGAGTCCGTTGTGGACGTAGTTCAGCCGCAGGTCGCCGCGCGCGGCGTCCCAAGTGGACGTCACGATCCCGGCCAGTACCTCGACCTTCGGCTCCCGGCTGTAGCGCAACGTCGTCTCGCCGTCCTCGCCCGGCCGCCCGTGCAGCAGGGCGGTTTCCCGGACCGCGGTCATGATCTCCGACGTCGAGTACACCAGGTGCTGGCCCGCCAGCTCGAAGTTCGCCACCAGCTGCTTGGCGTCCTGGCCGTGCACCCGCAGCGTGCCCGCCTGCGGCACGGTGTAGGAACCGTCCGGTGTGGACACCGGGAACGTGAAGGCGTCGTCCGTGGTGTCCTTGGACGGGTTGTGCATCGGCACGTAGAAGTGCGTGAGCGTGTCCGGGTTGACGTTGTGGTACACCTTCACCGCCGTCGACGACGGGGCGATGGCCGCTGCCTTGTCCTGCTTGGTGATCGGCGGCACCGCCTGCAGGAAGTAGCCCAGTTCCTTCATCGTGAACGCCTTGGGCCGCAGCTGCCGGGCCTCGTCGATGGCCGCGCCGTAGTCGTAGGAGCTGAAGACGACCGGTGCCGGCAGCCAGCCCCACGACGTGCCGCCGAAGGTCATGTAGAAGTTCTGGACGGTGAGCCCGTTCGCGATGTTGGTGCCGTAGAAGACGCGCTCGTACCCGGGTCCCTCGCGGACGGCCGTGCACGGGTAGGTGCCGTTGCTGCCCCAGTAGTCGAACCAGCCGCCGCCGAATTCGGCGGTGAAGCCGGGGGTGTTCGGCGACGCGCTCGCGCCGCCTTTCGCTCCGCCCGGGCCGTACAGACCCCAGTCCGGTGCGGTGTTCGGGGTACCGGGCGTGGCGTCGGGGCGGCAGGTGCCGCCGGGGTAGGTGTCCCACGCGTAGAGGTCGACCTTGCCGGGCACGGTCCCCGGCACGCCGGAGTCCGGCGGCACCCAGATCCCGTTGCGGCCCTTGTCGTTGTGGAAGATCGGCACGCCGATGCCGTCCGCGCGGACCTTGTCGTGGAGGTGGGCGATGTAGTCGCGCTGGCTTTCGCCGGTCGCGGCCAGTTCGTTCTCGATCTGGTACAGGATCACCGGACCGCGGCCGTCGACGTACTGGTGCCGCGCGATGACGCGGTCGATCGCGGTCAGCCACTCGTCGGCCGCGGCCAGGTAGTCGGGGGCGTCGCTGCGGGCCGTGCCCGCCTGGGTGGTCAGCCAGCCGGGGAAGCCGCCGCCGGTGACCTCGGCGTTGATGTACGGGCCGGGCCGCGCGATCACGTACAGGCCGGCCTCGCGGGCGAGGTCGAGCACCTTGTCCATGTCGCGGACCCCGGTGAAGTCGTACACGCCGGGCGCGGGCGAGTGGTAGTTCCAGTCGAAGTAGATCGACACGGCGGTGTAGCCGGTCGCCTTCATCTTCTGCAGCACGTCGCGCCAGAGGTCCGGGCTGGGCAGCCGGAACGGGTGGAACTCGCCGGACCAGACGAACTCCCGCCGTCCGTCGAGCAGCATCGAATACCTGTCGAACGTGATCCGGTGCTTCGCGGTGGTGACGGCCGCGGCGGCGGTGGGCGCGGTGCTCAGCCCGGCCGCGGTGACGAGAACGAGGAACAGGGCGAGCAGACGCCTCATCGTCGAAGCCTTCCGGGACGCAGGAACCGCGCGAGCGGCAAGCGGGCCTCGGCGACGGCATCGGCGACGAGCGCGGCGTACCGCTCGGCGCCGTACCGGCTGAGGTGGGTCGCGTCGTCGACGCCGTCGTGCGCGAGGGTCAGGTAGAGCGGCCACGAAGCGGCTTCGCCGAGGTCTTCGACGAGAGCCTGGCTGCGCGCGGTCAGGTCGAGCAGCGGGATCCCCTCGCCCCGGGCGACGTCCCGCATGACCGCGGGCAGGTCGACGCCCAGGTTGTTGACGACGAGGCCGAGCGGGGTGAGCTTCCCGTCCGCGCCGAACCGGTGCCGGACCGGCGGCGTGACCAGCACCGCGGCCCCGCCCTGCTGCCGGACGCCGTCGACGAGGAGCGCGAGGTTCGCCCGGTAGCCGGCCTCGGTCGTCTGCTTGTCGTTGTGCGCCAGCTGGATCAGCGCGGTGTCGCCGGGCCGGATCATCGGGCGGACGCGCGGGAAGTAGCGGGGATCGGTGAGATAGCCGGCCGTGCCGGCGCCGGACTGGGCGTAGTTCCGCACGCTCGGCCCGGCGCGGAAGAACGCGGGCAGCGCCTGGGCCCAGCCGTTCTTCGGCGGGTTCGCCCAGTCGGCGGCGGTGGAGTCGCTGAGGACGAAGATCCGCGGGGCGCGCGGCCGGGGTGTCACGGCGAGCCACGCCGGGCGCGGCACCGGACCGGTCAGCCGGACCTGCAGGGGAACCGGGACGCCGTCGGCGGTGTGCAGGGCCAGCGGGACGTTCCGGGACAACGTTCCCCGCGGCCAAGGGACGCCGAAGGTGCAGTCCGCCGCGGCCGCCGGGCGGCCGTCGAGCCAGTGCAGCCGGACCTCGGGATCGGCCGCTCGCGTGGCGGCCGGGCGCGCGACGGCCGTGGCGGCCAGCGCGGACACGCCACCGAGGAAGACGCGCCGGGTGAGCGGGAACTGCGGGGACATCGCCGGCCTCCGGTCAGCTCGCGACCGCTGTGGTCGAGCCGATTCAAGCCAGCGGCGTCCGGGCTTGTCAACCTCGGGGACCCGATCAGTCCAATACCTCAGTAAGCGCTTTCTCCGGAAACCGGCGGTCCTCAAACCCGCACCCGCGTGCTAGCGTGGGAGCGCTCCCAGATCGAACTGTCCTGTCGAGCGGTACTCCAGGAGGTCGGTATGAAGTGGCGTTTTCCCCGCGCGGCCGTGGCCGGCCTGCTGCTGGCCGCCTGCGCTGTCGTGGCCCCCACGCCGGCCGGCGCGGCCACGCCCACGCGCGTCATGGCGCTGGGTGACTCCATCACGGGGTCGCCCGGGTGCTGGCGGGCCCTGCTGTGGCAGCACCTCCAGCAGACCGGGCACACCGACGTCGACTTCGTCGGCACGCTGCCGCCCCAGGGCTGCGGGTTCACCTACGACGGCGAGAACGAAGGCCACGGCGGCTTCCTCGCGACCGGGATCGTGCGGGACAACCAGCTGCCCGGCTGGCTGTCCTCGACGCACCCGGACGTCGTCCTGATGCACCTGGGCACCAACGACGTCTGGAACGGCATCGCCGCGAGCACGATCCTGGACGCCTACACCACGCTGCTGGGGCAGATGCGCGCGAGCAACCCGGCGACCAAGCTGATCGTCGCGAAGATCATCCCGATGAACCCGTCGAACTGCGCGGCCTGCGCCCAGCGGGTGGTCGACCTGAACGCCGGCATCCCCGCGTGGGCCGCGGCGCACAGCACGGCGGCGTCCCCGATCACCGTCGTCGACCAGTGGACCGGGTTCGACACCGCGGCCGACACCACCGACGGCGTGCACCCCAACGGCACCACCGGGATCGCGAAGATGGAGAGCAGGTGGTACCCGGCCCTGGTCGCGGCGCTGAGCCCGGCCACGCCGGCCGCCACCGGGCTGCACGTCGACGGCACCCGCGTGCTCGAGGCGAACGGCGCCGCGTTCGTGATGCGCGGGGTCAACCACCCGTACGCCTGGTACACCGGCCAGAACAGCGCCTTCGCGAACATCAAGTCCTTCGGCGCCAACACCGTCCGGGTCGTGCTCGGCAGCGGCAAGCGGTGGGGACCCACGTCGGCGGCCGAAGTCACGAACATCATCTCGCTGTGCAAGCAGTCCCGGCTGATCTGCGTCCTGGAAGTGCACGACACCACCGGCTACGGCGAAGAAAGCGCGGCGGCGAGCCTCGACCAGGCCGCCGACTACTGGATCAGCATCGCGAGCGCGTTGAAGGGCCAGGAAAACCACGTCGTCGTCAACCTCGGCAACGAGCCGTTCGGCAACAACGCGCAGGTGAGCGCGACCTGGGCGAGCGCGACGTCGAGCGCCATCACCCGGCTCCGCGGTGCCGGGCTGCAGCACCTGATCATGGCCGACGCGCCGATGTGGGGCCAGGACTGGCAGAACATCATGCGCGACAACGCGGCCTCGGTGCTCAACGCCGATCCGCAGCACAACACGGTGTTCTCGATCCACATGTACGGCGTCTACGACACCGCGGCGGAGATCACCGCCTACTTCGACGCGTTCCGCACCGCCGGGTTGCCGCTGGTCGTCGGCGAGTTCGGCAACATGCACAGCGACGGCAACCCCGACGAGGACACGATCATGGCCCAGGCGCAGGCCCGCGGCCTCGGCTACCTCGGCTGGTCATGGAGCGGCAACGGCAGCGACGTCGCCTACCTCGACATGACCAACGGCTTCGACCCCACCAGCCTGACCGCGTGGGGCGAGCGGTTCCTCAACGGCACCAACGGCGTCCGCCAGACGTCGAAGGAAGCGACGATCTACGGCGGGGGCACCGTCGACACGCAGGCGCCGACGACGCCGGGCACCCCGGCCGTCTCGGGCGTGACCTCCTCCGGCGTCACGCTGAGCTGGACGGCCTCGACGGACAACGTCGGCGTCACCGGCTACGACGTCCTGCGCGCGCCCGGCGCGTCCGGCGGCACGTTCGCCGTGGTCGGCTCGGCCGCGTCGACGACGTTCACCGACTCGGGCCTGACCGCCTCCAGCACGTACCGCTACCAGGTGCGGGCCAAGGACGCCGCGGGGAACACCTCGGCCGCGTCCGGTGCGGCGTCGGCGACGACCGGCGCGGGCGGCGGGAGCGGGGCGTGCAAGGTCGCCTACGCCGCGCCCGGCTGGGGTGGCGGCAACGGGTTCACCGCCTCGGTGACCATCACCAACACGGGCACGAGCCCGGTGACCGGCTGGACACTGGCCTTCACCTACACCTCGGGTCAGCGGGTGACGCTGCCCGGCTGGGGTGCGACGTTCACCCAGTCCGCCGCCGGCGCGGTGACCGCGACGAACCTGGACTGGAACGGCACCCTCGCGCCGAACGCCTCGACCGGCATCGGTTTCAACGGCACCTCCAGCGGCACCAACCCCGCGCCGGCGTCCTTCGCCCTGAACGGGAGCACTTGCACGATCGGCTGATCGAGTCTACTTCGGACGGAGAAGGTCATGTCCTTGCGCACATCCGCCTTCAGCCGGCTGCTGGCCGTGGGCCTGCTGGCGGCCGGGCTCGCCCCGGCCCCGGCGGTGGCGGCCGCCGCACCGCAGATCGACGAGCTGAACCGCGGGGTGATCAGCGTCCACGGCGCGGCGGGCAACCGGGTCGGCTGGCGGCTGCTCGCCGGCGACCCGGCCGGTGTGTCGTTCGCCGTCTACCGCGACGGCACCCGGGTGACCACGACCCCGGCCGGTGGTCCGACCGGCTACCTGGACGCCGGGGCGCCCGCGGGGGCGAAGTACACCGTGCACGCGGTGGTAGACGGCGTGGAGCGGATGTCGGCGTTCGCCGCGGAGGAGTCGCTGACGCTCGACAGCACGGCCGCGGCGAGCACCCGTGACGTGCCGATCCAGGTCCCGGCCGGCGGCACGACGCCGTCGGGCGAGAGCTACACCTACAGCGCGAACGACGCCAGCGTCGGCGATCTGGACGGCGACGGGCAGTACGAGTTCGTCGTCAAGTGGGATCCCGGCAACGCCAAGGACAACTCGCAGTCCGGCTACACCGGCAACGTCTACGTCGACGCCTACCGGCTGGACGGCACGCGCCTGTGGCGGATCGACCTCGGCCGCAACATCCGCGCGGGCGCGCACTACACGCAGTTCCAGGTCTTCGACTACGACGGCGACGGCAAGGCCGAAGTCGCGATGAAGACCGCGGACGGCACGCGCTCGGGCACCGGCCAGGTCATCGGCAACGCGAGCGCGGACTACCGCAACTCCAGCGGGTACGTGCTGTCCGGCCCGGAGTTCCTGACCGTCTTCAACGGCCAGACGGGCGCGGCGGCGGCCACGGTGAACTACGACCCGCCGCGCGGCACGGTGTCGTCGTGGGGCGACAGCTACGGCAACCGCGTCGACCGCTTCCTGGCCGGCACGGCGTACCTCGACGGCTCGCGCCCGAGCCTGATCATGAGCCGCGGCTACTACACGCGCACGGTGATCGCGGCCTGGGACTTCCGCGGTGGCGCGCTGACCGAGCGCTGGAAGTTCGACTCGAACACGGCCGGCTCGCAGTACACCGGCCAGGGCAACCACCAGCTGGCGATCGCCGACGTCGACGCGGACGGCCGTGACGAGATCGTCTTCGGCGCCATGGCGATCAACGACAACGGCAGTCCACTGTGGAACACCCGGCTCGGCCACGGCGACGCGATGCACGTCGGCGACCTGATCCCGGGCCGGCCGGGGCTGGAAGAGTTCAAAGTGGACGAAGACACGTCGAAGCCGGGCGCCTGGATGGCCGACGCGAAGACCGGGCAGATCCTGTGGCAGTTGCCGTGCGGCTGCGACAACGGCCGCGGGGTGTCGGACGACATCTGGGCGGGCAGCCCGGGTGCGGAGTCCTGGTCGTCCGGGGTGGCGGGGCTGCTGAACACGAGCGGCCAGAACATCGGGCGCAAGCCGTCGTCGGCCAACTTCGTCGTCTGGTGGGACGGCGACGCCCAGCGCGAACTGCTGGACGGCACGCACATCGACAAGTACGGCACCGGCGCGGACACGCGCCTGCTGACGGCGTCGGGCGTGCACGCCAACAACGGCACGAAGAACACGCCCGCGGTGCAGGCGGACCTGTTCGGCGACTGGCGCGAGGAGGTCGTCTGGGCGACGTCGGACAACCGGGCCCTGCGGATCTATTCGACCACCGACCCGACGAGCATCTCGCACGTGTCGCTGATGCAGGACCGGCAGTACCGGGAAGCCGTGGCGTGGCAGAACACCGCGTACAACCAGCCGCCGCACCCGAGCGTCAATCCAGCGTGACGGGCGCCGAGCTTTCGAAGCGGTAACCGACCCCGCGCACGGTGGTGATCGGATCGAGGTGCGGCTCGAGCTTCGCCCGCAGCTTGCGGACGTGCACGTCGACGGTCCGGTCGTTCCCGTCCTGCCGCGGCCACAACGCGCTCTTGAGCGCGGTGCGGGTGAAGACGCGGTCGGGGTGGGCGCGCAGGTAGTGCAGCAGATCGAATTCGAGGCGGGTCAGCTCGAGCGGGCGACCCAGCAGGATCGCCCGCCTCGAGCCGGCTTCGATCCGCAGGAGGGGATCGGGAACGGCCCGCAGGTGCCGCCGCGAGCTGACGACGTCGACACTCGCGACGCCGTCGAGCGCACTGGCCAGCCGAGCGGCGACGGTGGCGGCGTCGACGGCGCGGCCGACGAGGTCGATCCGAATCCCCACGTGCAGAACCTCGGCGTCGGCTCGCCGTTCCGGCAGGATCTTCATGCGGACAGATTGTCGAGGTCCGACCGGGGAAGGGGTAGTGCGCCCGGCTGGTGAAACGACTTGCTTCCCGCCGGGCCGGCCGCGGGGCAGGATGGCCACCGTGGTGGAGATCAGCTTCCTGACCGAGTCCGACCGCGCCGCCTGGGAAGTGCTGGCCCGTGGGAAGGACACCTACTTCGCCGCCGACCGCGCGGCCGCCGACTACGACCGGACCTGGCGGCGAGTGCTCGACGACGACCGGATCCGCGGCATCGCCGCCCGCCTCGACGGCCGGGTCGTCGGCATCGCGCACTACCTCTTCCATGCCAGCGTCTGGTACTCCGGCAAGTGCTACCTGGCCGACTTGTTCGTGGATCCCGCGGTCCGGCGCCAGGGCGTCGCGACCGCGGTGCTCGGCTGGGTGGCGCGCGACGCCGAGGAGCAGGGCTACCCGGGTCTCTACTGGAACACCCTCGAAGACGCCCCGGCCCGCGCGCTCTACGACCGGGTCGGCCGGCTGCACGAAGGGCTCATCCACTACGGCTACCGCCGCGGGCCGGGCTGATTCCCAGCATGTGGGTGCGGTCCGCCGGACTGGTTAGAGTCCGGGCGTGACCTCGACGATCCGCGCCGCCGCGCTCGTGCTGATGGCCGTCGTCGTGCTCGCCGGGTGCCGCCACGATCCGCCCGCCGCACCGGGAAAGCGGTGGCCCGTCGTCGCCGAGGCGGCCGAGCCGAGCCGGGGTCAGTCGAGTCCGAGGTGATCGCGCAGGGTCGTGCCGGTGTAGTCGGTGCGGAACGAGCCGCGCTCTTGTAGCAGTGGGACGACTGTGTCGGCGAATTCGTCCAGGCCGCCCGGGGTGACGTGCGGGACGAGGATGAACCCGTCGCTCGCGTCGGCCTGCACCAGCTCGTCGATCGCGTCGGCGACCGTCGACGGCGAGCCGATGAACGTTTGCCGGGCCGTGACTTCGATGATCAGCTCGCGGATCGACAGGTTCTTCGCCTCCGCCAGCTGCCGCCACTCCCGTGCCGTTGCCAGCGGGTCGCGGTACATCCGGACGCTCGCGCGGCCGCGGGCGATCGTGTGGTCGCCGAGGACCGGGTCGGACTCCGGCAGCGGGCCGTCCGGGTCGTACGAGCTGAGGTCGGTGTTCCACAGCTGCTCGAGGAACTTGATCGCGGTCTGCCCGCTGACCTGCTGCCGCCGGACGACGTGGGCGCGCTCGTGGGCGTCCGCGTCGGTGTCGCCGAGGACGAACGTCGCCGCCGGCAGGATCACCAGCTGCTCCGGCGTCCGGCCGTACTTCGCCAGCCTGCCCTTGACGTCGGAGTAGAACGCCTGCCCCGCTTCGAGCGTGCCGTAGCGGCTGAAGATCGCGTCGGCGGTCGCCGCGGCGAACTCGCGGCCCTCCTCGGAATCGCCGGCCTGGATGATCACCGGACGGCCCTGGGGGCTGCGCGGCACCGGGAACCGGCCCTCGATGTCGAAGTGCGCGTCGTGGTGGGCGAACGCGCCCGCCGACGGGTCACGCAGGAACACCCCGGTTCCGGCGTCGGCGGCGACCTCGTCACCGCGCCAGGAGTCGAACAGCTCCCACGCCGTGCGCAGGAACGTCTCCGCGCGCTCGTAGCGCTGGTCCTGCGGCAGGAAGCCGCCGCGGCGGAAGTTCTCGCCGGTGAAGGCGTCCCACGACGTGACGACGTTCCAGGCCGCGCGCCCGGCCGAGAGGTGGTCCAGCGACGCGAACTGCCGGGCCACCTCGAACGGCTCGTTGAACGTCGAGTTGATCGTCCCGGCCAGCCCCAGCCGCTCGGTGACCGCCGCCAGCGCCGACAGCACGGTGAACGTGTCCGGGCGGCCGACGACGTCGAGGTCGTAGATCTCCCCGTTCTGCTCGCGCAGCCGCAGGCCCTCGGCCAGGAAGAAGAAGTCGAACTTCGCGCGCTCGGCGGTCTGCGCGAGCTTGACGAACGAGCTGAACTCGATGTGGCTGCCGGCCGCGGGGTCGCTCCACACGGTCGTGTTGTTGACGCCGGGGAAGTGCGCCGCGAGGTGGATCTGCTTGCGGGTCATCTCGGTCCTCCTCAGACGGCGGCGTAGCGGTTGGCCGGGCGGGCGAGGCCGAGCAGCCCGCGCAGGGTGCTCGCCTCGTACCCGGTGCGGAAGGCCCCGCGGCCCCGCAGCTCGGGTACCAGTCCCCGGGTGATGGCGGTCAGGTCGTGCGGCACCGCGCCCGGCCGCAGCCGGAAGCCGGACAGCCCGGCCGCCTGCCAGTCGAGCAGGAGGTCGGCGAGCCCGGCCGGGGTCCCGGTGAAGACGTGCGCGTCGGAGGTGTACCGGGCGCCGGACAGCTCGTCGAGCCGCGCCTTGCGGTCCGCGGCCGCCTGCTCGGTCTCGCCGAGGAACACGACGACGTCGCCGAAGACGTGCAGCGTCTCGGCACCGCGCCCGGCGAGCTCCTGCTCGTCCCGCACCTCGGCGACGATCGACGCGGCCCGCGCGCGGTCGGACGGCGTCACGTAGACGACGTCGGCGGAGCGGGCGGCGAGCCGGTAGGGAACGGCGGCGTGGGCCAGCGCGGTGACCGGCGGCTGGCCCTGCGGCGGCCGCGGCGTGATCGACGGGCCCTTGACCGAGAACCAGCGGCCCTCGAAGTCGATGTAGTGCAGCTTCCCGCGGTCGACGAACCGGCCGGTGGCGACGTCGCGGATCTCGGCGTCGTCCTCCCAGCTGTCCCAGAGCCGGCGCAGCACCTCGACGTAGTCCGCGGCCTCGTCGAACAGGTCGCGCAGCGGGCTCGGCTTGCCCGGCTCCGCGGAGTCCTCGAGCCGGAACTCACCGAACTCGCGGCGCCCGAAGTGCCGGTTGTCCTCGGCGCGCCCGGCGACCTGCACGCGGACGCCCGCGCGGCCGGTGCTGACGTAGTCGAGCGTGGCGATCGCCTTGGACAGGTGGAACGGCTCGGTGTGGGTGACGACGGCGGTCGGCACCAGCCCGATGTGCGAGGTCAGCGGCGCGACGCGGGCGGCGATCAGCACCGCGTCGAGCCGTCCCTGGACGATGCCGTCCCGCTCGCCCGGCCGGTCGAGGGGCTGCACGGTCTGCAGGGCCAGCGAGTCTTCGAGGGTGACGAAGTCCAGCAGGCCGGCCTCGGCTTCGCGGACGACGTCGGTCCAGTAGCCCGCGGTGAGCAGCTCACCGGGCCGCGCGCCGGCTTCCCGCCAGGCGGCGGGGTGCCACCCGGCCCCATCCAGCGCGACGGCGATCCGTGGTCCTGTCATCCCCGCGTCCCTTCTCTCGGCTCGTCCCCGTAGTGTGCGCCGGTTGCCGCGGGACGGGCCGGAGCGGCCAGTGGCTGGGACGAGCCGGGTGCGCCGGGAATAAACCGCGGATCAGCCGACTTCGTTCAGCTTCCCGGTGGCGACGTCGAAGACGAACCCGCGCACCGAGTCCTTCTTGGGGACGAACGGGCTGCCCTTGATCCGCGCGATCGACTGGCGGACGTCCTCGTCGAGGTCGGAGAACGCTTCGGCGGCCCACGCGGGCTTGACGCCGACGTCCTGCTGGATGGACTTCTTGAAGTCGTCGTCGGTGAAGGTGAGCATGCCGCAGTCGGTGTGGTGGATGAGGATGATCTCCTCGGTGCCGAGCAGCCGCTGGCTGATGGCGAGCGAGCGGATCTCGTCCTCGGTGACGACGCCGCCGGCGTTGCGGATCACGTGCGCCTCGCCTTCCTGCAGCCCGAGCACGCCGTAGACGTTGATCCGGGCGTCCATGCAGGCGAGCACGGCGACGTGCTTGGCGGGCGGCAGCGGCAGCGGCCCGGCGAAGCGCGCGGCGTATTCGGCGTTGTTGGCGAGCAGCTCGTCGGTGACCGACATGGTGGTCCCTTCCGCGTGGATGTGGTGGGCCGAGTGGACGCGTCGCGTGCACCCGTGCGCAACCGTGCCCACCACCTGGACTGTCCACTGTGGATTCCGGTTCCGCTCCGTGGACGTCCTGGCCGGGCGGTCGCGCCGCCGCCGACAATGCCCCGCATGACGAGCGAAGAGACGGCGTACGACCGGACCCGCCTGGCCCAGTGGCGGGACGGGGAGGCACGCCTGCCGGGGCTGAGCCGGCGCGACCTGCTGCGGCTGACCGCGGCCGGTGGTCTCGCGCTGGCCGCGGGCACGGCCACGCCGGGGGTGGCCGCCGCGGAACCGGGACCGATCGTGAAACCGCTGCCGCCCGAGCTGTTCGACGTCCACGGAACCAACGCCGAGATGCGCTGGGAGTCGATGCGCGGCCAGGGCTACCTGACGCCGGTCGACCGGTTCTTCGTCCGCGACCACACCTCCACGCCCCTGCTGGACGCCGCCGGCTGGCGGCTGAAGCTGTTCGGCTCGGGCCTGCGCGGCGCGCCGACGGCCGGGGCGCCGATCGAGCTGTCGTACCGCGACCTGCGCGCGCTGCCGTCGGAGACGATCACCGCGTTCGTCGAGTGCACCGGCAACGGCCGCGGGTTCTTCACCAGCCAGCAGGGGCAGACGGTCAGCGGGACGGCGTGGAAGCTGGGCGCGGTCGGCGTGGCGCGCTGGCGCGGCGTCCGGCTCGCGACGGTGCTCGCGCGGGCCGGGCTGACCCGCGACGCCGTCGACGTCCTGCCGGAAGGGCTCGACCCCGACTACACCGCGGCGGGGGTGAACCTCGGCAAGGTGCGGCGGCCGCTGCCGGTGGGCAAGGCACTGCAGGACACCCTGCTGGCCTACGAGATGAACGGCCGGCCGCTGCCGCCCGACCACGGTTTCCCGGTGCGGCTCGTGGTGCCGTCGTGGGCCGGGATCGCGTCGATCAAGTGGCTCGGCCGGATCGAGGTCTCGGCGACGCCGCTGGTGTCGCCGTGGAACACGCAGTTCTACCGGCTGCTGGGCCCGGACTACCCGCCCGAGGGCACGCTCGTCACCGAACAGGTGGTGAAGAGCGCGTTCGAGCTCCCGTGGGACGCGACGCTCGCGGCCGGGCAGCGGCAGGTGCTGCGCGGCCGGTCCTGGTCGGGCCACGGCCGGATCCGGCGGGTCGAGGTGAGCACGGACGGCGTCACGTGGGCGCCCGCGAAGCCGATCAGCCCGGCACTCGACCGCGGCTGGCTGCAGTGGGAGTTCCCGTGGCGGCCCCGCACGGCCGGGTCGTACACCCTGCGGGCGCGCGCCACGGACGTCACCGGCACCCGGCAGCCGGACGTCTCGCCGTACAACACGCAGGGGTACCTGTTCGGCGCGGTCGTCCGGCACCCGGTGACGGTGGCCTGACCAGGGCAGCCCGAGGTGCTCCCGCAGCGTCGTGCCCTCGTATTCGGTGCGGTGGACGATCCGGAACGGGAAGTACGCGGAGGTGCTGAAGCGGTGGCACCTGACGTCGGAGGCCCTGCCCGCGTCGGAGATCAACCCGCAGGTCCGTCCATTGTGGATTCTGGTGCGCTCAGCAGTGCGTTTCCATCGCGGCCTCCTTCCCCGTCCTGCTCACGAAAGTAGGGAGGGAAGCGGGAGCGGAAGGCCGCCGTCGCAGTGAAAAACCGGCCGGCAACAACCCTTGACAACGGGGTGCGGCCGAACGGGCCCGGCGCGTTCAGCGGATGCGGCGGGCCCGTTCGCGGCAATTCTGCAACGCCGCTGGCCCCGCGCGGGCTCCCGGGTGTTCGCTGGAGCGGGAGGGCGTGCGATGCGGAAGGTGAACGCGGGACGGCGGATCGGCTGGCTGCTGCGGACGAACCGCGTGCTCGGCGCCCGGCCGCGCTACCGCCGCCTCGCGGCCTTCGCCGCGGACTTCGACGCCGACGGCGTGACGCCCTCGGTGTCCATCAGCACCCTGTCCCGCTGGGAGAACCGCGTCACGACCGTGCCGGGCGCGGCGGTGCGGCGCTACGAACAGCTGCTCGACCTGCGTCCCGGCCTGCTCGCCGCGGTCAACGACACGGTCGCGCGCTACCTCACGCCGCCGACCCAGGCCGTCCCGCCGTGGGCCCGGCACCGGCGGCCGAACCCGGGCGCGCCGCTCGACGAGCTGGTCGACCTGGCCGTCACCGACGCCGTCCTCGGCAGCGAGGAATGGGACCGCCTGACCGAGCTCCTCGCCTGCCGGCCGCAGCTGATCCTGAGCCCCGCGTCGACGTGGGACCGGCTCTCGGAGCGGCTGCTCACCGAGATGTGCATCGCGGACGGCGTTTCGTGGATGCGCCGGGCCGAGGCGTTCCACCGGCTCATCGTGCACCCGGTCGGCCAGCGGGCGGCGATGACCACGGCGGCGGCTGCGGCGGCCGACACCTCCGCGCAGAGCCTGATCGGCACCCTCGGCGTCTTCAGCGCGAGCGCCCACCCCGACGCGAGCTCGTCGGTCGTCCGGCACCTCACCGACCCGCTGACCGACCGGACGTTCTACGGAGCCCTGCTGACCAGCGTCAAGAAACTGCGGTTCGGGCACTTCGACGACCGCCAGACGGCGGCCCTGCTGCCGATCCTGTGCGCGCTCGTGGCGGCGGGCGGCGGCGAGCGGACGTCCCTGGCGGCCCGGTTGCTGCAGCTGCTGCCCCGCGAGCTGCAGGTGAAGGTCCCGAGCCGGGTGTGGGCCGCGGCGACGGCGGCGCTGTGGCCGGCGGCGGCCCCGGTCGCGGAACGGCTGTCCGCCGAGACCCTGGAAGCGATCGAGGAGCCGCCCGCCGACCCGCTGCTGGCCGTGTTCGTCGACGAAATGCTGCACGACCCGGTGTTCGACGTCCGGCTCTGCACGATGTTCCTGCTCTACGCGACGCCGTATCGCGCGCCGTTGGCGCACGCGCTGGCCGGCGAACTGGTCACCACCCTCCGGCGGCGCGGCCGCCCCGACTGGGTCCAGCGGCTCCTCGACGCACTGCGCATCCTCGGCGGCGCGGAGGAACGACGGCTGATCGAAGCGATGGTGCTGTCCGAACACCTCGGACCCGCGGTGCGCGATTCCGCCGCGTACGCACTGGGCCACGTGGGCGGCGCGAGCCCCGACGACTTCTACCGCCGGGCGTTCGCGCTGCACGCGCGCCACGAGGAGAGCGCGCACTCGACGTCGGTGCTGGACCGGCTGGTGTACTGCATGGGGATCACCGACCGCCGCGCCCTGCTCGGCGAAGTGGTCACCCGCCCGGAACTCCCGGCCCGCATCCGCACGGCGGCGACGTGGTGGACCGGGCTGCCGGCGTACATCCGGGAGAGCGCGGCGCTCTAGCCCGAGATAGTTTCAACTTTGACTACCTGTCGTGGCCGCGTTAGGCTGCGCCCCGTGCAGGACGTGACCGCCGCCGAGCTGGACTTCTGGTCCTTCGTGGCGCTGGCCAACCGGCGGCTGGCCGAGGAGTACGGCTTCCGGCACCAGCTCGCCACCGAGGTGCTGCTGACCCTCAACCGCGCCTCCGACCTGGTCACCTACGACCTCGAAGCCGCCGTGCACCGGCCGCGCGGGCGGTCGTGGTCGGCCTTCCGGCTGCTCTTCGTGGTCTGGCTGGCCGGCCCGCTGGAGCCGAAGAGCGCCGCCCGGCTGACCGGGATGAGCCGCGCGGCCGTGTCGAACCTCGCCAAGGTGCTGGTCGCGGACGGGCTGCTCGACCGCACCCCGGACGAGCACGACGGCCGCTCGGTCCGGCTCTCGCTGACCGAAGCGGGCCACGACGAGATGGTTTCGGTGTTCCAGGAGCACAACGAGCGCGAGTTCGGCTGGACGGACGCGCTCACCGAGACCGAGCAGCGCATCCTCGTGATGCTGCTCGGGAAGCTGATCACCAGCCGCGCCGGCTTCGACGCGCGCAGCCGTAGTTAGTAAAGGTGTGAACCAAGTTGGCTGAGGAGGCGCCCACCGTGATCCCCGCACTGTTCACCGGCTTGTGCGACGACGCCGCGGTGTTCCCGCCCGGCCTGGCGCCGCTGCCGGACGCCGTAGTTGCACACGACGGGTACTCGACGGCCTGGTACGCCGACCTGGTCGGCCCGCTGGTGGTCGCCGCCCCGGCGCTCGGCGAGCTGGCCGGCGTGCTCGGCGCCCGCGAGACGCCGTTGCCGCTCGCGGTGACGCTGCCCGGCGGCCCCGCGCAGCTGCCCGGCGTGCTGGCCGCCGTCCCCGCGCTGCCCGTCGACCTCCAGGCGCTCGAGATCGCGGTGCCGGACGGCATGGGCCCGGCCGAGGTGCTCGACGCGGTGTCCGCCGCGACCGCACCGGTGTACGTCGAGATCCCGCGCGACGACCGGCGCGTGCCGCTGCTGCGGGCGCTCGCGGGCACGGGCCACCGGGCGAAGTTCCGGACCGGCGGCGTCCGCGCCGAGCTCTACCCCGGCGACGCCGAACTGGCGGCGGCGATCCGGGCCGCCGTCGACGCGGGCGTCCCGTTCAAGGCGACGGCCGGCCTGCACCACGCGCTGCGCAACACGGACCCGGAAACCGGCTTCGAGCAGCACGGCTTCCTCAACCTGCTGCTCGCGGCCGCCGACCCGGACCACGCCGAGGCCCGCCTCGCCGAGCGCGACGGCCGGGCGGTCGCCGCGCTGGTGCGCGACCTGCCCGCCGGCGTCCGCGCGCGGTTCACTTCGTTCGGCACGTGCAGCATCACCGACCCCCTGACCGAACTGGCCGAGCTCGGCCTGCTGCCCCGAGGAGAGGCATGACCACGATCGCGATCCCGGCGGATTCCCCCTTCGGGACCGGCAACCTCCCGTACGGCGTGTTCTCGCCCGCCGGCGGCACCCCGCGCGTCGGCGTCCGCGTCGGCGACTCGGTGCTCGACCTGGCCCGCGCACTGGGCGACGACGTGTTCGACGCGCCGACGCTGAACCCGTTCATGGCGCAGGGCCACGACCGCTGGGTGGCGGTCCGCGCGCAGCTCACGTCGCTGGTGACCGGCGAGGTCCCGGACGACGCCGTGCACGCGCTCGCCGACGTCACGATGCACCTGCCGATCGAGGTCGCGGACTACGTCGACTTCTACGCGTCGGAGCACCACGCGTCGAACGTCGGCCGCCTGTTCCGCCCGGACGCGGAACCGTTGCTGCCCAACTGGAAGCACCTCCCGGTCGGCTACCACGGCCGCGCGGGCACGGTCCTGGTCTCGGGCACGGACATCGTCCGCCCCAGCGGCCAGCGCAAAGCCGACCCGGCGCCGGTCTTCGGGCCGAGCACCCGCCTGGACATCGAGGCGGAACTGGGTTTCGTGGTGGGCACGGGAACGCCGTTGAACACCCCGATCTCCCCGGACGACTTCCCCCGCCACGTGTTCGGCGCGGTGCTGCTCAACGACTGGTCCGCGCGGGACATCCAGGCGTGGGAGTACGTCCCGCTGGGCCCGAACCTCGGCAAGAGCTTCGCGACTTCGATCTCGGCGTGGGTGGTCCCGCTGCTGGCTTTGGAAGCCGCGCGCGTGCCCTTGCCGGGCCAGGACCCGGAGCCGCTGCCGTACCTGCGGGAGAGCTCGCCGTGGGGCTTGGACGTCGAGCTGGTGGTGGAGTGGAACGGCGAGGAGGTCAGCCGCCCGCCGTACCGCGAGATGTACTGGTCACCGGCCCAGATGCTGGCCCACCTGACGGTGAACGGCGCGTCGTCCCGCACGGGTGACCTGTACGGCTCGGGCACGATTTCCGGCCCGGAGAAGCACCAGCGAGGGGCGTTCCTGGAGCTGAGCTGGGGCGGCGCGGAACCGTTGACGGTGAAGGGCGAGCAGCGGTCGTTCCTGCAGGACGGCGACGAAGTGGTGATCACGGCAACGGCCCCGGGAGCGGACGGCACGCGCATCGCGTTCGGCGAGGTGCGCGGCCGCATCCTCCCGGCGGGGGAGTGAGTCATCGGGCTTCGGCCAGCCGGCTTTTGGGGCAGCAACACCATCCATTGCTGTGAGCTGTGCGAATGCCTCGAGCCACGGCCCCCGCCCTCGTCCGGCGTGGGGGCCGACGGCGGGCAGTGCCGAACGGGCCCGGCTCATTCGAAGAACTTCAGGCTCCACCCCGTGTCGGTGTTCGCGCCCGGGACATTCGCCCGCCGGTAGGTCGTCGACCCCCACCAGCAGAACGTTCCCGTGTACCAGTACCGGTTCGCCCACGAATACGGCGTCCCCTTGGCGACCGCGTGGTACATCAACGGGAACTTGGGCCCAGCAAGCGGGCTCGTCGCGATATCGCCGTTCAGCAGGACGAAGCTGTTGTGCCCCGGCCCGTTGACGTACAACGTCGGGTCCCAGCCCGCCATCATCGTGGCCCGGTTCGAGCCGAACAGGCAGCCGTTGGACTTGTACCAGTCCCACACGTACGTCGGGTCGCCGCCGGCGCGCAGGCGCAGCTCCGCGATGCAGTACTGGTCGCTCCAGCTCCCGTTGGCCGAATAGACGATGTGCAGCTGCCCGTTCGGGTCCTTGATCGCCTCGGGGGCCTCGTTGATGTACGGGTTCCCGACGACCCGCTCCCAGCTCTCCCGCGGCTGCGAGATCACGTACCGCGCGCCGGACGGCGTCGTCGGGGTGCTCATGCGGGCGATGTACAGGTTCTGCTCGACGTTCGTGTCGCCGGCCCAGCCCGACCAGACGAACCACCGCTGGCCGCCGAAGGTGAACATCGTGCCGTCGATCGCCCACTTGCCGTCGGGGAGCGCGAGCTGCGTTTCCGCCGTGTAGCCGCTGTCGGCGACGGCCGAGCTGATCACGTACATCCGGTGCGCCGCCCCGGTTCCGGCCGTGAAGTAGACGTAGAACCGGCCGCCGTCGGTGACGATCTCCGGGGCCCACACCTCGCCGAGGCCGCGGCTGTCCGACCAGATCCGCCGCGCGGGCGCGCTCGCCAGCCCGTCGGTGGACGCGGCCTGCCGCACCACGATCCCGCCGCCGGACGACTGGACGGCGATGTAGGTGGATCCGACCCGCAGCACGCTGGGATCGGCCGCGCGCAGAGCGGTCTGCCCGGCCTCCGCGGTCCCGGTGGTCACGGCGGCGAGGAGGGCGAAAACGAGAACGAGGCGGCGGAACACGACGACCACATCCCTCGGTCGATCCAGACGGGGGAACTGAAGGATCACCCGCGACCGGCCGCGTCCGGTAGAGCTTGCTCGATCAAGGTGGCACCAGATTGGTCTGAACCGGTGAGCTGAGATCATGGTCCCGCCCGCCCCTCGCCCCCACGGAGGACCCGATGACCACGCCGGCTCGCGACGCACTGGTGGCCGTGGCCACGCTCCTGGCCCCGGACACCCCCGAGGTCGCCGCCCGGGCGGCGGCCGCCCTCGAGGACCCCGCCGCGTACGTGCGGGAGCACGCCGACCGCCTCGACGACCGCGGCATCGACGAGCCCTTCGACGGCCTCCCGTGGATCGCCCTGGTCGACGCCCTCGCCGACCACGGCCTGCTCGCCGAGGTCGACTGGAAGGAAGCCCCCGACGAGATCACCGCCCGGCTGCGTGCTCTGCGCTCGGCCCCGCCGGCCGATGAGCTGTGGACGTCTCTGGCGGCGAGCGAACTCCCGACGTACGACTTCCTCGAGACGGCGGGGAACCGGCTGCGCGAGACGGGCGCGGCGCTCGCGGTCTTGGACATCGAGTCGGACTGCTACCCGCTCGTCCTCCTGCCGGCGACCGACGCGGAGACGCTGACGACTTCCGCTACCGCAGCCGGCTTCACAGCGGAGGTGCTGGGCGGGTAGGTCGACCCGCTGTAGGGCAGCGCGGCTGACGTCGTATCCGCACTGGAACTCAGGGCGAAGCTTCCAGCGCTGCCCGTACTCGCGCGGCGTCGGCGGTTCGGCCCTGCGCTTCGAAGAGTTCCAGCGCCTGCTCTTGCGCGGCCCGAGCCTCTTCGGCTCGTCCCGACGTGACGTAAGCCGCGCTCATGCCCTCCAGCGTGTTCGCCTCCTCGTAGGCGTTCCCTTGCTCTCGGCGCAGGGCCAGCGCTTGCCGGTAGTAGTCGATGGCGAGGTCGTTCTCGCCGGTTTGGTGCGCGATGTGCCCCAAGCTGTCGAGGGTGGCGGCCGTGCCGTCCCGGTCACCGTGCCGGAGTTGCAGGGTGAGCGCTTCCTGGCAATGCGCCAGCGCCTCGCCGTAGCGGCCTTGCTTGGCCAGGTACCAGCCGACGGTGTTCAGCGCGTCCGCTTCGCGAGTGCCGCTGCCCATCGACCGGTACAGCCGCAACGCGTCCTGGGCGTGGGCGCAGGCCCGGGCGTAGTGGTGCTGGGCCCCCTGCACCCAGGCCATGATGCGGTGGGTGTTGGCCTGGTTTTCGACGTCGCCGATGGCCGAAGCCAGCGCCAGCGCCGCGTCGAGGTGCGACATCGCCGCGTCCCACCGCCTCAGCCGGGCGAGCGCGTGCCCCAGCCGGCGAGCCGCCAGTGCCTGCTGCGACTCGTCATCGAGCCGATCGGCCGAGGCTCGCACGAGCTGCCACACGGCGAGGTAGTCGTCGAGACGTCCGCGCCGGTGCAGGTACGTGTCCATCGCCCAGGCCAGCTGCCACGTCTGCCCGTAGAGCTCGCGTGCCGAGGCCGTTCGCTGTGCGGCCAGCAAACAAGCGTGCTCCGCCTCGAACCACGCCATCGCGTTCTCTTCGGTCAGCGTGAGCGCTCGAACCCCGGTTGCGGGCGGATCCAGTGCGATGGACGTCGAATGCGGGTACAGGGCACGGTCTCCCCGATGCGCGGTGTGGAGGTAGAAGTCGAGGATGCGCCGCACGGCGGCATCCGGGTCTTCGGCAGCGCCTTCCGGTGCCAGTCCGGCCGCGTAGTGCCGGACCAGGTCGTGCATCGCGTACCGGCCCCGGCCGTCCGTCGTCAGCAGTGAGGCCTCTTCGAGCGCGAACAGGATCCGTCGCGCCTCGCCTACGTCCACGCCGAGGAGGGCCGCGGCGGCCGGCAGGCTGGTGTCCGGGCCCGGTGCGAGTCCCAGCAGCGCGAACGCCCGTCGTTGCTCCTCGGCGAGGGCCGCGACGGACCACGAAAGGACGGTGGGCAGGCTCGCGACGGGGTCATCGCCGGCGAGCGCGGTGAGGCCGGTGTCCAGGAGTTCGCCGACCAGATCCGACAGCCGGGCCCGCGGCCGCATCGAGCTGCGGCTGACCACGATGCTCAACGCGAGCGGCAAGCCGGCGCAGTACGCCAGCAGCTCGGCGACCGCTCGGGGCTCGGCGGCGACCCGGTCGCGGCCCAGCTTCCGTTCCAGCAAGGCGAGGGCGTCGGCTTCGCTGAGCACATCGACGACCACGTGCTGGGCGCCGTGGGCGGTTTGCAGTCCGGTCAAGTGGTTGCGGCTGGTGACCAGGACCGTGCACGCGCTGCCACCGGGAAGCAGCGGTGCCACCTGCTCGGTGCTCACCGCGTTGTCCAGGATGATCAGCATGCGCCGGTCGGCGACCGACGTCCGGAACCGCGCGGACAGGGCGTGCGGGTCGGACGGAAGGCCGTCGGCGTCCACGCCGAGCGCATCGAGGAAGCCGCGCACCGCCGTCTCCGACGACATCGGTTCCCCGTCCGGGCTGAAGCCGCGCAGGTCGACGAACAACTGCCCGTCCGGAAACCGGGCGACGTGGTCGTGGGCCCACCGCACGGCGAGCCACGTCTTGCCGATCCCGCCGACGCCGCCGAGGGACGAGATCACGACGCTCCGGCCGGTCGCCGGATCGTCCGGCAGCAGCTCGTCCAGCGCGTTCCGCTCGGCGGATCGCCCGACGAACGTCGCCGGCACGACCGGGAGCTGCCGGGGCACCACCGGTTCGGCCGCGGCGTGGATGTGCACGGAGCCGCTGATGACGCCCGCTTGGACCACCGTGCCGCTCACCGGGCCGGATACCTGGTTCACGACCAGGTCCACACGTGTGCCCCGCTCGGCTTCGCCTTCCTCCTCGCCGGCCACGCCTCAGTAGTCCCAGTGGATCTTGTCCCAGGTCACGTCGGTGAACTCGGGCCCGTACAAGGTCAACATCGCCGCGTAGTGCTTGACGTGCTCACTGATCGGACGGCTTTCGTCCGCAGCGAAGGAGTAGACGAAGAATTCGCTGTCGTCGAGGCCCTTTTCGAAGGGGTGGACGGCGCGCGTATCGGACAGTTCGATCCGCTCGGCGTGCGGCAGGTACCACTGCCCTGGCCCGATGCCCAAGCCGATCAGAGCCCGCTCGGAGTTCTCGCCGGTGCTCTTCGAAGGCATGTGACCGCCGACGAACTCGCCCGCCGAGGTGAGCGACAGCCGCCCCATCGGCCAGGCGTGGCAGTCGATCACCGCGTTCCGATAGTGGTCTCGTTGGCCGCCCGGGTGGGGATTCGCCAGCACCGGGAGCGGTCGGGCGCCCTTGGTCCTCAGGTAGTGCGCGCTTTCCGCGGCCAGTTGCCGCAGGTGCACGAGCCTCTGCCGATGCCGGTGGAGCTCCGCCTGGTGCGCGGCGGCGTTCCTGGCGTTCTCGTCGACGTGGAACCCGACCAGCGCGTCCACCTCGTCGCCGAAACTGACCAACGTGACCTCCGACGTCCGGGAACCGACCGAGCTCAACGCACGAAGATAGCGCCCGCCGGGTGAGTTCGGCGTGTCGCTCAGAACAACGTCGCCGGCTCGATCGGTTCCGGCTCCGGAAGCGCCTCGAGATCGGGTACCAGCGCCCGTACGTCGTCGTGGAAGCGGCGGGCCAGTGCCGGGGCCTCGTCGTTGTCCGGGGTGTGCACGAAAACCGTCGGTGTGCGGCCCTCGCGCAGCCAGCCGGCGACCACCTCGGTCCACGGCTGCCAGCCCGCGACCGTCTCCTCCACCGAGTCCCGGCCCAGGTAGCGGACGACCGGCTGGTCGGTCAGGGCCCGCGTTCGCCGCGGTAGCCGCGGTTTCTTGCCCCACGCCTCCTGCTCGGCCTCGCTGATCGGCGGGCTCGCGAAGAAGACGGTGGTGTCGAACGGCACCCACTCGGCCTCCGCGCCGGCGAGCGTCCCCTCCAGCAGCGACGTCGAGCGTGGGTCGGTGAAGAACTCGGGGTGGCGCACCTCCACCGCGCGCCGGAGATCGGCGGGGAGGCGGCGCAGGAAACGGGCGAGGGCGTCGACGTCCGCGGGGCCGAACGAGCCGGGCAGCTGGGTCCACAGGACCGCCCGCTGACCCAGGGGTTCGATCGCGTCCAGGAACGCCCGCATCTCGGTCTCGACCCCGGTGAACCGGCGCTCGTGCGTGACGACCTTGGGCACCTTGACCACGAACCGGAAGCCGGGGCCGGTCTGCTCCGCCCACGTCTCGACGGTGCCGCGGGCCGGCGTCGCGTAGAACGTCGTGTTGCCTTCGACCGCGGTGCACCAGCCGGCGTAGGCCCGCAGGCGCTCCTTGGCCGGCAGCGACGGCGCCAGGAACCGCCCCGGCCACGCCTTGTGCGTCCACATCGCGCAGCCGACGTGCAGACGTGCCACCCGCGTCAGCTCCCGTCGAAGACCCCTTGCCGTGGTCGGATGGTACCGCCCCGGCGCGTCAGCGAGTCCGTGCTCCCCGCTTCTCCGCGGTGTACCGCAACCGGTGCGGGCCCGCCCAGGACTCCTCGGTGGTCGCCAGGACGCCGCCGCGGGTCTGTCGGAACGTCCAGAGGTGCACGCCGGTGATGCCGTTCACGGGAGCGCCCCACGCGGTGCAGCGGGCCGGCTTCACGGCCGTGACCGTCGACTCGACGTGCATGTTCTGCAGCGACCAGGAAAACACCGAGCCCGGCCGCAGCGGTCCCGGTGTTCCCTTGTGGGCGGGGGTGATTTCCGGGATCCAGCGCTGCCGGCGGTCGATATCCGTGTGCAGGCGCCGGATTTCCGCCGGCGGCGCCTTGATGAGCACGCTCGCCCGGCTGATCACCGGCGCGGTTTCGTCGACGGTCACGCCCCGGCACTTCTGAAAGGCGGGTGAGCTCGCCGAGGCCGCTGAGGAAGGCGTTCGTCGTGGTCGATCCTTTCGCTCAGAAGATGGCCAGCGGGTTCACCGGCAGCCCGGTGGTGCCGAGGATGCGCGGAACCGCGGCCACGAAAAGGAATGTGCAACGGCCCTGCTCCCGGCAGACCGCCGCGAGTTCCTCGCCGCGGGCGCCGTCGATCAGCACCAACCCGAGGCGGGCGAGGCCCAGCCGGTGCAGGGCGCCGGGGAAGTCGTCCTGCACCGGCGGCGACGCGTCGCCGATGTCCCCGGCGTAGACGGCGATCCCGTGGTCGTGCATCCACCGGACGGCCCCGGAAGTCATTCCCGGCAGCGCCCGGCCGTGGTCGGGGACCCGGTCCCAGCCCGCGCGCACGACGAGCGCGTCACCCGGCTCCACCACGACGTCCGCCCGCGCCGCCGCCGCGTCCAGGTCGTCGGCCGTGACCGCGTGGCCGTCGGGCAGCTTGCCGTCCGGGGCCAGGTCGAGCAGCACGCCGCGGGTCACGATCCCGTCGGCGAACACGTCCGCCGCGCCGTGGATCACGCCCGCGGGCCCGGAGCTCTCCGCCTGCGCGATCCCGGGGTAGACCTGCCCGTCCACGACCATGTGCGACAACGCATCCAGGTGCGTCACCTCGGGGTGGTGCGTCGTGACCAGCATCAGCTCGGCCATCGCCAGCGGCGGCGAGCCGGTGAACGACATGATGGTCTGCACGCCGGTGGTGTCCGCCCGCAGCGCGGCCATCGGCCCGCCCATCAGCGGTGCGGTCGGGGTCTTGCGCGCCAGCGACACCGTCAATCCCTTGCGCGCCTGGGCAACGCCACGCGCGCGGGCCTCGGCGGTGATCAGGTTGACGGTGCCGAGCTGATCGGTGGCACCCCAGCGTCCCCAGTTGCTGGGGAACTCTTCGGGGTTCTGAACCATGGCTGCTTCCTTCGCTCGGGGACAACGCCAAGATCGTCACCGAGCGGGCCCGCGGCCACCAGCCCAGCCGCTGCCCGTTCGGTGCCCACTCCGGTCCGCGGCGATGGATACAGTCGGGTGCATGACATCACTCGGCCGGACCGTGCGGGAGCTGCAGCGGCGGGCTTTCACGGGGCGGGACGAGGAGGTCGCCCTGTTCCGCGACGCGCTGGGCGCGCCCGGCGTGCTCTTCGTGCACGGCGTCGGCGGGGTGGGCAAGAGCGCGTTGCTCGACGTCTTCGCCGACGTGGCGGCCGAGAAGGGCTTCGAGCCGGTCCGGGTCGACGCCCGGCACCTGGCCCTCGGCCGGGCAGCCCTGCCCGCCCCGGCCGGCGACGTGCTGCTGATCGACACTTACGAACTGCTG
This sequence comes from Amycolatopsis sp. NPDC049159, assembly GCF_040648295.1. Taxonomy (NCBI): domain Bacteria; kingdom Bacillati; phylum Actinomycetota; class Actinomycetes; order Pseudonocardiales; family Pseudonocardiaceae; genus Amycolatopsis; species Amycolatopsis sp. NPDC049159. Next base: position 217,569 of record NZ_JBEZDL010000010.1, read on the forward strand.
GAGCCGGTCGACGACTGGGTTCGCGACCAGTACTTGCCGTCCCTCCCGGCGTCCTGCCTGGTGGTGATCGCCGGGCGGCGTGGTCCCGGGCCGCGGTGGCGCGCGGACCCGGCCTGGCTGGCCCTGATGAGGGTCGTCGCGCTCGGCAACCTCTCGGCCGAGGAGGGAAGCGCGTACCTGACCACCCAGGACGTTCCCGGCGAGACGCACGACCGGTTGCTGAAGATCAGCCGCGGCCACCCGCTCACCCCGTCGCTGATGGTGGACGCCGTACGCCGCGGTGCCGCGCCGCGGACGCTGTCGGACCTGCCCGACGTCGTGGGCGCGCTGCTGGCGCAGATGCTCGACGAGGTGCCGAGCGCCCGGCACCGCACGGCGCTGGAAGTGTGCGCGCTGCTGCTCGTCACGACCGAGGACCTGCTGCGCTCGATGGTCGGCGGTGACGCCGGCGAGTTGTTCGCCTGGCTGCGCACACAGGCGTTCGTCGACGAGTCCCCGTACGGGCTCTACCCCCACGACGTGGTCCGCGACGCCATCACCGCGGACCTGCGCTGGCGCGATCCCGGCCGCTACGCCGACCTGTACCGCCGGAAGCTCGCCGTGTTCCACGACCAGGTCCGGGCGACGGCGGACGAGCGGGAGCGGCTGGACCTGGTCGTGCTGACCGTCGTGCTGAACGGTGCCCGTTCCCCGTTCGCGGCGCTGGCGTCGCTGCCGCCGACGATGGGGGCGCACGCCGACGGGCTGCGCGACGGCGACCGGTCGCCGATCGTCGCCATGACCGCCGAGTGGCAGGGGAGCGAGCAAGCCGAGCTGGTGGCGCACTGGCTGCGACGCCGGCCCGGGGACTTCCGGGTCTTCCGCACCGAGACCGGCGAGCCGCGCGGTTACGGCGCCTGCCTGGACCTGACCGAGGCCGACCTCGGCGTCGACCCGGGTACCGACGCGATGTGGGGCTACGCCGCGAAGTTCGGGCCGCCGCGCGCCGGGGAACGGGTCCGCGCCTGGCGGTTCTTCCTCGACCACGACCACGGACAGCGCCCGTCCCCGTCGCTGACGCTGTTCGTCGCGTGGCAGATGCTGGACATCCTCCTGGTCGGCGCCGACACGGCGTGGAGCTTCGTCGGCGCGTTCGGCGACGGGGAACTGTGGGCACCCGCGATGGAATCCCTCGACTTCTGGGCGGCCACCGAAGCCGGTTACGAAGTCAGCGGCGCGCGGTTCCCGGTGTTCGCGCACGACTGGCGCCGGACCGGCATCACGACGTACACGGACCTGCTGCACACCCGCCAGCTGGGCGCGCCGGCGCGACCCGCCGGGCAGGACCTCGACGAGCCGGTGCTGTCCGAGCCGGAGTTCACCGACGCCGTCCGCTCCGCCCTGCGCACCCTGCACACGCCGGAACTCCTGCGCTCGAACCCGCTGCTGCGGTCACGACTGGTCCGGCAGCACGAACGAGCCGGCCGCACCCCGGCCGAAATCCTGCGGGACCTGCTCGACGAAACGGCGGCCACGCTGAAGCCGGATCTCGGCGTGCTGATCGAGCGCACGTTCCTGCGCCCGATCGGCGTCCAGGAGCGCGTGGCGAACTCCCTGCACCTGTCGTTCAACACCTACCGGCGGCACCGCGACAAGGCGGTCGCGCAGCTGACCGAACTGCTGTGGGCCCGCGAAACCGGCTGATCAAGCCGGCAGCCAGTCGGCGAGGGCCGGGTGGCGGCGGAGGGCGACGAAGACCGCCTTCTCGTCGGCGGGGCGGGCCGGGTCGAAGAGGACCTCCGCGCCGCCGGGCCCGACAGCCAGTTCGGTCTCGCGGCTGCGGCGGGTCGCCCAGCGGCGGACGCCGGCCGGGTCGGTGTAGGACACCGTCACCGTCGAGCCGACGATCCGGGTGCCCGACTCGTCGCCCGCGAGGCGGAGCTTGACGTCGACCACGGCCGCGGGCACCCGGCAGCCGTGGGCCAGCAACCGGTCGCGGGTCGCGGCCAGCCGGGCCTGCCGGCGGCCGTCCGCCACGGCCCATCCCAGCGTGAGCAGCGTCAGCCCGAGCAGCAGCGCGGGCGCCCACCAGTCGGCGTAGTAGCACACCCACGCCCAGAACCCCCAGGCCTCGTCGTGGTGGAAGACCGGATCGACCGCGGTGCCGACGGCGAGCGGCGGGAGCCAGTCCCGGGCCGAAACCGCAACGCCCACAGTGCTTCCGGCCAGTGCCAGGACCGCCGGGAACACCGGCCCCGACGGGCGTGCCCGGTAGCGCCGCGCGGCGGCACCGGCCAGCGTCGCCGCGAGGAGGCAGCCGAGCAGGCCGAAGGTGCCCCACATGAGGACGTAAGGCGGGTCTCCGTCCCCGCGGTCGTCGAAGACGCTGTCGATCGCCATCGTCCGGAACTGCTCGAGGATCCCGCCGAAGCCCAGCCCGGCCAGGAGACCCAGGGCCGGCGTGGCCACCGACGCCACCGCGATCCCGGCGAGCAGCCAGGGGTTCCCGTGCCACCGCTCAAGACGCTCTCGCCGGGCCCGCGCCGGATCCACCGTGTTCACCACGCCCACCTCCGTTCGGCGGGGCCCAGCCTCCACCGGGCCGCGCGCTACCGAACCCGGGTTTCGGCCACGCGGCGACGCGGGTGCCGAGGTGCGGCACCCGCGTCGCAGGGGGTGAAGTCAGGAGACCTGGGCGACCTCCGTGTCCGTCAGCGCTTTGCCGACCACGCGGACGTCGTCGACCGCGCCGGGCCAGAAGTCGACGTTGCGGCCGTCGTACTTGGCGCGGCCGACCGTGAACGCGCCGGTGCTGACCAACGCCGGTCCGGCCGGGGCGGTCGCGACCTTCACGCCGTCCACGTAGAGCCGGATCTCGGTGCCGGCCCGGACGCCCGTCAGCTCGTACCAGCGGCCGGTCTCCGGCACGACCTCGTACCGGGCCCGGTTGCCGCCGGGCGTGCTGAACGCGAACGCGCCCTGCCCGTACTGCAGGTAGAACGGGCTTTCCCGGTCCCGGCCGTCCTGGCTCACCGCGGTCGCGTAGTTGCCGGGCAGCTGGTCGAGCCGCACCTTCGCGGACACGGTGTAGTCGCCGGTCGTGTCGACGACCGGGCCGTAGGTGTCGGCCGAGCCGCCGCTGAACTGCAGCGCGCCGTCCTTGAAGGCCGCCCCGGTCGGGGTGAGCGTCAGCGGGTTCTTGCCACCGCTCGAGTCCTTCGCGGTCGTTCCGCCGCGCTCGTCGAGGTTCCACGAGCCCTTCCCCGCGTACGGGTAGGGCTTGCCGGCGCCGGCGCCGGCTTCGATCACCCGCCGGTTGATCTCGCGGACCGGACCCGGGTCGACCTTGATGCGTTTGCGGTCGTAGGTCCAGAGGCCGTTGAGCTCGCCTTCCAGGTCGGTGACCTGCGTGTACACCGACGCCGACAGCTCGGCCCGAGCCTGCCCGAGGTAGAACGTGCGGGTGTTGTCGACGTACTTCGCCGTCAGCGCCGCCTTGTCCGCCACCCCGCTGTAGATCGCGATCGGCGCACCGGGCCACTGGTGACCCGGCGTGCGCAGCGTGAAGCCGCCGTGCTCACCGTCCATCGCGACGCGCTTGCCGTCCGAGGCCGCCGGGTCGGTGTTGTTGTAGTCGTGGTGGTCGATGACGTCGCCCGCGCCCGAGTCACCCTTCGAGGCACAGCAGTTCACCCCGCTGTGGGCGTTGACGATCCGGCTCGGGTCGGTGGCCTTGACCTGGTCGGTGATCCGGCCGGTCGCGGTCTTGTCCCACTCGCCCCAGCCCTCGTTGAACACGATCCAGGCGTAGACCGACGGGGAGTTCTGCAGCTGGTGCATCTCCTCCAGGCCCTGGCTGAGCCACGCCTGCTGCGCCGCCGGGTTGTTGCCGTCCTCGACGGACACGAAGTCCTGCCACACCAGCAGTCCGAGCTGGTCCGCGTGGTAGTACCAGCGGGCGGGCTCGACCTTGATGTGCTTGCGGACGGCGTTGAAACCGAGGTCCTTCTGCGCCTTCAGGTCGAAGACGAGGGCCTCGTCGCTCGGCGCGGTGTTCAGGCCGTCCGGGTAGAAGCCCTGGTCCAGCTGCATCAGGTTGAAGATCGGCTTGCCGTTGAGCGTCAGCTTGGGCGTGCCGTTGACGTTCGTGATGCCGGTGGACCGCATGCCGAAGTAGCTCTTGACCTTGTCCCCGCCCAGCTTGACCTCCAGCTGGTACAGGTACGGGTCGTCCGGCGTCCACAGGTGCGGGTTCGGCACCGGAATCTTCAGGTTCGCGTTCGCCGGCCCGGTGACCGCGGCGACCTGCCGGCCACGAGCGTCCTTGGCGACCGCCGTGACGGTGGCGTTGCCCGCGGACTTGACGGTGAGCGCCAGCGAGTTCGTCGTGAGGTCGGGCGTCGTCTTGATCTCGTCGATGCCCTTGTCCGCCACCGGTTCCAGCCACACCGTCTGCCAGATGCCCGACGACGGCGTGTAGAAGATGCCGCCGGGGTTGGCGGACTGCTTGCCCTTGGGCTGGTACGGGCCGGTCGTGTCGGTGACGGCGACGACGATCTCCTGCTCGTCACCGCGCTTGAGCGCGTCGGTGATGTCGGCGCTGAACGCCGTGTACCCGCCGGTGTGCTCGGCGACGACCTTGCCGTTCACCCAGACCTTGGCCTGGTAGTCGACCGCGCCGAAGTTGAGCTTGAGGCGCTGCCCGCCGCCGATCTTCCAGTCGCGCGGGACGCTGACCGTGCGGCGGTAGAACATGTGGTCCTCGTGCCGTTCGAGGCCGGAGAGCTGCGACTCGATCGGGAAGGGCACGATCACCTTCTCGGGCAGCTTCTTGCCGAACGCCGGCTGCTGGCCCTCCTTGGCGGCCGAGAACTCCCACGGGCCGTTGAGGTTGACCCACTTGTCGCGTTCGAGCTGCGGCCGCGGGTACTCCGGCAACGGGTGGCGCGTGTCGACGTGCTCGCCCCACGGCGTCTTGAGCCGTTCGGCCGACGCGTTCGCGACGATGCGCGCGGCTTTGCCGATCTTCGTGCCGTCCACCGCGAGCGCGCCCGCGCCGTCGTAGTAGAGGGTGACCCGCTGGCCCTTCAGGACCGCCTCGGCCAGCCGGATCGTGACCCGGCTGCGGCTCGTGGTGAGGGACGAGACGGGCATCGGCGTCGCGTCGACCTCGATCCGCAGGTGGTCCGCCAGGTCGCCGGTCCCCGAGACGCGGCCGTCGAAGTCGGCCGTGAGCGTGCGGCCGTCCTGGGAGACGTCCGCGGTGCGCGGCACGGCCCGGAAGCCGGCCGGCGGTGTGAACGCCGAGAGCGGCACGATCTGCTTCGCGATGGCCGCGCTGGACCAGCGCAGGAACATGTTCGCGCCGCCGGTGTCCTGGAACATCTCCAGCTTGAAGTCGTGCTGCGTGCCGGCGGCCAGCGTGACCGGAGCGCTGGTCTGCTCCTTGTCCCAGTCGCCGACCCAGTGGTCGATCACCGGCGCGCCGTCGATGAACAGCCGGAACCCGTTGTCACCGATCGCGTAGAAGGTGTAGTCCCCGGTCTGCGGCACGGCGAGCTGCCCGCTCCACCGGGCGGTCGTGTTCTCGGTGCGCCCGGCGACCAGCCCGAAGACCGAGGTCAGGTCCGGGTGGTCGACCTCCCCGTCGAGCGCGGTGCCGGCCAGGTTCGCGAAGTCGTGCGCACCCGGCGCCGACATCGTGAAGTACTCGGCCTTCAGGCCGTGCACGGCCTCGGCGGCACTCGCGGGCGGCGTTCCCGACGCCACGCCCAGCGCCACCAGCAGGGCCAGGAGGACAGAAGCGGCTCTTCTCATCGGCGGGGACCCTTCACTTTTACAACGTTGTAAAACGCTCCTGGTGAGATCCAATCAGATAAATCGGACTCCTGTCCAGGCCGTCTCCCGGTGCAGGGTGCCGGTGGCCGCTCGCTGAACTCCCCGCGAACCCTTCACCTTTTACTGTTGTCCTCCCCGGCGAACGCGGGAACCATTCACGTTCGTCCCGGCACTCGGCGGAGGGAGCGACATGCGCGTGCGAAAGCTGCTCGTGATCGGCGCGGCGGTGACCACACTCGTCAGCGGGATAGCGGCCCCGGCATCGGCCGTCGTCAGCGCGGTAAGCCTGGAGGGCGCCAGGAACTTCCGCGACATCGGCGGCTACCCCACGACCGACGGCCGCACAGTCCGGACCGGCGTCGTCTACCGGTCCAACAAACTTTCCCACCTCACCGACGCGGATCTCCAGCGGCTCACCGCGGCGGACGTCTCGCTGGACGTCGACCTGCGCAACGTGCAGGAGCGCCACGACGAGCCGGACCGCGTACCCGCGGGTGCCCGCTACCAGGTGGCCGACGTCGTTTCGCTCGCACACGGCCTGCGGTTCCACGACAACGCTGCCGTCACGCTGGTGAAGGCCATCGCGGCCGGGCTGCTCAACGGATCCGGCAACCTGGGCCAGTCGATCGGCTACCCCTTCATGGTCGACTTCGTCGGCGCGGACCACGCGTTCGGCGACCTGCTGCACGCCATCGCGGCGAACGGTTCCGGCGCCACTGTGTTCCACTGTTCGGCGGGCAAGGACCGCACCGGCTGGGGTACGGCGATCCTGCTGAGCCTGCTGGGCGTGCCGCGCGCGACCGTCGAGGCCGATTTCCTGCTCAGCAACGACAAGCTGGGCGACCCCGAGGCTGTCGAGCTGAGCTGGCTGCGCGCGGCTTTCGCCGAGGTCGATCACCTGTACGGCTCGATGGACGCCTACGCCCGTCAAGGCCTTCGCCTCGACGACGCGACCATCGACGCGCTGAAGGCCCGCCTGCTGGCCTGACCTCCGGCCGGACTCAGCGAGCCGCGAGCGCCCGGCGCACCTCCTCCGCGCCCAGCACCACGTGGGAGTGCAGGGAGCCGACCTCGTCGATCTCGATCTCGACCACGTCGCCGGGTCGCAGTCCGAGGTCGAGCCCCGGCACGACGGACGTGCCCGTGGAGAGCACCGCGCCGTCGGGGAAGTCGTTGTCGCGCCACAGGTATTCGACCAGCCCGGCCGGTTCGCGGTTGAGCTGCGAGGTGTTCGCTTCGCCGGCGAACACCTCGTGGCCGTCGCGGCGGATGCGCATGCGGAGCCCGAGCGACAGCGGGTCCGGTACCTCCCAGGCCGGGCGCACCCGGGCCGACACCGCGCACGAACCCGTGTAGATCTTGGCCTGGGGGAGGTACAGCGGGTTCTCGCCTTCGATGCTGCGGGAGCTGACGTCGTCGACGACCACGTACCCGGCGACCTCCCCGGTACTGGTCAGCAGCAGGCCGAGTTCCGGCTCCGGCACGTTGTTGGCGGAATCGGCGCGGACGGCGATCGGTTCGCCGTCGGTGACGACGCGCCACGCGGCCGACTTGAAGAACAGCTCCGGCCGCTCCGCGCGGTACACCCGCGCGTAGACGTCCTCGTCGGCGCTCTCCTCACGGCGGGCTTCCTCGGACCGCTGGTAGGTCACCCCGGCGGCCCACACCTCCATCCGGCCGTCCAGCGGCGGCAGCAGGCGCGCCCCGCCCACGGGTGCGCCGGCGGCCTCGGTCAGCTCGCGGATCTCCGCCACGGAGCGGCGCAGCAGGTCACCCATCGACGCCACCGCGAGCGGCCGCAGTTCCGCGTCGGCGAGCAGGCCGACGCGGACGCCGGTTCCGTCGGAGAATCGCACCAAGTGGCTCAAGCCGGACCTCCTGTCACCGGGTTTCGAAGACCCCGTAGCCCGCGACCGCGTGGGCGCGGACGCCGTCCATGTCGAGTTCCACGCCGATGCCGGGCGTGTCGGGGAGCGTGATGTAGCCGTCCTTGACGATCGAGCCGCTCCCGTCGGGGACGTGGACGTAGCTGTCCCACACCGCGCGCTCCTCCAGAGCGTGCCACTCCTGGACGAAGAAGTTGGGGATCGCCGCGCACTGGTGCGAAGTCGCCATCGTGCCCAGCGGCGTCGACACCAGGTGCGGGGCGAACGGGACGTAGTGCAGCTCCGCGAGGTTGGCGATCTTCTTCGCCTCGGCCAGGCCGCCGCACTTCGGGACGTCCGGCTCGATGAAGTCCACGGCGCCGCGTTCGAGCAGTTCGCGGAATCCCCAGCGCAGGTAGAGGTTTTCGCCCGCGCAGATCGGCGTGCGGGTCTGTTCGCGCACCCGTACCAGCGCGTCTACGTTCTCCGCCGGCAGCGGCTCCTCGAGCCACATCAGGTGGAACGGCTCGAGCTCCCACGAGATCCGGCACGCGCTCGGCACGTCGTAGCGGGCGTGCAGGTCGATGGCCAGGTCGACGTCCGGGCCGATCGCTTCCCGGACGGCGGCCACGCGCTCGACCATCGAGCGCAGCTCGGCGGCGTTGACGGTGTGGTTGAAAGCGTCGAACTTGGCCGGGTGGTGCAGGTCGTCGATGTCGAACTTGAGGGCGGTGAAGCCTTCCGCGACCATCCGCTGGGCCCGGTCGACGCAGCCGGCGACCGAACCCGCCGGGTCGTCGCCGTCGCCGCAGTCGGCGTAGAGGCGGACGCGGTCGCGGAACTTCCCGCCCAGCAACCGGTACACGGGCTGACCCGCGGCCTTGCCCGCGAGGTCCCACAGCGCGAGTTCGATCCCGGACAGGGCGATCACGAACACCCCGCTCTGGGCGCCCGCGAACACCTTGCTGCGGCGCAGTTTCTCCCAGCACCGTTCGACGTTGCGCGGGTCCTCGCCGAGCAGAAGGGGCGTCAGGGACTCGATCATCCCGACGACGGCACCCGCGCCGGCGTCCGGATTGGCCTCGCCGAACCCGCTGAGGCCCTCGTCGGTGTCGATGCGCACCAGCGTGGCTTCGCCGTGGTAGGCGACCACCGCCGTCGTGATGTTCACGATCCGCATTGCTCTCCTGCCGCAGGGTCATGCAGATGAACGGGCTAACGTGAAGTGCAACTTGTCCGATAAGCTGATGACATGCAAAGGAGACAAGAGTCTCCGGACGCTGTCAAGGTCCGGACCCTCCCGGTGCAGGTGGCCGCCCACCTGACCCGCCGCATCGTCAGCGGCGGGTTCGAGGACGGCCGGGCTCCGTCCGAACTCGACATCGCCGGCGAGTTCGGGGTTTCTCGCGTGGTGGCGCGGGAAACGCTCAAGATCCTCGCCTCGCTCGACATCGTCGACGTCGCGCAGGGCCGCCGGGTCGTCGTGCGCCCCCGCGCGGAGTGGGACTACCTGAGCCCGTTGCTGATCGAGTGGCTGCCCACGGAGATCGTCGACGAGCTGCTGCAGGAACTGCACCAGATGCGCGCGCTGCTCGAACCCGAGCTGGCCGCGATGGCCGCGGCCGGCATCACCGACGAGACGCTGGCCCGGCTCGGGGACGAGGTCGAGCGCATGGCGGCGCTCGAGACCGATCCCGAGGCCTACCTCGAGGTCGACCACGAATTCCACATGGAGATCTGCCGGGCGGCCGACAACCGCATCCTCGACCGGATCATGTACTCCGCCCGCTGGCTCGGCACGGCCAGCCGGCGCCTGACCAACGAGGCACCGGCCGGCCTGCGCCGCGCCACCGCTCAGCACACGAAGATCTACGAGGCGCTCGTGGCGCGCGACCCGGAAGCGGCCCGCGCGGCGATGCGCGAGCACCTGAGCAACAACTTCTCCACGCTCGTCGCGGAGAAGGAACAGCGAAGCAAGCGGGCCGCCGAGCGGCGTTAGCAGACTGCACGACCGAGTTCCGGAACCGATGACGAGGACGGACAGGTATGGCGGCACCGGCTATCCCGCCGATCCGGCTGGGGCTGATCGGCACCGGGCTCGCGGTCGAGAAGCTGCACTGGCCCGCGTTGCGCACGCTCACCGACCGGTTCGCGCTCACCGCGTTCACGGACTCCTCCGCCGAGCAGGGCCGGAGGTTCGCCGCCTACAGCGGAACCGATCCGGCCCGCGCCACCGCCGACCGGGCCGCGTTGCTGGCCCGCGACGACGTCGACGCCGTGCTCATCTCGGTGCCGATCCCGCACCTGTACGAGGTGGCGCGAGACGCGCTCGCGGCGGGCAAGGACGTGTTCTGCGAGAAGCCGACCGGCGTCGACGCGGAGCAGGCGGAAGACTTCCTGGTGCTGGCGGCCGGGCACCCGGACCGCACCTTCATGGTGGGGGAGAACTACTTCTACCGCGACGACCTGCGCTACACCCGCGCGTTGCTCGACAGCGGCGCGATCGGCCGCCCGCACCTGATGGCGTGGCGGCACGCCGGGCAGTCGGTGCCCCGGCCGGGCGGGTTCACCAGCACGCCGTGGCGGCAGCGGCCGCAGTACCGCGGTGGGGTGCACCTCGATTTCGGCGTGCACCACATCGCCCAGATCCGGCTGCTCTGCGGCGACGTCGCCCGCGTGCACGGCGCCGTGCAGACGGCCAACAGCACGATCGACGGACCGTCGGACCTCACGCTCAACCTCGTCTTCACCGGAGGCGCCATCGGCAACTACACCGCGTCCTTCCCGGAAATCCCGGTGCCGCCCGAACCCAACGACATGCGGCTGTACGGCACCGAGGGCGTGCTCGTGCTCGCCGGATCCGACGCGGAACGCCGCGTGACGCGCAGCAGCCCCGACGCCACCACGCACACGACCGTCTTCCGCGGCATCGACAACGGCTACCGCGCGGAACTCGCCGACTTCGCCGACGCCGTGCAGTTCGGGCTGCGGCCGGTCGGCAGTGTCGCGCAGAGCGTCGCCAACGCGATGGTCGTCCAGCGGGCGCTCGACTCCGCGGAACAGGCGGCCGCCCTGACGCTCGCCCCCGTGCCCGGCGCGGGCGCGGTGCCGCTGTGGCGGCCCCGCGGCTCGACCGGGCTGTTCGACGGGCTGCCAGGACAACGCAGCAGCAGTACGGCGTCCTTCGCCGCGTGAACGACCCGCAGCGCGGTACTCGCCGCGCTGTCCCGCCGGTTGCAACGTCGCCCGTCGGTACGAGGAGTTGTCATGGAAGAGAAAACTGACCTGTCGAGGCGCACGTTCCTCGGAGTGAGCGCGCTGGGCGTGCTCGGTCTCGCCGGGTGCGGGAGCGGTCCCGCACCCGCACCGCAAGTCGACGTCCAGGTGCCGCAGGCACTGCTCGACCAGGCGGCGCGGCTCCGCGGCGGGTCCGTGGGGATGTTGTCGCAGAAGCTGTACTCGGAGGCCGCCAACAAGGCGCTGGACAAGTCCCTGCAGGTGTTCGCGCAAGCCACCGGCACCACGATCCGCAACGACCTGGTCTCCGGCGACGCCGGTGACATGGTCGCGAAGATGGACGCCGAGGTGAAGGCGGGCACCAACCGCGACCTGGCCTTCTTGAGCGACCGCCGGTTCGTCGGCCAGCTCCACAACCTCGGCGCCCTCACCGACGTCACCGACGTGGTCGAGGAGATGAAAGCGCTTTACGGAGAGCCCGCGACCGAGGCGAACGACTACTGCGTGTTCGACGGGCGCTGGTTCGCGATCCCGTACCACTTCATCGCGTCCGGGATGTACCTGCGCAAGGACTGGTACCAGGAAAAGGGTCTTCCGCTCAAGCCCTACTACACGTGGGAAGAGCTGCGCGACAACGCGTTGGCGGTCTCGGACCCGGCGAAGCGGCGCTTCGGCTGGGGACTCACGGTGAACCGCTCGGGTGACGCCAACGGCTTCATCCAGAACGTCGTCAACACCTACGGCGGGGCGATCGCGGACAACACCGGCACGAAGGTGGTGTTCAACTCGCCGGAGACCGTCGCCGCCGTCACGTTCATCGGCGACATCTACACGAACCCGAAGTACCGGCCGATGCTGCCGCCCGGGATCGGCAGCTGGACCGATTCGAGCAACAACGAGAACTGGCTGGCCCAGATCCTCGGGCTCACGCTCAACCAGTTCAGCGTCTACGCCGATTCGAAGACCAAGAAGAACCCGGTCTACGCCAACACCCACGTGTTCAACGGGGCCACCGGACCGGCGCTCGACCGGCCGCTGGCGTTCGGCGAGTCCAACTCGTTCGTCGTGTTCAAGGGGGCGAAGAACCCCGACCTCGCCAAGCTGGTGGCGAAGTTCATGGCCGGCGGGAGCGCGCTGCTCGGGGTCGCGAAGGAAGCACCGTGCCTGGTGAACCCGTCGTGGAGCAAGGTGTGGGACTCCGACCCGTACTACACGAGCGGTGACCCGGCCTACCCCGCGTTGCGGGAGCAGACCCGCGCGCAGCTCCCGGTGACCACCAAGACCGGGTACGCGTTCCCCCAGGCCCCGAGCCCCGGCGAGCAGGCCGCCCTCGCCGCCTACCTGCTGACCGACATGATGCAGTCGGTCATCCAGGGCACCCGGCCGGCCGACGCCGTCGCCGCGACGCACACCCGGATCGTCCAGATCTTCGAACAACAGGGCTACCGGCAATGACCACCCTGCGTCCGCGCCCGGCGCCGGCCCGTCCGGCGCCGGCCGCGTCGTCCTCGCTCACGCCGACGCAGCGGCGGCTCGGGCGCGACTGGCGCCTCGCCGCGGTGTTCATCGGGCCGACGCTGGTGCTCGTCGCCGGCCTGATCCTCGTCCCGATCGTCAGCTCGATCTTCACCAGCACCACCGAACGCCACGGCGCGGAAACGGTCTTCGTCGGGCTGGACAACTACACCGCCCTCGTCGGCGACGGCTTGTTCCACCAGGGCGTGCTCAATTCGTTCGTCTTCACCGCCTACGCCGAGATCTTCAAGGTGACCTTCGGGCTCATCGCGGCGTTGATGCTGCACCACATGCGCCGCGGCAAGGCACTGGTCGCCGCGGTGATCCTGCTGCCGTGGGTGATCCCGACGGTCGTCACGGCCTTCACCTGGCGCTCGCTGCTCGACCCGATCTTCGGCAGCGTCAACGTTCTGCTGACCGACTCCGGGATCGGCCCCGGCCTCGCCGCGATCGGGCTCGTCGACAAGTGGCCCGCGGAGTGGCTGTCCGATCCCGCGCTCGCGATGCCGGCGGTCATCCTGGTCAACGTCTGGAAGGGCATCCCGTTCTTCACGGTGACGTTCCTCGCCGGCCTCAAGGCCATCGACCACGGTCTCCACGAGGCGGCGATGGTGGACGGCGCGTCGCAGTGGCAGCGCTTCCTGCACATCACGCTGCCGGGGCTGCGTCCGGTCATGATCGTCACGGTGCTGCTGTCGTCGATCTGGACGTTCAACAACTTCGACCTGATCTGGCTGATGACCCAGGGCGGGCCGGGGGACGCGACCGCCCCGTACGTGATGGTGGCCTACTCCAAGGCGATCCAGCAGCTGCAGCTGGGCGCGGGCGCCGCGGTCACGCTGGTGATGCTGCCGGTCATCGCGATCCTCGTGGTGCTCCTCGTGCGGATGATGCGCCGCAGCGACCAGCCCGGCGCGGCCGACCTGGGACGCACGCGGCTGACTCCGGCGCAGCGCAAAGCTTTGCCGTGGGCGGTCGTCGTGGTCGCGCTGCTCCTGCTGGCCTGGGCGTCCCCGCACATCGTGTGGAAGGCCGCGCTCGTGCTCGGCGTGTTCGTGGTGCTGGCCGCGGCTCTCGGCCGGGTCGTCTCCGCGCTCGCCATCCGGGGCAACCGGGTGGCGGCCCGCCTGGTCGGCGGGGCCGGGTCGGGGCTCGCGCTCGTGGGTCTGCTCGGTTTCGTGCTCGCGCCGCTCTACTGGATGACGGTCACGGCCTTCAAGTCCGACGACCAGATCGTCGCGCGCACCGACGACCTCTGGCCGACCCCGTGGAGCACCGAGCAGTTCACCAACCTGTTCACCGGCCGCGCGTTCGGCACCTGGTACCTCAACACGATCCTGGTGTCGGTGGCGTCCACCGTGATCGCGCTGGTCTGCGCGGCGCTGGCCGGATACGCGTTGGCACGGCTGAAGTTCCGGGGTTCGGAGAGCTTCACGGTGACGATCCTGCTCACCTACGTGATGCCGGGCGCGCTGCTGTTCATCCCGCTGTACCAGCTGATGAGCGGGATCGGGCTGAACGACTCGTTGTGGTCGCTGGTGCTCGCCTACCCGACGTTCACCCTGCCGTTCGCGACGTGGCTGCTCGTCGGCTACTTCAAGTCCATCCCGGCCGACCTCGAGGAGGCCGCGCTGGTCGACGGCTGCACGCGGTTCGGGGCGTTCCGCCGGATCGTGCTGCCGCTGGCCAAACCGGGCCTGCTCGCGGTCGCGCTGTTCACGCTCACCAACGCGTGGAACGAGTTCCTCTTCGCCTTCGTGTTCATCACCAAGGACGACTACAAGACGCTGCCCGTCGGCATGCAGTCGATGATCTTCGGCGACGTCGTGCCGCAGGGGCAGCTGGCCGCGGCCTCGCTGCTGATCAGCATCCCGGTCGTGCTCATGTACGGGTTCGGGCAGCGGTTCCTGACCGAAGGCCTCACCGCCGGGGCGGTGAAGGGGTGATCACGGAGGAGCACGTCGCGACGGCGTCGCGCCCGAGCGACCTGCGCATCACCGACCTGCGGGTGGCGAACCTGACCGGCGTGCCGTTCCGCTCGTCGCTCATCCGGATCGACACGAACCAGGGCCTCGTCGGCTACGGCGAGGTGCGCGACGGGGCCAGCGCCACCTACGCGCTCGTGCTCAAGAGCAGGCTCGTCGGCGAGAACCCCTGCAACGTCGACAAGATCTTCCGCAAGATCAAGCAGTTCGGGCACCACGGCCGCCAGGGCGGCGGGGTCTCCGGCGTCGAGATGGCGTTGATGGACCTGGCGGGCAAGGCGTACGGAGTGCCGGCGTACGCGCTGCTCGGCGGCCGGTTCCGGGACGAGATCCGGTGCTACGCGGACACGCCGTCGCTGCCGGACCCGCACGAGATGGGCGCCCGGCTGCTGGAGCGCAAGCGGCGCGGGTTCACGATGCTGAAGATGGACGTCGGCGTCGACCTGCTGTGGGACGTGCCGGGGGCGCTGATCGCGCCGCCGGGTGCCCGCGCGGACGACACGACGATGCACCCGTTCACCGGCATCCAGGTGACGGCCACGGGTGTCGATCACCTGGCGTCCTATGTGGACACAGTGCGGTCCGTCGTCGGCTACGACGTCGCGCTCGCCGCCGACCACTTCGGCCACATCGCCCTCGACTCGTGCATCCGGATCGGCCGCGCGCTGGAGCCGTTCACGCTGGCGTGGATCGAAGACCTGATCCCGTGGCAGCTGACCGACCAGTGGCGCCGGCTCACCGAGGCCGTCGCCGTCCCGACGTGCACGGGGGAGGACATCTACCTCTTGGAGGGTTTCCGGCCGCTGCTGGACGCGGGCGCCATCCGCGTCGTGCACCCCGATCCGGCGACGTCGGGCGGGATCGCGGAGACCAAGCGGCTCGGCGACTACGCGCAGGAGCGCGGGATCGCGATGGCGCTGCACCTGGCGGCGTCACCGATCGCGACGATGGCGTGCGTGCACCTGGCGGCCGCCACGGAGAACTTCCTCGTGCTCGAACACCACGCGGCCGACGTGGAGTTCTGGAGCGACCTCGTCACCGGCCCGCTGATCCGGGACGGCCACATCACGGTGCCGGACACACCGGGACTGGGCTTCGGCGACCTCGACGAGGAACTGGTGCGCCACCACCTCGACCCGCGCGCCCCGGTGTTCTTCGCCGAAACGACGCACTGGGACGCGGAGTCGAGCCACGACCGCCTGTGGAGCTAGGCGCGGCCCTGTTCGGCGCGCCACCGTTCGTACTCGGGCCGGGCCTCGTCCGACAGCGGGTAGTACCGCCGCAGGTCGCCGCCTTCGGCCAGCCGGATCCGGGAGAACTCCTCCCATTCCGCGTGCTCCTCGGCGTGCGCCACCAGAGCCGGGGCCAGCTTCACCGGCACCACGACAGCCCCGTCGTCGTCGGCGACCACGATGTCCCCCGGCTCGACGAGCGTGCCCCCGCAGGCCACCGGCACGTTGACGGCGACCGGCACGATGCCGGTCTGGGTGTGGAAGTTCGGGGTGGCGCCCCGGATCCACAGCCCGAGTCCGAGCTGCTTGGCCTCACCGGTGTCGCGCAGGCACCCGTCGACGACCACGCCGGCACCGCCGCGGCCCTTGAAGTAGGTCAGCATCATCTCGCCGAACACCCCGCTGCCCATGTCCCCGCGCGCGTCGACGACGATCATGTCGCCGGGCTGGGCGTGGTACATGACGTGCCGGTGCAGCTGCTTCTCCGGCTCTTCGTATTCCTCGATGGGGTAAAGGTCTTCCCGCTTCGGCAAGAACTGCAGCGTGAGCGCCGGCCCCGCGACGCGCACACCGGGCGTCACCGAAACGGGCCCGCTGATGAACGCGCTGCGAATCCCCATCCGGCTGAGCTCACCACTGGCGGTCGCGCTGCCGATCTTCGCGAGCGCCGCACTGAGCTCGGCGGGCGGGCGGACGATGTCGTGCGTCTCGACCACTTCGGTGGCTCCCTCGGATCCGCGCTGACTTCCGGTTCCAGCCTAGCCCGGCTTTGGCGTATCCGGCCCGTTTCGTTCGTGGCTGGTGGTCATCCGGTCCGGGGTGGCGACCCGTTCTGCGTGTGGCCGGCCGGCCACACGCAGAACTCGGTACCGTCCGGATCCGCCAGCACGACGGTGCCGTCGTCACGGACGCCGAGCCGTGCGGCACCGAGGGCGATCAGCGCGTCGACCGCCGCCCGCTGATCACCGTCCGCGGCGAGCAGTTCGAAACGCTGCCGGCCCGGCTCCGCCTTCGACGCCACGGGCGCGCCATCCCACACGTCCCAAGCGACTTTGGTGCCACCGCGCGGTGACTGGATCGCGGTCTGCTCGCCCCGGTCCCACACCAGGGGCCAGCCCAGCGCCGCGCCCCAGAACAGGCCGGCCTGCCGAGTGCCGGCACAGGTGAGCTCACCCAGCGGCCCGCACCCGGCGAGGTAGCCGTTATCGGGCTCGATCACGCAGAATTCGTAGCCCGCCGGATCGGCCAGGACGACGTGCCCCTCCTCCGGCCGCTGCCCGACATCGACGTGACGGCCGCCGAGCCCGACCGCGGTGGCCACGGTGCGCCGCTGGTGGTCGAGGTCGGCACTGGTCAGGTGCAGGTGCATCCGGTTCGCCCCGAGCCGCCCACCGCGGCCCGGCACGAACCGCAGGCCCAGCTGGGTGTCCCCGCCCGGCAGCAGCACACCGCCGGCATCGCCGACGACTTCCCGGCCGAGCAGACCGGCCCAGAACCGGGCCGGTTCAGCTGGGTCGTCCGCCTCGAAGGTCACCGCCAGCAGTCGCGAACGCACGAGCGGAACGTAGACACCGCCCTCGTGGAGCGGCAAGCCAATATGGAACCGGGAAACCCGATCGCTGGGTCGAGAGCAGGGAGGGGCTGCGGCGTGGACCGGCGCATACACGATCCGGTAACCATCAGTCGTCGGGCGAACCACTCAGCCCCTTCGTCGGGTCCTCATGCGGCCGCGGCTGCCTGGCATCCACCGCCGGGTCAAGACCCGTGCCATCCTGCTCAGGCGGATCGTTGCCGTCCGAAGTCCCGGAGCCGATGCGCGCGGGGAGCGCCTCATCCATCGGCACAACGGTCGAAGCCCTCGCCCTGCTGCGCTTGGACTCCTCGATCCACTCGCCGACCTTCGAGCCGATGTATGCCTTGAACGTCTCCAGTGCTGGAGTGACCTTCACCCACAGGAAGCGGCCCGTTCCCGGCACCAAAGCGCCGAGCAGCCAACCCGAAAGGTCTTCCCGAAGACCATCGAGGTCGTCGAGTGCGCTCAAGAACGGCAGGTGCCATGTCCCGAAAAGCGCGAGGGCCAGTAGAACCGCCGCGATGGTGAACCCGGTTACCGTTGCCTGGATGCGGCTGCCCTTCGGACTACTTGGCTGACTGGCTCTCGAAGCCGCTCCGCCGAGATGCGTTGCCATGACAGGTGCCCTCCGAACTTCAGAATGCTTGTGGCCGGCGGAGCTGGGTGCCCATTTCAAGGAATCCGCTCCGGCCAAATAGTCCCGAACCCGCCGTTCCACCGCTGATTTCGTACCTGCAACGGTGCGGGAGAGCCGGACTCCGTAGAGGTCGTGCTGTCGCGAGGCCAAGGAAGGTACATCCGTCACCTGACGGATGTACGTATGTCTGTCTGTTTCCCTCGGCATCCCCATAACCACTTCCCTAGCTGACATGCATGTGCATGTGCACATCAGTCCGTTGAGGCTCCTCGCAATGGCCGCGTAGGCTTTCGGGGTGCGGATCGGCGAACTGTCCCAGCGCACGGGCGTCAGCCCGCGCTCACTGCGGTACTACGAAGACCAGGGCCTGCTGACCAGCGCCCGCTCCGAAGCGGGACAGCGCCACTACGCCGACACCGCGGTCCAGCGCGTCACGCTCATCCGCCGGCTGTTCGACGCGGGCATGTCCAGCCGCGTCATCGCCACCGTGCTGCCCTGCGTGGACGTCCCTGACGATCTGGACGTCGCCGAGGAGACGTTCGCGGCGATGATCCGCGAGCGCGACCGGATCGACGCCGACATCGCGCACCTGGTCGAGACCCGAAAAGCGCTCGACGTGCTGATCAAGGCCAACAGCCGGCACCGGGCACAACTGGCGCTGTGACCCGCGCCTCAGCCGGTTGCCCCTCACACCGGTGTCAGCGGTGAGGATGGCGACAGCGCCCGGAAGCACCGGGCCGGTCGGGCGAGAGGTGGCAGAAAATGGGGCAGGCGTGGGGTTTCGGCAGCTACGGCGGGCCCGAGGTGCAGGAGTTCTTCGACCGGCCCGATCCCGCCCCCGGCCGCGGTGAGGTGCTGATCCGGGTCGACGTCGCCGGCGTGAACCCCCTGGACCACCTCCTGCGCTCGGGCCTGGTCCCCGGGCTCGACGGCGGGCGTCCGTTCCCCCGCGTGCTGGGCATGGAGGCGGCGGGAACCGTTCTCGCGCTGGGCGAGGACGTCGACGGGCTCGAGGTGGGTGACGCGGTCTTCGGTTTCGCGCTCACCGGCGGCGGCACCTACGCCGAGACGACGGTGCTGTCCGCGCCCAACACCGCGCGCATCCCGGCGGGGCTGTCCGCGACCGTGGCCGCGACGCTGCCGGTGGCCGGGACGACCGCGGTGGACGCGCTCGACCAGCTCGGCCTCCCGGCCGGCGCCACCATCCTCGTCAACGGCGTCGGGGGCGGGGTCGGCCTCGCCGTCGCCCGGCTGGCCGTCGCGCGTGAGCTGCGGGTGATCGGCACCGGGAGCACCGCCAAGCGCGAGCACGCCGAGGCCGTCGGCGTGCGGTTCGTCGACTACACCGCCGGGGACGTCGTCGCCGCGGCCCGCGAGCTGGTTCCGGACGGCTTCGACGGGATCGTCGACCTGGCCGGAGGCACCTCGCTGCGGACGGTCGCCCCGCTGGCCCGGGAGCCCCGCACCGTCATCTCGGTGGGCGATATGTCCGTGTCGGAGCTGGGCGGGCGTTTCGTCGAGCGTCGCCTCGACCGGGAAAGCCTGGAGCGGTCCGCCCGGCTGGCCCTGGATGGGGTCCTCGCACCCGTGATCACCGCGGTCCACCCGTTTTCCGACGCCTCGGCCGCGCTCGCCACCGTCGAAAACGGTCACGCCGCGGGGAAGGTCGTCATCAAGGTGGCCTGAGGCGGGCCGCCTCCCGCGTTCCGGGGAGACGGCCCATCGAAATCAACCGCGAGCGGCGGCCGGCGGCATCAGCTTCGGGTATTCCTTCTGGAACTTCTCGATCATCGTGGCGGTCGGGACGACCCGGTTCGGGTTGCCCTGGCTCGTCGCCTGCTTCTCGCCCCATGCGCCGGCGGCCTTGCGCTGGTCGGGGGTGCCGTGGCTGTGGAAGCAGTCCCCGATGGAGGCGTCCAGGTAGGTGACCTCCTGCTGGGTGCGGGCGTCCCACGCGAAGCCCTTGGCGTGCGCGACGAAGTAGCCGCCGTAGGCGTCGGGGCCCATCTCGGAGGACTCGTTGCGCGGGTGGTTGTCGTGGGCGAAGTCGACCTGGTGGCCGTACTCGTGGCCGACCACGGACTCGACCGAGACGTCGTCGAACCCGAGGAAGTCGACGGTGTCGAGCAGGCCGTCACCGAGCGCCACGCGCTTGCCGCCGAGGCTGTCGGCCGGGGCGGAGAACGCGTTGAGGGTGATCAGCGGGTTGCGCCCGCCCTGCATCGCGGGCACTTCGTAGAGCACCTTGGTGGCGAGCGCGGCGGCGGCCTTCACCTTCGCCGGCGCGAGACCGAGGCTGAAGGTCTGCGCCATCTTCGCCTGGCTGCCGAGATCGGTGCCCTTCCAGGCGACGAGCTGGATGTTCCAGCTCTCGATGTCCCAGAAGCCGCGCAGCTTGTCGATCGTGGCGGTGGCGCGCGGGGTGTACTGGCCGTCGGTGCCGAAGACCTGCGGGGTCTTGTCGGACGCGACGCCCTGGACGTAGAGCTGGCTGAGCCCCGACAGTGCGTCGAGTGCCTGGCTCTCGAGCGGGGTGAGCTGCGAGGCGAGCTTGTTCGCGTAGGTCAGCAGCGAACCCTCGGTGCAGCCCGGGATCGGGCCCTGCGCGGCCTGGCGCTGGGGGCCGACGTGCGGGATGGGCGACTCGATGAGCCGGTCGACGCCGCTCAGCGCGCTCGCGGGCAGGCCGTTGTAGAGGTCGACGACGTCCTGGTACAGCTGCGCGACGTCCTGCTCGACGGTGGCCGGCGCGGCCGCGGCGGGAACGGCCGTGGCGAGCGCCAAAGCCGCCGCGGTGCCCGCTGCCGCCAACGTCCGGCTGAAGAATCTGGTCCGGTTCGGCAAGGTGGTTCCCCTCTTCTGCTCCGGTTCAAGATCACCAAGCACCGCCACAGTAGGGCGGTGGTTGGCGGCGAAACCGGCGCCAGGAAGAGAACCCCGAAATGGCTCACGTCTTTCGGAGGGTTTTCACCGTGCGGACATCGGCCGAAAGTACTAGGAGTCTCAGGTGGCGGTGGTCCGGTGCCCGGCCGCGTAGTGGGCGGTCCCGATCGCCCCCGCGACCGCGAGCACGAACCCCGCGGCGGCCGCGGCGGTGAAGCCACTGCGGACGCGGTCGTCCAGCAGCACCACCCCGATCAGCGAAGAGACCGCGGTGTTGGTGGTGAACATGATGGCGGTGACCGCGGTGGCGCGCCCGCGTTGCAGGGCCATCGCGAACGCGACGGCCGCCGCGAGCCCGTTGGCGATCATCGACCAGATCGCCGGCTCCAGGACGAGCCGCCAAGCCGGCCCCGACGCGTCGAGCGTCCGCGCCGAGATCCCGACGGCGCTGAACCCCAGCCCGGCGCAGAACCCCAGCACGATCGGCGCCCAGCGCCCGTCGGCGCGCTGCGCGACGAAGGCGATGGCCGCGATCACCCCCGCACCCGCCACGAGCAGCAGCTTCCAGGTGGACGGCAGCGGCTGCGCGGGACTCGGATCGGCGGACAGCCCGAGCAGCACCAGCCCCGTCGCCCCCACACCGAGAGCGGCCCACCCGGCCCCGGCCAGCCGAACACCGAGGACGGCGGAGATCGTGGCGGTGACCCCGACGCTGAACGCGAGCACGGACTGCACGAGAAAGAGCGGCAGCCGATGCAGCGCGGCGGCGGCGAAGACGAACCCGAGCAGGTCAACTCCGACCCCGAGGAAGTAGAGCGGCTGCCGCCGCAGCGCGACGAGGTCCTGGGGCGAGCCACCGAAGGCCCCGGCCCGCCGCACACCGGCGGACTCCAGAATGGACCCACTGCCCGACGCGACAGCGGCCAGCACGGCGAGGACGTATCCGAGGATCACGACAGGAGTCTGTCAGCCCGCACGGGGTCGGCTTCACCTCGGCAGCCACTTCGGACGGACGATCGTTCAGCCGACGTCACCAAGGCGACCGAGTCGATGCGGGTCGCGGAGGAATTGCTGATCGCCGGCTACCGGGGCATCCCCCTCATCGGCACCCTCCGACCAGCGGCCGGCTCCTCGCCGTGCGACCACGTGCGCCATCAGGGACTCGAAACCCAAACCCGCTGGTCAAGTGGGCCTTTTGGCTGGTCGGCGCGGCTTTGGTGGGCCCGGCGCCCGCCCAGGAGCGAGTGCCGGGTCCACTCCGGTCGGCCTTGTGGGCCGGTCAGCTTCCCGCTGGAACGGTCCCCGCCTGGTCGGTGATGGCGGTGCGGACCGAACTGTAGGCGGACACGGTGTTGGCTTTGATGCCTTCGATCCCCGCGTCGCCTCCCGGCGTCAACTGGGTCGTCCGTTCCCCGATGAACTCGCCGGTGTCGCAATCGACGATGATCTCGTAGAGATAGCCACCGTCCGGGGGTGTGACACCGAGGGCGACGCCCTTGCGGCCGTCCAGGTTCGCCACCTGCGCGGTGATCTTCAGCCCGGGGATCTTGGCCACCGCGCGGTACACCGCTTCCTTGAGATCGGCGGGTACGACACCGGTCTTCAGCAGATCGGACGCGAGTCTCAGCACACCTCCGCCGCGGGGCTTGTTCACCAGATAGGGATCTTTGAGCATGAGGTCGTAGAGCTGTTGCGGGTCACGGGGCAAGTCGGCCAGCTGCTGTTCGGTGGGTGCGCCCCATTTGTCGGCGCCCCGGCCGGCGAAGATCAACGCTTTCTCGGGGAACTGGCCACCCCGCGCGCGCCACTCACCGGACTGACGGATTTCGTTCACGTTCTGGCCCTCGGTGGTGGTGGCGGTTTGCTCGTTGCCCACCAGCCACTGCTTGTTCCCCGTCTGCCCGATCTTGAGCAGCCATTCACTGTCGAAGTCACTCGGCTGCCAGGTCTGCCTCAGCTCTTCGGCGAGGAAAGCGAACTGGCGCTCTTTGCTGGCGACCAGGTACCAGCCGCGGGTCTCGGTGTACCGGAATTTCCCTGCGGGAATGGGCGCCTCGCCCGTGACGTGGATCATGTCGGCCGCTTTGCCCAGCGCCTGCTGCACCGACGCGAATTTCACCGCCGGCACCGACGACGTCGACTGGGCCGAGGGGCCACCGTGGTCTCCGCCGGTGCTCGCCACGGTGCCGCCGACGGCAACGACCACTACCGCGGCGGCCGCCGCGCTGAGCCACCAGCGCCGTCCGGTGGGGAGTCCTGGCTTTCGGGTCGGCTCGGTCACCGGGTCGGTGTCGGCCACCAGGGTGTCCCTGCCTTCGAGTGAGCGCACTGCGTTCAACAGTGTGTTTCGTGCCTCGGCCAGGGGCTGCCGGTTGGCGAGTTCGCCGGGGCGCATCAAGATCAGCCCTTCGTCCAGCTCTTCGTCGGTCCACAAGCGGTGGACGTTGTCCTCAGTCATCGGCCTGTACTCCTTCCTCATCGCGCGCGGAGCTGGATGCCGCGGACGCCTTCAGCAAGCGCCGGGTCCGGTGCAAGCGGGAGCGCACGGTGCCGGCGGGAACACCGAGCGCCTCGCCGATCTCGGTCGGCGTCAGTTCCGCCCAACTGGTCAGCAGCAGCACGTCCAGATCGTTCGGCGAGAGTTCCGCCAACGCCCTGGCCAGGTGCTGCACCCGGGTCTGCGCGTCGATCCGTTCGGCCACCCGATCGGCATGCCCGTGCACAACCCGCCTGCTGTGCTCGTGCGCGGCCAGGTGCAACTGCCTGCGTTGGGCAGCGACCTCGTTGCGGACCTCCGTGCGCAGTAGGTTCGTCGCGATACCGAACAGCCAGGACCGGGCGCTTCCTCGCTCGGCGTCGTAGCGGTCGCGCTGCTGCAACGCGATCAGGAACGTCTCGCTGAGCAGGTCACCGGCAATGTCGACACCGATCCTCCCGACCAGATAGCGGTGCAGGACCGCGGCGTGCTCGTCGAACAGACGCCGGAAAGTCTCCTCGAGATCACCGCGACGCAGGTCAGGCCGATCACCACCGCTTGCCGGAGTTGATTGCCGCGTCATAGTCACAACAAGTATTGGGCTTGCGCGGCGGTAGCGTTGCACGCGAACGGAGGAGTCATCCGGTCGCCGACTCGGGCTGCGGTGCCGGAAGGGTGCGCGCTCGCGAACCGATCTCGACCACCCAAGCAGAGTGCGTCGATCTGCCCACGTGCAAGAAGAACTGCTCCAGCTCGGGGTTCGTCGGCTCCTCGGCGAACGTCCAGTACGCCTCGGCCTGTTCATCGACCACTGTGCCGATGTTCCCCGAGACCGTTCTCCGGCGTACTGGACCGGTACGGACTGGTCAGCAGCAGCACCGTCAGCGCGAGGCAGCCCGCGCCGATCACCCCCGCCACGGCCGGCGCCGGGCCAAGCTCGTCGCGCGGCGTCACGCCGGGGCCGCGGGCGTCGGGCGGGACGACGGCGGCGGGCCTGCCGCTGCCGCCCTCCTCGGAGAGCACGGCGGTCACCGCGGACAGCGGGTTCACCGTGCCCCAGCGCAGCGCCGGGTCCGGCAGTTGCGCGGCCGGATGCGTCGCGGTGGCAGGCAGCCGGTGCTTGACCTGCGCGGCGCTCAGCGTGGGGCGGTAGGCGCGCACGAGCGCGGCGGCGTGCCGGTCTGGGTTGCGCCGCTGGTGGCGCCTGCGGTGGATGGTTGGAGCGTCGCTGACGGTGACTCATCAGATTCAGGAGCGGGACGGTCGGGCGGTGATCTGTTTACCGAAGTCCACGGCCAGCGGCCGCGCTGGAGCCCGAGTTACGTGTCGCACCCGTTCCGACGACTGATCGTCAAGGCTGATCTGCCACCTGTGCGGTTCCACGACCTGCGCCACGGCGCGGCGACGCTGTCCCTGGCCGCGGGCAACGACCTGAAGGCCGTGCAGGTACTGCTCGGTCACGCCAGCATCGTCCTCACCGCAGACACCTACGCCAGCGTGCTCCCGTCGCTGGCTCAGGCTTGTGCGGAGACAACCGCGAGCTTGGTTCGCCGCGCCGGCTACGACCGGGGACGGAAGATCTGCAGGTCAGGTACGAGGTCTTCCCGGCGACGTCGAGCGGTCGAGCGCGGCCCGCGCTGGCAGGACTCTGGGCCGGACCCACAGCGGCCCCAGCTCGGACCCACAGAACAACAAAGCCCACCGACGGCGACCCCGAATTTACCGGGAAACCATTGGTGGGCTTTGCTTTCCGACTGTGCGCCATCAGGGACTCGAACCCCGAACCTGCTGGTTAAGAGAACGCGTTTTGGGGTGTCGGGTGATGCCGAGTGATGTCGGACAAGGCCTTTTCGGCTGGTCATCGGCCATCACTTGTGTCGGACTATACCGCGTTCTGTCATCGTGTGCGAGACCTCTCGGGCACTTCTCGGGCTCGTCCGTGCCGGATTCTGTCGAGCTGTTCGTGCAGGTCGACCGTGGTTCGTTGTGAGGATGGCGCGGCAGGGTGGTTGCTGTGTTGAGCCCGAGCAAAGGACGTGATCCGGTGCTGTTGGCGGTGACGCTGATCGTGGGGGTCATCGTGGCTCTGACTTTCTTGTTCGGTTTCGGGAACGTGCTCACTCTGGCGCTTCGGTTGGGGGTACCGGCCTGGGTTGCGCCGTTGGTGGCGCCTGCGGTGGATCTGTCGGTGGTCGGGTTGCTGATCGCCATTCGGTCCCTGTCGATGCGAGGCGCCTCTGTCGAGATGATTCGGCCGGCTCGGCGGCTGTTGCTGGCGTCGAGTGTGGTGACGTTGGCGTTGAACGTGGCTGAGCCGTTGATCGCTGGAGAGGTGGGGAAGGCGTTGTTCGATGCGGTGGGTTCGTTGTTGCTGATCGGCTGGTCGGAGGTGGGACCGGTCCTTCTGCAGGCGCTGGCCGCTGCTCCAGGCGCCGGGCGGCCGGCTAGTGTCACCCAAGCCGCCGATTCGGGCAGCACGTTCGCGGAGCAGCCAGAGGGCATGGACGTGGACGCCGAGTTGCTGGAGCGGGCGCGGTGTGAGGATCGGCGGCATCGTGAGTTGCATCAGCGCCCGATCTATGCTGAGAATCTCCGGAAGACGCTGGGTGTAGGCGCCGAGCGATCGCGAATGCTTGCAAGGCTCGTGCGTGCAGAGCGTCGCATCTCCGCATAGCGGATCAGGCTACGCCGGTTTCTATGTGCGACAGTGCGGAGACGGCTGGTTGCGGGCGGTCATAGGAGTCCAGACGGCCAGCCGATCTGCGAGTGCTCAGCCGGAGGCGGGCGGCTTGTGGTGCTTGCTCTTGGAGGCGGCGCGCTCGAACTCATTACCGGGTGAGATCGGTGGTGAGTCAGTCCCAGGCGTCGAGGGTGTCGCCGACGTTCGGTGCGTTCCGGGCCAGAGTGGTGCGCCAGTCGAGAACCCCGCGGTGCTGGAGATGACCGACGACGACGATGCGCGCGACGCCGAGTTCGTCGGCGGTCTGCTCGACCCAAGGAGCGTTGATGCGTGCCGGCACATCGGGGAAACCGTTCGGGAAGACCCAGCCCGAAGCTTCCCGGTCCGCGTCTGCTTCCTGAGCGGATTCACGGCCTTGGTGATCGTCCAGGTTCTCGGCGATGATGTGCTCGGCATCGGCGTGCTCGAGGAGGATGTGCGCGATCTCGTGAAGCAGGGTGAAGAGCACCTTGTCCAAGCGCTTGCCGCGGCCCGAAAGGCCGATGACGGGATAGCCGTCGACGAACATGGCACACCCGTCGATTTTCCCGCCGGGAAGCATTTCGACGTAAACCAGGCGCACGCCAGCCTCAGCCAGAAGGGCAGGTAGGCCAGCGAATTCTTCAGGTGTCCGGAGGCGCTGGGACAACGTGCCGGCGAGCCTCCGCAGCCTCGTGGCCGAGTAGCTCCCAGCCGGAGGGTGCCTGCGTGCTTCCTTACGGACGCAGGCAATCCACGCGCGTTGGAGGACGCTCATCTCCTCGCCGTTGTTGCCACGCCTGGCCGCCGCGGCGAAGGCGGGCTCGTCCCGCAGGGACTTGAGCTCGAACAGTTCCATCACCTCGGCTTCGAGGTCGTCGAGGTTCGTGCTCTGGAGGATCTTGCGTTTACGTAGCAGCTGGATGGGCGCCTTGCCGTTGAGGACGGCCCGGCGACGCACTTCTTCGAGCTTTTCCTGCGTGGCCGTGTTTTTCGCCTGCTTGGAAAAGAAGTACTGATTTTGGAGGTTGAGCCACAATTCGGGCGATTGTTCGAAAGCGGCGCCGATCTGAGCGGCCGACTCCCTCGTGATTTCCTTCTTGCCGGTCACGATCTCGGACACGAACTGAATCGGCCGGTCCAGGACGGCGGCGAAGTCCGCCTGGGACCACTCCCGAGCCTCGAGCTCTTCGCCGAGCAGCTCGCCGGCCGGCCGGTGGAAGTCCGGGATCGGGTCGTTTTCCACGATGCTCATCGGTGGGTGTCCGTCCCTGGGGTCAAGAGCTCGAAGGCCACGGCGCCCCGGCTGTCGGAGTTCTTGAACGTGAGGTCGATTACGCGGCCCGACTTCAACGTGGCCTGCGCCCGGCTCGGGTCGCCCGACTCGTCGGGCCGGATCCGCAGCATGCGCATGTTCCGCAAATCGGTGTCGACGAGCGCTGCTCGTGTGCACTGAACGAGCTTGCGGAAGTCCAGGATCTCCTGCGTACTCCAGCCCGTCGGCTGGAATCCGGTTTCCGTGGCGAGGCGGCGCAGGTCCTCATCCAGGTACTCCCGTTCCACGCGTCTGGTCCCCATCACCCGTCGGCTGATGACGCAATTACGTCCCGATGCTATACGACCGGTGACCGCGCGGGGCTGCTTGTCACCCGGTTGCATCTCGATAGCTCGTCATCACCCATAAGGTGATCGTCAGCATGCTACCGTGGGGCTAGGCCTCTCGACCAGACGGGGCACGACGTTAGGAGGGCCGCCATGGCTGCGGCAGATGCTCGGGAAGGCGACACCAAGGGCGGCAAGCCGACCCCGGCGGGGCACCTGGTCGTCACGGTGTACGACGAGGACGCCGGCGGGCCGCCGTTCGCCGTCGAAGGCGGGCCGGGCGAAAAGGTCTCCAAGATGATCGCGGCCGTCTACGCCGAGCTGAAGCGCGAGCCGAAGCCCGACGACCGGCTGACCTGCCTGGCCACCGGTGAGGACGTCCGCCAGTACGGCGACCTGCACCTGCGCGACTACGCGTCCGGCAAGTGCCGCGACCTCGTCTGGACCTTCGTCCGGGACACGGGTGGCGCCCGTGCCTGAGCCGGCCCCGGTCGACCCCGAGGTCGCGGCCGCGCTGCTGCGGTCGCACCTGGAGGACTTCTTCGAGAACTCCCCGCGCGTGCGCGGCGGGGCCGGCTGGAGCTACGTGATCACCGAGAATCCCTTGATCGCGATCGTGGGGATACCCGCTCGGATGCCTGACAGCTACACCCTGCGCCTGGACGGCCGCTGCTACGACACCTGGCCGGTCTCGGCCACGTTCGTCGAGGCGCACGGCGGTGGGTGGCGCCGTGCCCGCTTCGGCTCGCTGGCATTTCCGCTCCTGCGCGGGTCCCCGGGGGCACCGCCCGGCGACGGTGTCGGGTTTCAGTTCGCCCTGCACGACGAGTACCCGTTTCCCGGTGAGAGTCCGGACCAGCTGATCTGCTTCTCCTACAACCTCAGCTACTACACGTCGAACCACACCCCCGCCGAAAACCAGAAGTGGCGTCCCGGCGAGGACCGGGTCGATGCGACCCTGAGCCGGATCCACGCGGCCCTCACCAGCCCGGCGTACCTCGGCCCGTCGGGCGCTGCAGGTGCGCCATGAGCGTCGAGATCCGCGTTCCGGAAGCTCTGTGGCAATCCGTGCTCGACTTGTTCGCGCAGCACGACCCGAGCGTCGAGCGCGTCGCGTACCTCGACGGGTTCCGCGTCGACGAGACCGGGTACCCCGGCACATCGCCGGACGACCGGGTATACGTCGCGGTGACCGTCGTCGTCCCCGACGCCGTCCTCCGGCCCCGGAACTACGCCGTGCCGGCCGAGGCGGTCAGCGCCGCCGGGCGCCATCTGCGCACCGGGCAGATGACCCGCGTTGCGCAAGTCCACTCGCACGGCGACGACTTCGTCGACCATTCCCCGACCGACGACGAGCGTGCCTACAGCCAACGGATCGGTGCCGTGTCCGTCGTGGTCCCGTTCCACGGCCGCACCCGGCCCAACCTGGCTGACTGCGGCGTTCACGTCCGGGCGGAAGCCGGCTGGCGGCGGGTCCGGCCCGAGTCCGTCATCAGGATTATCCCCTCGGTCCTCGACCTCAGGAGCACGAAATGGGTGCCGACGCCGGAAGCCGCTCCGAGTGGCGGCATCTTCTCCCGATTCCGGGCCTGGACGAAGACCGCGTGGACGCGTCGAGTCCGCTCAAGGTCGTCGTAGCCGTTGGTCCCGGCCTCGCCGACCGACAGGCTGTCCAGCACCTGACCTGGCTGCTAGTCACCCTGCTCACGCGGTCCACCAAGTGGGTCGTCGCGGCCGTCGGCATCAGCTCAGACGACGCACCGCTCCGCGATGGCGTCGATCCCGGACACCCGGATGGCGGCCTATCCCTCCTCGACACGCTCAAGGCCACCGCGGGCGCGTTCGGGCCCGAGGCCGCCCCGGTCGTCGACGCGCACGAGCTCCCGGGCGCCGACCTCGTCCTGCAGATCGGCGGTCCGGCGGCCCGCGCCTGGCCCGATGCCGAGGTCCTGCACGTGTCCGCGGCCGGCTGGACCGGCGCGGTGACGCCGGCCGCCGCCGGGGCGCCGCCGCTCGGCATGAGCGGCGAGAACCCCTTCGGGTCGTACGTCGCCGCCTGCCTCGCCGCCTGCCAGGTCTACCTGCACGCCCGCGTTCGTGATCACCGCATCCAGGCCGTCGTGCTGAACGCGTGGACGCTCACCCAGTCCACCGTCGACCCCGGCGAGCCGGCGGCGGAGCTGGACCACGTGCTCGCAGGCGTCGGGGCGGTCGGGACCGCGCTTCTGGTCACGCTGTGGGCCTACCCGGAGGTGGCCGGCACGATCCGCGCAGCCGACGCCGACCTCGAGGGTATCGACGACACGAACCTGAGCAGGTGCGTTCCGTTCCGCTGGACCGATCTCCACCGCCCGAAGGCGATCGTTGCGGCAGACCGGCTGAGCGGGCGGCACGGCCTGGTCATCGAAGGCATCTTCGGAACCGCCGAGAACCTGGTCGAGCCCCGGAGCCACCTCATCAGCGCCGTTGACACCCCTGAGGCCCGGCAGGCGCTGCAGGACAAGTACCCCGCGTCCGCGGTTCAGGCGGCCACGTCCGGGCTGAGGCTTGAGATGCTGAGGGTCGACCCGACGGCCGGCACCGCGTGCCTGCGGTGCTTCAACCCGCCGCGCAAGGTGACCCCGGACAGCGAGGTCCGGTCCCGTATCGCGAACATGGACGAGAACGACGTCGCCGCGCACGCCGCGGCCGTCGGCGCCAACCCGGCACAGGTGCGGGAATGGGGCCGTGTCGGCGGCTGCGGCCGGATCGGTGATGCGCTCCTCGACCGCCTGCGTCCCTCCGACGGCCGAGACGCACAGTTCTCCGTCGGCTTCATGTCGGTCCTCGCCGGGGTGCTGCTGGCCGGGCAAGTGCTCAAAGACGCGGTAGCACGTGCCGGCGACCCGGAGCGCATAGCAGCGAGCGTTCCGCTGGCCGGCGAGAACGCCCGGTTCGTGACCAACTTGCTCGCTCCCGCGAACGCGCCCGCCGGCGTCCGGCGTTACAGCCGGGACGGCGAATGCCCAGCCTGTCAAGGAATCCGCGCGGAGGTGTGGGCGAATCGCTGGACCGGCTGACGCAGGCTCCGAACGGGGGAGATACATCCGCGCGGCAGACCGTCGATGCGGCGCAGAACTGCCAACGCCACCCTCAGTCCCGGCGAGCTGAGGCTCAGGCCTCCGTCGCGGGCTCGTCGCTCGATACCTCGAGCACCATGGTCTTCGAGGTGAAGGGCCGGAACCCGGTGGGAAACGTGGACTCCAAGAGACCGTCGCCGTCCCGTGGGGCCGTAACGACGATCCCCGGCAGGGCTTCGGGGTCGAGCGGATTCGTTGCCCAGGGGTTGAGCAACAAGGTCAGCCCTTCGGCGAAGGTCTCTTGCTCGTCGGGACGTTCGCCCACAACGTAGGCGAACTTGGCGGGGCCGGCGGAGTTCGGCGTGTAGTCGTAGCAGGTGCCGACGCGCACGAGCGTGGTTTCGTCGTTGCCGAGGCCCTGTTCGACACCGATGCGGTTGAACTTCCCGATGGTGTGGGAGTTGCTGAACAGCACACCGGCGAGGGCGGCGGCTTCGGGCTGCTTGAACAAACCGCTCGGAAGGGGTTTGGGCCTCGCCGACCAGCGGTGCTCAGTCAGTTCATGCTGGCTGATGGCGAGATTACCGACTTCGTCGTGGCTGAAGGTCTGGTCCAAGCCGTAGAGGTAGCGGGCCAGCAGGCCGTCGGGGTGGATCTGAGCGTGTTCGCTATGGAAGGCACCGACGGCGATCACGAAGGGAACGCCCTCGACGTGTGGCAATTGCCAGTAGGCACGGCCCTTCTCGACACCGTGCGTCAGTTTCCGGCGGAGAGCCTTGCCGAGCTGGAAGACGAACTCCTGATCGGCCGCGTCCGGGTCGTCCGGCAGCCACGACGGTGCCACCTGCGTGCCGAGCGGCCGCGAATCCTGGGCAGGGTTGGTGGTGGTCACTTCGATCGCGACCGGGTGGTCGCCTCGGACGACGAAGTCGGGTGCGGGCGCGCTGCGGTCGAGCGGGAGATCCTGCTCCTCGAGGTAGGCGAAGAGCGCCAGTTCGAGCACGCGCGGGGAGAACCCAGTCGACTGGAACTCCTTGACGAAGCTGCCGTCGACGTCGACGAAGTTCTCGAAGATGCCGTTCATCAGCGCCCGGGCGGCTTCGTGACCGGGGCCGGTGGCCGCTTGTGCGAACAGGCGGTCGAGCCGGTCTGCCGGGACCACCGCGCTGAACAGGTCCCGGAACTTCTTGGTCATGATCGCGCTCCTGTGACGGTCGGCTGACCGGTTTCCTTTACCGACCCTACCTGCCAACCTGGGGTGCTTGCTCCAGGACGACGATCGCGTCGGTCGGCCCCCGAAGACCCAGCAGGTGGATCGCCCCTTGGCCGATATCGGCATGGCACTCAGGAGTGCGCCTTCCCAAGCCGATCAACGATGGACTGCTCGGCTGGCCCTGGCACACAACTACGAGCTGACCGAGCTATGGCGGCAGCTGGAAAACTACGACGGCGCCGGCGGCTGTCGTATATGCATCTAGAGCTGCGGACGCGGAGGTTTTTCTTGTCAAGGGGTGGTCGCGAGTAGCGTCCACCGCCGGCGGGCACATGAGTAAATGGGGGGGGGGGGGCAGCTGTCTCGGAAGAGTGTCTGGAGGCGTTCAGGAGGAGGAAGTTGTCTGTCGACGACTAAGAAAGGGGTGGCAGCAATTCGACTGCGCCTGTGTGGTTGTCGCCGCAGTGCCGACCGGCGACAACCACATGTCGTCATTCTGGCGAATCTCTTTCCGCAGGCTGCGGATTCAGGTACTGCTCTGCGAGCTTCGCCAGGTGCATCGGCAGTGGACGTGACAGCGGGACGTAGTCGTCATGGAACCTCATTTGGTGCGTGATCGCTGCCCACGTCACTGGGGTGTCCTGCGATGGGCAACCCAGGACGGTCAATTCAAGGTACTGCGGGTTCCACGCCGTCACCGTGGCCGAGGGAGCCCGGCCAGGCTCCCGGCCGAGCTTGCGGAGCCCACGGGCAATCTTGGGAAAGGTGCTGGGAACGTCGGCCGTGCTCGCGAATACCCGATTGTCCAGCGAAGCGTCCGGCGACGCCCAGAGGCCGGTGCCGAAGCCGGGCGTGTCGTTGTCCTTCCCCGGCGCATACCACTGCGGGACCTCGTCCCTGCCGTTGCGGTCGCGTAGCAGGACAACCCGCAGGTGCTCGCCGAAAGCGCCCAATCGTTGATCCGGTTCTCTCGCGAAGCCGAGCATGTCCCGCACCAGGGTGCGATTGCTCAGCCACCGCCACGAGTCCCGCATGTTTCCGGCGTTTGCCATCAGGAGTGTCGGCCGGTCCCGGACCTGGAAGAGAATGGCGCGCACGCGCCGTTCCACGTCGGTGCGCTCGTCCTCGGCCGTCGGAGGCCGCCACAGAGCGTTGGGTTCGGCATCTGAGCCGGCCGCGAGCGAGACGAGGAAGTCAGCGTAGGGAATCCAGTCCTGCGCGCGGTCGTCCCAGGCCCGGACCGGATGTTCCGGGTCGGCGGGCCGGATTCGCACCGCGACGAGGTGCCGACTGGAGCGCTTCGTCTGTGCGGTGGCCTGTTTGCGCGCCACCCACAATGCGACGTACTGGAGTTTCTGCGGAACTCCCGTTCCTGCCCGGTGCGCTGGCGCTGACGAGGCGCCGAGCTGGCGGAGCCCGTCTCGGCACGCGGCGTCGGCACGGATCGCTTGATCGTCGGCGTCGTCCTCGGCGATCTTGATGAACTGGGAGAGCCGCCCGGTGTCCGCGAACCCGAGGCGCAAGGCGAACTTCGGGTCTGTTCCGGGGCTGGTGAACCGATCGGGACCGGGGATCTCGACCAAGGCGAGGCCCGGCCGTCCCGTGCGAAGAGGAAACCGCGCGGCGACGGACGCTCGTCGTGCGCGCTGGGCCTCATCGGCCCCGGTGCCTTTGTCCTGCACGTCCGGCGGCGCTTTCAGCGCCGTGGCGAGAGAACCGGACTCGGACAGCACGAGGTCGACGTCGAGGCCATCCACGGACCAGCGGCGTAGGTTGCCTTCGCCGAGATCAGTCACCCCGAGCAACTCGGCGAGCTGACGCAGCAGATGCTCGCGGGTCTCCGGGTAGACGGTGACGATGTCGACGTGCAGAGGCGCTCCCGCCAACGCAGCGCGCAGCGTGGCCCTCCGTGCGGACACCGCTCGCATTTCGACCGTCGCACGTCGAGCAGTGTCGTTTCTAGGCACCTTCGGGAGCATGACTGGCTTGGTGACGCGGAACGCGCGGGTCAGCGATGGCACCCGGCGGAGCCACGGACGAAGCCCGGCCTCGACCCACTTGTCGAGGTGAGCCCGTTCCCCGGGCATCAGGCCGGCACCGATCGTGTGCTTTCCCATCATGGTGCTGTGGACCACCGCCGCGGCGACGTCACCTTGTCCGTCCAACCAGGCGCGCGGGTCCGCGATGAGGTCGTCGGGTTTCGGGAACCGCCGGACGATGTCGAGATCGTCGATGATCTCCACGGGGCTCTGGCCTCGCCACATACAGCGCCCGTCGGAAGGGGAGAACTTCATCGCATTGCCGACGAGCCGGACACGGCGCTTCCCGGTCTCTCCGTCCCAGGGGAACGGCAGGTCGAACAGGACAGTGGCGCCGCGACCGCGCGGAATCCAGACCGGGGTGCGGGTCACCCACCGGCGGATTCCCGACGACACGTGCACCCGGAACGAGGGCGCGAACGGGACTGTGTGGAGCGTGATCCGCAACCGAGCCGAGTAGTGGTGGTCCTGGCCGTTCTTCCGGAATGTCTGAGGAGGCCACGACACGAGCTCGGCCCCGTGCTCGAGCCGGACTGCCCGAAACCACATGTCCGTATCCTGCCCCTCGGCACGGAAAGGACGTTCTGCCAGGCGTAGAGCCAGCAGTTCCGGCAGCAGTGCGTAGAGCCGTTGATGGGGTGATGCCGTCCCGCCCGGGGAGATGTCGGTGCCGGACAGCTCCACCGGAGACGTTGACCACTCCGGTTCGGTCTGCCGGACGGCGTCGAGCACGCGGCGGGAAGCGGTTTGGTGCTCGGTCTCGGGCCGGAGCGCGGCGACCCAGCTCAGGAACGCGGGGAGGACGACGTCAGTCGGGAGCGGCTCGCGTGCGTAGAGCCACGGCACGGTGCTGTCGGCAGCGGCGCCGCGTCCGGTCGCGAGTACTCCCGGCGCCACGGCGCGAAGAAGGCCGTCGAGTTTCCGGATGGGCAGCCCGGCGAACGGATCCCGGCTGCGCCAGCCCAGTGCGCACAGGTCGGTCAGCTCGCTTCGCCACTGCTCGGCGAATGTCGTTACGTGGAAGTCTTCAACCCACGGGCCGGCGCTGGGATCGGGCTCGTACGCGCACGGCGTGATCAAGGAGTGCATTCCGGGTTCCTGTCGTTGAGGAGACGGTCCAGCGCCGCCCAGAGCGGCCGATAGAGTGCGTCGACGATGTAGCGGTCGTGGGCCGGCACAGTGGAGTCCGGTGTCAGGTAGGGCGTCAACACGGCGTGGATGTTGTGCAGCAGGCTGGTCTCGGGCGTCTCGTCGGCCGGCCTTCCCGCGGCTGTTTCCGGGGCGAACGCGGCGTCGACGAACACGACCCGGGCGGGCACCCCGCCGCGCACCAGCCTGCCGATGACCTGCCAGATGAGCACCAGCAAGTCCCACGTCACCGAATCGCGGTCAGACCCCAGCGAGGTCCAGGCGAGCGATCGGGCGAGGGCCCGGTACCAGCGACTTCGTGCCTCTTTGCGGAGTGCGAGGGCACCTTTGTCCAGATCTGCCGCTTCGCTCAGCCGTTCGGCGAACTCGGCGGTTTCGGCGAACCGCACCAGCCAGTCGTTCACCGTGTGGACGGCGAGCCCCAGATCGTCGGGTCGGGGGTTGGGCCGAGCCAGGAAGAAGACGCTGCCGATGGCGGCGACCTTGTCGTCGTTCAGGATGTTGTGCCCGCGCTCGACGGCGAGCAGCGGTGCCACGAGCACTTCCGCATCGGTGTGGCGAAGGGTGTCGACATCGCCGCGGCGCAGAACAGGCGCCTGCATTTCGTCGTCGCTTCCGATGGTGACGTCGACGTCGTCCGACACGAGCCGCAGTACCCGCCCCCGCCACCGCGGGCTCAGGGTGTGCAGTGCGTTGGCCGCCCGTTCGGCTTCCTCATAGCTGCCGACCAGCAGGAGGATCCTCCGCCGGGCATCCGGCCAGCGGCGAAGCTCACGCTCCAGGATGCTGCCGTCGTGGTCGTGCTCACCCAGACGCGTCACCATCCGGCTCAGGACGTCCGGTCGCTGGTCGAGACCGGCGCCGGACAGCTGCAGCGCTTCGGCGCCGCGTCCGCTCCGGAGGAATTCGAAGCGCATTTCGGTACCGTCGACCACGGCTTCGACGTGTTCTTCCTCCGGGAGCAGGATGGTGCCGACGGGCACCGGCACGTGGTAGCGGCTGGAGCTGCCCGCCCAGCTGCTCCCTGACATCAAGAGCACGTTGGTACCAGGACGGCCGTCCACTAGGGGAAGCTCCGGCAGCGCACGGAGCAGCTCCCGTCCGATCCCGCTGCACCGGAAGTAGCGCAGCTCTCCGCTCTGAACTCCGTGCCTCGGCGGTCCGTCCACGATGAACTGGAAGCCCAGCACGTTCCCCATCGGCGCTTCCGGGACGATCGGGCCGTAGTCCGGCGGCCGCTGGTACATGTCGTTGAAGCCCAGTTTCAGAACTGATTCCACCCGCGGCCACATCGCGTTCATCAGGGCCAGCTTCGGTTCTAGCGCAGAGAGCAGCAGGGTAAACTCGAACTGGCGCCGTTTCTCGTCCAGCCAATCCGCGGGATCCGGTGCTGGCTTGTGTCGGCGTCCTGCCGGCCCGGGTCGCCCTTGATCCTCGTCGTAGGCCAGTTGCAACTCGGACAGCTTCGAGGGCAGGTCGAACAACTTCACCAGGAAGTCGCTTAGTTTCCGCCGGGTCGCAGGCTGGCGCCCGGTGGTGAGCAGTTCGTTGACCAGCGCCGTGAGCTCCTGGTTGGTGGCTCCCGCGCGATCCCCGAACGGGTTGTCACGGAAGTCGTCGAGCAGTTCCGTGAGCTGTCGACGGGGCTCGTTCGCGTCGACCATATCGTCGGGGTAGCGTTCCTCGATCAACCGGAGCTGCAAGGTCCAGGCGCTGAAGTAGCCCGTGCGTACCCAGTCGCGGAGGCCTCGGTCGGCGACCAGCATCGCGTACAACCTGTCGGTCGTCGTCGTGATCGTGTTCACCGCAGCCGTCCAGTCCTCGACGTCGTGGTGGGACAGCTGCGTGCGGGCGCCCTCGAACAACTCCCGGTTCTTGTGGCTGACCAGATCGTCGAGCAGCGACCTGCTGTCCGAGCCGCCGACGAGGGCGACCGCGGGGGCGAACATCCGGTCGAGCTGCATCTGCACGCGGTCGGCTTCGTCGATGATCACCAAGTCGCTGCGCCGGCAGGCGGCCTCGAGGTAGCGGATCTTCTCGGCGTTCTGCGGCCGCGGCACCGAGGCGTCCACTAGGCCGGCCGGGGTCGAAACCCAGATGGTGGCCGAGACCAGCTCGTGCGCACCGCGGTGCCGCGGGCACCCCGCCCAGTACGGGCACGTCACCGGCGCCGTCGACCACTCCCGTTTGGCGTCGGACCGAACGGTGCGACGGTGCAGGCGAGTGCATGGCGCCTGGTTGAACGCGAGGACGTCGTCCGGGTCGCCGATGAGGGCGTTCACCGTGCACGAGGTGCTGAGGTACCCGAACCCGGCGTCGTCGTGGGCGAGGACGTTCGCCTCGCCGCGACCGGTGAGCCTGCGGTGCATGCGCTGCGCGTGCCGTTCCTTTCCGGACGCGCCTAGGACAGGTGCCGCCTTGCCGCCGGTGTGCACGTTGTAGAGCCTGACCAGCGCCAGGGTTTCGGCGACATCCCCGACCACGACGGTGATCCGGCGTCTTTGCCGGGCGAGGTGCACCGTCAGCACGTCGCGCAGCGTGCTCTTCCCCGCACCGACGATGCCGAGGAGGTGCTCGACGCCCGCGATCGTGAAAGCGCCGTCAGGGCGGAAGGTCGAGTCGCCCTTCGTGCGGAGCCGGACCGAACGCAGTCGGCGCGCCCAGTGGTGGCACTCGACGGCGTCCATGCTCTCCGCCGTCGTGATCAAGTCGTTCCAGACCACGGTTATCGGTTCGCCGTTGCCCGTCGGACGGAGGTCGACGTCGTGGGCGGCAGGCCGGGGGAGGTGCCCGGTGTCGGGCAGGTCGACGCGTACCGTCGCCCGCCCGGCCTGGAACCGGTGTGGCCCGCGTCGGGCGAAGGTCGCCGGGCGCCCCTCGAACGGCGGCGCCGCGGCCAGCAGCCGGCCGTACGAGGCGAACCGGTCATCGGCGATGCCTTCGGTCGGCAGCCGGACGATCCGGACGTCCGGCCGCGGCACGTCGAAGGCTCGGAACTTCCGGGCCAGTTCTTGATAGGTGGCCAAGGCATCGTGCCAGGCGGTGCGCCGGCGCAACGTCCAGAGCGTGAAGCGCGCCGAGCGAAGTGCGGTCGTCGCCTCCTCGGTGCTCGCGAGCCCACGGCCACGCGCGTACGGGATGCCGCAGAACAAGACCCAGGCCCCGCCCGCAGCCTCGTCGGGATTCGTTCTTTGGTGGAGCAGCAGGCCCAGTTCGACATCGCACAGCAAAGCCGCCTGCTCTTTGCGGAGGCCTGCTTCTTCGAGGTCGCGCAAGACAGGCGCGAGCACGACTCCGGGGTCACGCATCATGGTTCCTTTCGAGCGCGCCGGCCAGCAGTTCGCTCTCGGTTGCGAGAACGACCCGCGAACCGGGCGGGAGGTTGTCCGCGAAGGCCTGACGAGCAGCCGGCGCGGTCATCGCGGAACCATCCGGGATCACTGCGACGTCTACGCCGTCGGCTGCGGCATCGAGGGCCAACGCGGACGGAACAAGCCGGTCGTAGCTCCGAAAAGTCAGTGGATCCTGGCCGGGAAAGCAGACTTCACGGCGTTGCGTGGGGCGATCCACCGTCCGTACCGGGACTCCCGTCGATGTGAAGCCGTCGAGAACCCGGATGTCCAATGTGGATGGTAACGTGACAAAGAGTCGGAGCGCGGGATGGAGCAGAAGCACTCGGGCGGCCGGGAATCGCTGCGCTGTCCGGCCACCTGGTGGGCAGGTCTCCCGCTCGCACCACCTCATGTCTTCACCCGCAAGATCGTCCGTCCGGGCGGGGAGTCCACAGTCGCACAGGGCGACCCGGCCCCGGACGATCCACGCTGCCG
The DNA here is from genome assembly GCF_040648295.1 of Amycolatopsis sp. NPDC049159. Classification (NCBI taxonomy): domain Bacteria; kingdom Bacillati; phylum Actinomycetota; class Actinomycetes; order Pseudonocardiales; family Pseudonocardiaceae; genus Amycolatopsis; species Amycolatopsis sp. NPDC049159. The sequence continues at coordinate 256,376 of NZ_JBEZDL010000010.1, forward strand.
AGGCCGGCCGGTAGAGGGGTTTGACGAATTTCACGACGTGCGCTTCCCTGGGATTCTCCATGAACAGCTTCCGCTGGGTGTCCGGTCCGACGAGTACATGTGACTGCAGGAATCGAAGCCGTTCTGCAGCCTCACTGTCGGAAAGATCGGCGAGCGTCTCCGTCATGATCTCGTCGGCGACGGCCGCCAGCCCGGCAAGCTCGGCGCAAGCCCGGGTCCGGGTGCGGTGGACCGGATCGACCAGGGCGAGACCTCTGTACGCAGGCCCGAATGGAGCGGGCCAGTGCTGCGCCGTGAGGTCCGTGCACCACCGGATGAGCTCCGGTATTCCGGCCGGGGGCGTGCGTTCGTGGTCGAGGCAATCCCTGACGACCAAGTCCAGCGCGTACTGGCTCTCGTCCGGGTACGGCGGGACCGACGGCCCCGCACTGTCGCGATCGGACAGAGCGTTCACGCCGCGGGCGACGTGGTGGAGCAAGGTCGTCACGTCCGTCATCCTGCACCCTCGGTCGTTTCCTTTGCGGTGCACCACTGGGCCACTTCACATCCGGAACAGTGGCGTCCTGGCACGGGGACGAAGCTGTCGTCGTTCTGCCAACTGCTGAAGGACTTGCGTACCACGGTCTCGGCATGCGCGAGCACCTCCGGCGTTCTCGGGTCGAGCGTGTAGAGGTCGGCGCCCGCCGGACGGAGCACCTCCAGCTCGACCCGGCCGATCCCCAGCCCGAATTCGGCGCGGGCGGCGAGGACCGTGGCGAGGGCGAGCTGTGGGTACTGCTCGATCCATGGTCGTGTCCCACGGCGCCCCGAGGCGGAGGTCTTGACTTCGCGCCAGACCCAGGCGGTCCCGTCGTGATAGAGGAGGTCGGGCTTGGCCAGGACGACCGTGTCGGCGTCGGTGTCGTCGAAGACGAGGTCGGGTTCCACCCGGAGGTCCGCGGGCTTGCTCGTGTGGCGGACCGGGCAAACGACCGCGTGGTGGCGAAGGAGCACCGCGCCGAGTTTCTGGTCTTCCTCGGTCAGGCTGAAACCGGGAGGTACCCAGTCCACGGGGATCCGGGTGTCGCAGCGGCACGCGGTTCCAGCGTGCCTGTTCTCGAGGTACCGGTGCACGGCTCGCCCGCGTTCGGCGGCCGGCCCGCGCTCGACCTGCTGGTCGACGGGCAGACGCTGTCTGCGGCCGTAGTCACGAGCCGGGCAGGTGGCGTGGTTGCGCGCCGAAGTGGCGGACCAGCTCCGACGGGGACGCCGGCGGTTTCGGACGCCGAGGAGGCCCGGGGTCCGGCGAAGTTCCGGGCACACCGCGGCGAACGGGCAATCCGCACACGCAGCACCCGGCCGGTAGACGACGGGGTCTCCGGCGTCGACGAGCTGGGCGAGCGCCGTCCGGCCCGACACCGCGTACAGATCGAGTGCGGCCTGTCGCGAGCCGTCGAACAGGATGGCCGAACGGCCGTCAAGCATGCCGAACTGGCGGATCGTGACGTGCTCTGGTGGTGTGCCCGGGCCGCCGGCCGCCAAGACGAGCGCGGCGACCGCGATCTCGGCATCGGTCCTCGCCCGGCCGTCGAGGCGGTTCGCTGGCAGCCGCACCTCACGCAGGGTGCCGTCGGCGGATCGGTAGCAGCGACCCCAGACGGTGATCCGGTACTGCCGCGCTCCTCGCTGGTCAGGCTGGGTGAGCACGGTCTCGTAGACCCATCGCTCACGCAGAGGCTTCAGCGCGTCGTCCTCACCGGGCGGGAACGCCTTGCGGTAACCGTCGACGGCATGGTTGGTCCACTGCCGGACCGAATCGTGCATCGAGCGCCTGGCAACCTTCGCGAGGGCGTCCTCGACGGTGGCTCCTTGGTGCTCGACGAGGTCGAGCACGTCCATGAACGGGCCATTCGCGAAGGTCTCCAGCACCTCTGGCTTGCGCGGCACCGGTGTGTCGGCCCGGTAGCGCGGCCGGGCCGCCAGTGCGTCGCGCGCCGGGCAGCGATACCGCGCTGGCCCGAGCATCCCGACCGAGACCTTGATCAGGCCGGAATCACCGGACACCCCGGCCGGGGGGCGCCATGACGTCATTTCTTCCTTCTTCCGTGAGAGCATTCCGGGATGTTTCATCCGGGTGAGGTAGTCGACGGCCGCTACGTTGTGGACGGCGTACTCGGGAATGGGAATTCAGGCGAGGCCTACCGTGTCCGGGACCGGCGAACAGGGGAGCACCTCGTACTCAAGATCCAGATGCCCCGCCTCTTCGAGGACACCGCCAGCTACGAGGAATACGGCAACGAGATCCTCAACGAGGGGTCCGTTGGGGGTCAGCTGAGCGAAGTACCGGGCCTGGTCCTGGCTCGCCCCGGCGGCGACCACATCAAGCGGCAGTACGTGGTCATGCCGGACGTCGGTGGCCGCGACCTCGTGGATTTCGCGGCCGATGAGGGTGCTGTTTCGTCCTTGCGAACGGCCGCGATCATCGCCCAGCTGTGCGGAACCCTCGGTGAGTTGCATGCGCGGGAGTGGCTCCACCGCGACATCAAGGCCGAGAACACGCTCATCGCCCCTGACGGGCGTGTTTGGCTGATCGACCTGGGCAGCGCGGTTCGGCGCGACGTGGCAGCCACGCCCCAAGGCACCGTCGGGTATTCCGCGCCGGAGGTCATGCAAGGTGCTCCGGCGACCGTGGCGTCGGACGTGTTTTCGCTGGGTTGTCTGCTGTTCAAGCTGGCGATCATGAATCTTCCTTATGCCAACGAGACAGGGCTTCCTCCGGCCCCGGACCCACCATTCCCGGACCGGCTGAGGGCCGAGATCGCGGCGCTTGCACCGCAACTGCGCGCAGTGGGGTTCCGCATGATCGCGTGGGACCCCGCCGATCGCCCGCAGAGTGCGGACGAAGTCGCCGGAGAGCTGGCCGGGCTTCTCCCGGGCCCCGCTGCGCCACCCCGGCCGGGCCGCGAACCCGACCCCGTGCTCAGGTACTGGCTGGCGCGTCATCAGAACGCCTCCTGAGCCTTCGTCAGGACGTTGTCGATCTGTTCGAAGGCAGCGGTGTCGCCGAGTTCGTCGTAGAGCGCGCGGGCGCGGCGCAAGGCCTGTTCCTCTTCGTCTTGGCGGCCGTCGAGCCGGAGAACTTCGGCCAGGCGAACCAACGTCCGAGCTTCGTGGCTTCGCCGGGTCAAGGACCGGTAGGCGGAGATCGCGACGTCGTAGGTCGCGGCGGCCCGTGGCAGGTCTCCGCGGTCCGCGTGCACGTCGCCGAGCACCACCAGCACGGCGGCTTCGGCGTTCACATCGCCGACCTGGGCGAACCGTTGCCGGGCTTCTGAACATGCCTGCGCAGCACGATCGTGCTCGCCTTCGGCCAGTGCGACCCGCGCGAGGCCGCTGAGCGCGTCGGCTTCGCCGGTCTCGTCGGCCAGCCGTCGGAACAGCATGTGGGCCTTCTCGAACTCGGCGTGGGCACTTGGGTGCTCGTCGCGCGCCAAGTAGATGGTCGCTAGTCCGAGGTGTCCGTAGGCGAGGCCGCGCTCGTCGCCGGCCTGCTCGCTCAGCCGGACGGCGTGCCGTTGCGCGCCTTCGGCCAGCGTGTACTGCTTCATATTCCAGCGAGATCCACCGAGCATGCGGTAGACCATTGCCTCGTCAGCCGGGCCGGCGACCCGCCCTGCTGCTTCGGCCGCTTCGCGCAGATAGCGGTCGGCGTCGGCGAACTTGCTTCGGCGCCACTGGTAGGTCACCAGCGTCATCGCCAAGAGCCAGGTGTACTGGTCGGCCCCGCTCTCGACCGCTGCGCGCAGGGCAGCGGTGATCGTCGAATACTCAGCATCCAGCCAGCTCATGGCGTCCTGCGCACTCGGCGGCACCGCCACCTCGCCCTTGGCCGGCGTCGGTATGGGCAGCTCCCGGTCGGGCACGAGCGCCCGGTCGCAAGCCCAAGCGTGGTGAAGGAGGTACTCGAAGGCGGCCGAAGCGACCTCCTCGATGCGACCTGGCTCGAGGAGGCCGGCGAGCTCGAGCCCGTAGTCACGGACGAGGTCGTGCATCGCGTACCGCTCATAGACCGGCTCGTCGAGTAGATGTGCCGCGACGAGCTCCGCGATCTCGGCGGTACAGGTCCTGCCCACCAGGTCCGCGGCCGCGTCCAGGCTGATCGTCGGGCCGGGGTGCAGCGCGAGCACGGCCCACAGTTCGGCGGCCGCGCTGGTCAGCCCGTCGTGGGAGTAGGACAACGCGACCCGGACGTCCAAGTCCGGCTCGCGCCCCAGGGAAAGTGCGTCGAGCCTGGTCTTGGTCTCGCGGAGTGCGTCGCGGATGGAGCGAACCGCGTCGGCGGGGTGCCTGGCCAGCCGCGCGGCCACCACGGCGAGGGCCAGGGGGAGTCCGCCCACCAACTCCGCGATTTCGCCGACCAGGTGCCCGGCGTGGCGCATCCTGTCCGCACCCAGCGACCCGGACAACATCGCGACCGCTTCTGGCCGCGCCAGGGGCCGCAGAACGAGAGGCCGCGCCCCCTCCCGGGCGATCAGGCTCTCCAAGCGGAGGCGGCTGGTGACGACTACGGAGCACCCGGCTCCAGGGAGCAAGGGCCTGGCCTGGGCGGAATCCCGGGCGTTGTCGAGTACGACGAGGACTGCCCGGCCCGCGGTCGCCGTTCGGAAAGTCGTGATCAACCCGTCGAGAGTGCTCGTAGGTGCCTCGACGTCGAGGTCCTTGAGGAACCTCGCCAGGATCTGCTCGGGGTTTTCCGGCGAGAGCGCACCGAATCCGTTGAGGTCCGCGTACAACGTCCCTCCCGGGAACGCGGCGTCTTCGACACCCTTGGCCCAGGTGCGGACCAGGCTGGTTTTGCCCACACCCGCCATGCCGGAGACCACGGCGATACGAGTGTCGCCGTCGTCGGTCGAGACGAGTGCTTCGCTCAGGGCGTCCAGTTCCGCCTGCCGCCCGACCAGCACCGGGTCGCAGCCGGGGAGTTGATGCGGAACCGCGGCGAGCGGTGCGGCGGTCGGTGGCGGCGGCCCGAACCGGGGCCGGAGTTCGGCCAGGCGGCCTTGCGGGTCGCCGTGCTCCCGGATGTGCCCGTCCAGGAAGGTTCCCGCCCGGGCGCCCGATTCCGCATCGGCCAGGACGTCGGTGGCCAGACTCAGCAACGGGACGTCGTGAGGCCAACGACGGACGATGTCGTGCACCGTATTCCGAAACCCTTTCATATCGCCGCAGTCCGACATCGCTTGAAGGAGCTCGCAAGAGGCCGCTCGGTGCAGGTCGTCCAGGTATTCGCGTTCCCGGCTTAGGTCGAACTTCTCGAGATCCGCCTCCATGAGCGGCTCGGACCGCCATTCGGCGAGGGTCTTCCGCAGACGTTCCACCCGGTCTTGACCCTCGAGCCGTTTCGCCTCCGTCAGCCCGCTCGTGAACCGGATGAAGTCGACTGACCAATCCGAAAGGTCGATCATGCACTGCTGGTTCTTGTTTCTGGGCTTGACCGCCGGCAGCCGTTCGCCGAGCGCTCGACGCGCCTCGCGGACCCGATCGAGCGGAGCCCGGTCATGCGGCCAGAGCCTGGTCACGATCTCGGTGTGGCGCATCGTGCGGTTCGGAGCGAGGACGAGAACAGTGAGCAGGCCTTTGGCGATCGGCGACGATATGACGACATCGCGGCCGTCGACACAGACCACCAAGGGGCCCAAAAGGCGGATTTCCATCTACCCCTCTTGACAATCGGGAAGATTTGTTCGGCGACTGGGTACGACCGAACCGATGCCAGATCCTCGCACCACTTCGCATCCGGTGGCCAGCGCGTCGACCCACGTCCGACCCACGTTCGCCCCACGACCGCGGCGAATACCCGGCGCCGCACACCTGCAACGATGACGTGACCTGCGAGAATCCCAGCAGGAAAGATCAGGATATTGAAGATCAAGGAGAACCAGGTGCAGAAGATCCGTCATTCCCAAGGTGTGGCCGGCCGATTGGGCGACCGCCGGCCGTCTTGGCCGCCGCGTCAGGGTCGGCGCTCCGGCCGCCCGACGACCCCGGCACGCCCCAAGCCCGCGTCGTCGTTCCGGAGCTGCCGGACCGTTTGAGAAGCAGTGGTATGTCGCCGGGTCGGCTGCTGTCCTGGTGGCCGACCCGACGCATCCCACACCCGCAGGCTGGGACCGCCGGAGATTGGTGCTAGGCAGGTGCGACGGCCCAGGTGAGAAATCTTCGGCTAGCGGTGATTCTCCGGCAATGATCAACAGATCGCTGAGCCTGCACCCCGCCTTTCGTGTCTTCGAGCTGCCCTTGTGGCTACGACGCCCCGAGGAGCCGGGCTTGCCCGCACCCGTGACGTCTGGCCGTCACTACAGACCGCCACGGACCTGCGCGACTAGATCGCGCGTGGCGATCTCGCCTCTGGTGCGCAACTAACGTTGACGGTAGTGACCGTCTGCAGCTCGGGCGATCACACAGTCTGTGCGTCCTGGGCCGGTCGAACAGTTGCGACGAGTGAGTGGGTGTAGGCCGACGGTATCGGGTACACCTCATTTCGCCTTGCCTCGGATGTCCGGGCTCGCAGGTGCTGGACGCTTTCGCGCAGTTCGTCGCGTCGTCCAACTAGAGAGTCGCTCATGACACGCGCATCGTTGATGCGTTGATCTGCTCTGTGGACGGAGGAAGCATGACGAAGCGATCAGGTGGGCGGGTGTTCAAAAGGTGTGGTTGTGTCAATCCGGATGATGGTCGCCGGTGGGGGTTGCGTTGTCCGCGGCTGGGTGAGCGTGGTCACGGACGGTGGTATTTCGCGGTTGAACTGGCGGCCGGCCGGGACGGTGGTCGTCGGCGGGTGCAGCGCGGCGGGTTTGCGTCGCGAGCCGCGGCGGAACGTGCGCGGGGGTTCTGGCTGGGCGACGACGTGGATCCCGGGCGGGCCCTGGTGACGGTGGGCCAGTGGCTGGATGTGTGGCTGGCGACGAGGAGCGCCCTCCGGCCGTCGACACGGCAGCTGTATGAGCAACTGATCCGTGACTATCTGCAGCCACGGTTGGGTGGGCTCGCGCTGTCGGAGCTGACGATTGGGACGGTGCAGGCGGCGTTCACGGCCCTGTTGCGGGCGAACGCGATGCGGTCGCGGCCGTTGTCGCCGACCACGGTGCAGCGGATTCGTGAGGTGCTGCGGGCTGCGCTCAACGGCGCGATCCGGCGTGGATTGATCACGCACAATCCGGCGCGGTGGGTGGAGTTGCCCTCGGCGCGTCGGCCTCGGGCGGTGGTGTGGACCGAAGCCCGGGTCGAGCTGTGGCGGAGGACCGGGGAACGTCCTGCTGTCGCGGTGTGGACGGCCGAGCAGACCGCGAGGTTCCTCGCGCAGGTCTGCGATCATCAGCTATACCCGCTGTATCACGTGGCGGCCCTGCTGGGATTGCGACGCGGAGAGGCGGTCGGTCTGCGGTGGTGCGATGTCGACCTGGCGAACCGGACACTGGCGGTCGTGCGGCAGCTGGTTGAACGTGATGGCCGCGGTGTGCGCCTGCCGAAGACCGACGCCAGCTGCCGGACCGTCGCGTTGGACCGGGGAACGACCGCTCTGCTGCGCCGGCTCGCCCGGCAGGATCCGGCCGGCGATTGGGTGTTCTCTCATGATCAGGGCCGGTCGTGGAGCCCGAGCTACGTCTCCCGCACCTTCCGGGCTCTGGTGGACGAGGCCGGCCTGCCGCCGATCCGGTTCCACGACCTGAGGCATGGCGCGGCGACCCTGTCGCTGGCGGCCGGGAACGAGCTGCGGGTGGTGCAGGCCCTGCTCGGGCATTCCAGCATCGTGCTCACCGCCGACACCTACACCAGCGTCCTGCCCTGCCTGGCGCAGCAGGCGGCGGATGCGACGGCGGAGCTCGTCCGGCGCGCCGGGTACCAGCGCGGGGTCAAGATCCACAAGGTGGTGGTGCCCCAGCAGCGCAGCGGGTCACCACGGGCACGGGTGGTGACGCCAAGTCACTGAACCGGGGCGACACGTCGGCTGCACCCGGGCTGCACATACGAGCAAAGCCCATCAGCAGCGACCCCGATATTGCAGGGAAACCGTTGGTGGGCTTTGCTTTCCGACTGTGCGCCATCAGGGACTCGAACCCCGAACCCGCTGGTTAAGAGCCAGCTGCTCTGCCAATTGAGCTAATGGCGCCGGTGTCTGCCGGAGGCTTCCCTCGGCGACGTGGAAAAGATTAGCACCCCGTTCAGGCCCCGTTTCAGGGGGGTCCCTTCAACCGGGTTCGGGCGTTGCCGCCCCGGTGTCGCGGCTGGTCGGGCACACTGTAGTCGGACATCGACGGCGAAACAGGCGGGTGGGCATGCGGGGTGTGAAGGCGCGGCTGCTGGTGGCCGCGGGGGTGATCGGCCTCACCTTGGGTGGGTGCAGCAGTAGCCCTTCGAGTGAACCACCGGCGAAGGAGACGTCCTCGAGCGCGCCCAAGCCGGCGCCGAAGCCCGCCGTGCTGACGGTCGTGCCTGCGAAGGATGCGAAGGACGTCGCGCCCGGGGAGCCGGTGAGCGTCACCGTTGCCGACGGGAAGGTCGGCGACGTGAAGCTGACCGGGGCCGATGGGAAGGTCGTCGCCGGGAAGGTGCGGGCCGACGGCTCCGGGTGGGACTCCGCCGAGCCGCTCGGTTACAGCAAGTCCTACAAGCTGACCGCCTCCGCGACCGGTGGCGACGGCAAGCCGGTCACGACGGAGTCGAGCTTCAGCACCGCCAGGCCCGCGCGGCAGCTGGGGGTCTCGGTGAACCTCGTCGAGGGGGAGACCGTCGGGGTCGGGATGCCGCTGATCTTCACCTTCACCGGCAACGTCGCCGACAAGGCCGCGGCCGAGAAGGCGCTCAAGATCACCGCGGAGCCGGCCACCGAGGGCGCGTTCCGCTGGTCCGGCGACAAGCAGGTCACGTGGCGGCCGAAGGAGTACTGGAAGAGCGGCACCAAGATCAAGGTCGACGCCGCCGTCTACGGCAAGCCGCTCGGCAACGGCAGCTACGGCCGGGAAGACAAGAGCGTCAGCGGCGCGGTCGGGGACAAGCTCGTCGCCGTCGCCGACGGCGGGACGCACCAGATGACGGTCACGATCAACGACCAGGTCGTCAAGACCATGCCGACGTCCATGGGCAAGCCCGGGCACAACACGCCGGCCGGGACCTACACCGTCATGAGCGAGCACACCGGCTACACGATGAACTCCGCCACCTACGGCGTGCCGGAGGATTCGCCCGGCGGCTACAGCACCTTCGTCCAGTACGCGGTGCGCCTGTCCTACAGCGGCATCTTCTACCACTCCGCGCCGTGGTCGGTGCGGCAGCAGGGGCACAGCAACGTCAGCCACGGCTGCCTGAACCTGTCCACCGAGAACACGAAGTGGCTGATGGACACGTCCAAGAAGGGCGACGTCGTCACCGTGCAGAACAGCGGCGGCCCGAAGCTGGAGCCGACCGACGGCTGGAGCGTCTGGCAGCTGTCCTGGGACGAGTGGCGCACCGCCGGCAACTAGCCGTCCTTGGCCGAGGTGCGGAGCAGCTCCCGCGCCTCGGCCTCGCTCGCCACCGCGGGCCCCGAACCCCAGAGCGGCTTGTTCGCCGTCTCGCGGCTGAAGTACACCGCGACGGCGCCGATCGCGCCCGCCGCCATCAGGTACCACGCCGGCCAGTAGTCGTAGCCGGTCGCGGAGATCAGCGACTGCATCACCAGCGGCGTCGTGCCGCCGAAGAGCGACACCGAGATGTTGAACGCGATGGACAGCGCGCCGTACCGGATGGCGGTCGGGAACAACGCGGGCAGCGCCGAAGGCATCGACACTTCGAAGCAGAGCAGCAGCAGGCCGAGGCCCATCAGCCCGAGGAACGTGAGGACGAGGCCGCCGTCGTGCACCAGCAGCATGAGCGGCCACGACAGCACGAGGTAGCCGAGGCAGCCCGCCATCATCACGGGCTTGCGCCCGACGTGGTCGGTGATCCGGCCGCCGACCATGATGATGAGCATCATCACGACCATGACGACGATGATCAGCAGCAGCCCGTGGGTCGCGTCGAGGTGCAGCTGCTCGGACAGGTACGTCGGCATGTACGACAGCAGCATGTAGTCGGTGACGTTGAACACGAGCACCAGGCCGACGCAGATGAGCAGCGCGGGCCAGTAGTCGGTGAACATCTTCCAGAACGGCTCGCCGGAGCGGCCGCGCTTCTCGGCTTCCTCGGCGTGCTTCTGGAACGCCGGGGTCTCCTCGAGCTTGAGCCGCATGTAGAGGCCGATGATGCCGAGCGGGCCGGCGACGAGGAACGGGACCCGCCAGCCCCAGTCGAGCAGCGTCTCGTGGGGGACCCACGCCTTCATGCCGGTGACGACGGACGCGCCGAGCACGTACCCGGACAGCGTGCCGAACTCGAGCCAGGAGCCCATGAAGCCGCGGCGTTTGTCGGGGGAGTACTCGGCGATGAACGTGGTCGCGCCGCCGTATTCGCCGCCGGTGGAGAAGCCCTGCACCATGCGGGCGACGACGAGCAGGATCGGTGACCAGACGCCGATGCTGGCGTACGAGGGGATCAGGCCGATGCAGAGCGTGCCGATCGCCATCATGATCATGGTGACGGCGAGGACCTTCTGCCGTCCGATGCGGTCGCCGAGCGGTCCGAAGACGAGGCCGCCGAGGGGGCGCATGAGGAAGGCGGCGGTGAACGCGCCGAAGGTGCCGATCAGCCGGACGCCGGGCGACACCGTGGGCGGGAAGAACACCTCGGCGATGGTGTCGGCGATGTAGGCGTAGACGCCGAAGTCGAACCACTCCATGGCGTTGCCCAGCGCGGCGGCTCCCACCGCCCGCTTGAGCAGGGATCGGTCGACGACGGTGATGTCCTCGTACCGCAGTTTTTTCCGGGTGCGCAGCTTCGGCCGTGAACGTTCCACCAGAACACGGTGCACCGGGTTGCCGGGACGCGCATGCCGAGCCACCTGGTCGTGAGGGTTACCACGTTCGGGCTAACGCCGGGTGTGCCACCTGCCCCGCCTAGACTGCCGACGCGCATCAGAGGGGGATCCGATGGCAAAGGTCGTGTTACCCGTTTCACCGGTCGAGCGAAAACTACCCGCCCCCACCTGGTGGACGATCCTGGCCGGAGCGCTACTCCTCGTGGTCTTCGCGGGCTACACGGTCTGGGCCGGAGTCTGGACAACGGCCGGCGTCTACCTCGAAGACTTCCGCTCCTACGTGGCCACCGGCAAAGCGGTCCGGGCGGGAACACCCCTCTACGAGCAGGGCGTCTCCCACCTGCCGACGATCGGCGGCACGTTCAAGTACACCCCGTTCGCGGCAGGCCTCTTCGTCCCCCTGACTGCGATCCCCAAACTCCTGCTGCCGCTGTTCGCCCTCCTGGTCAACCTGTTCTCCCTGCTGGCAGTCATCTGGATCTGCTTAGGAAGCCTCGGCTACGCCCGGGACAACGGCCGCATCGCGGCAACAGCAGCCCTCACGGCACTGGCCCTCCCCCTGCAACCAGTCCTGATGAACTTCACGGCCGGCCAGGTGAACCTGATCCTGCTCCTCCTGGTCCTAGCCGACCTGACGGGCCGAAACCGCTGGTGGACAGGAGCAGGAGTGGGCCTGGCAGCAGCAATAAAGCTCACACCGGCGATCTTCGTCGTCTACTTGCTGCTCACACGCCGCTTCAAAGCCGCAGCGGTCTCGGTGGCAACGTTCGCCGCAACAGTCCTGGCCGGTTTCATAGCCCTCCCAAGGGACTCAGCGGCGTTCTGGGCTGCGAACATCGCAGACCCATCCCGCATCACAGGCGACAGCGACGCAACGGCCCCGGAAAACCAGTCGATCCGAGGCGCACTGGCCCGAATCCTCGACATCCCGGACGTCTCAGGCCCGATCTGGATCCCCATCGCAGCAGCGGTGGCCGCAGCAGCCTTCTGGATAGCCCTCCGAGCCCACCGCAACAACCAGGAACTCCTGGCCGTAAGCGTGATCGGCGCCCTGATGGTCCTGGTGACCCCCTGGACCTGGACCCACTACTGGGTCTGGTTCATCCCCTTCTTCGCAATGGCGGCAACCGCCGCCCACAACGCCCGCACCTGGTACCCAGCCGCAGCCCTCACCGCAACCTACCTACTCCTCTTTTCCTGGCAGGTAGGAACAGGCCGCAAAGACATCCCCCTGGTAGGCCTGGTAGTCCTCCCGGAGAACTACGCACCACCAGCCCAAGCAGCAGCCCACGCCCTCTACGTAGTCCTAGGCCTAGCCCTCCTGCTTCTAGCAGGAGTACGCCCCACCTGGCTAAGCCCGCCAACGCACAAAAGTTGACCGCTACGACGGGGGTCCGGGGGCAAGCCCCCGGCGGGGGCGTGGGGGTTCGACCCCCACAAAAAGGCGAAACCCCAGGCTGAGGAAAGGTTGCGAAGCAACCGACCAGCCTGGGGCCAATGGGGTGAGCGACGGGTTTCGAACCCGCGACCTCCTGGACCACAACCAGGTGCTCTACCAGCTGAGCTACGCCCACCATCAGCGAGGGAACCGCTTGCGATCACCTCGTTGGCTGTAATCGTAGCGGGTGCCCTCGCGGGGTTCGCAGGGGGTTACCTTTGGTGCTGTTCTTGCACTTCAGCGGCTGCGGCTTTGGCTTCGTCGCTGGTGGGGCCGGGCTGGGGGACGAAGGCGACGCGCCGGTAGTAGTCGAGTTCGCCGATGGATTCCTTGATGTCGGCGAGGGCGCGGTGGGCGAGGCCCTTCTCCGGCTTGGCGTAGTAGATGCGCGGGTACCAGCGGCGGACGAGCTCCTTGACCGAGGAGACGTCGACCATGCGGTAGTGCAGGTGGGCGTCGAGGTCGGGCATGTCGCGGGCGATGAAGCCGCGGTCGGTGGCGATGGAGTTGCCGGCGAGGGGTGCGGTGCCCGGTTCGGGGACGTGCTCGCGGATGTAGTCGAGGACGCGGCGTTCGGCTTCTTCGAGGGTGACGCTGGAGGCGCGGACCTCTTCGGTGAGGCCGGAGTGGGCGTGCATCTCGCGGACGACGTCGGGCATCCCGGCGAGTTTTTCCTCGTCGGCGTGGATGACGATGTCGACTCCGTCGCCGAGCACGTTGAGCTCCGCGTCGGTGACGAGGGCGGCGATTTCGATCAACGCTTCCTTGCCGAGGTCGAGCCCCGTCATTTCGCAGTCGATCCAGACTAGGCGGTCGGTCACCTGGTGACCCTAACCCGACACGGGGATGGGAGTGGCGTTACCTGCGCGTACGGCGCGTTACGCTCGCGGTGTGGTGCAGGACACACGATCGGGGAGCTGAGAGTGACGGAGCAGGGGTCGCCGGCGAGCGAGATCGCCGCTGGTTATGCGAGTGAGGGCGCCGCGCTGGAGCTGGGTGCGGTGGTGATCGACGGTGCGGCGGACACCGCGGCCGCGGTGCGCCTGCCGTTGGCGACGCTGAACCGGCACGGGCTGGTCGCGGGGGCGACCGGGACGGGCAAGACGAAGACGTTGCAGCTGATCTCGGAGCAGTTGTCGGCGGCGGGGGTGCCGGTGGTGCTCGCGGACGTGAAGGGTGACTTGTCGGGGCTGGCCGCGGCCGGGGAGCCGAACGACAAGGTCGCGAAGCGTGCGCAGGAGCTGGGGGACGACTGGGCGGGGACGGCGTTCCCGGTGCAGTTCCTCTCGCTGGGCACCGGCGGGAAGGGCTCGCCGATCCGGGCGACGATCACGAGTTTCGGGCCGGTGCTGCTGTCGAAGGTGCTGGGCCTGAACGAGACGCAGGAGTCGACGCTCGGGCTGATCTTCCACTGGGCGGACCAGCGCGGGCTGGCGTTGCTGGACACGAAGGACCTCCGGTCGGTGATCACGCACCTGACCAGTGACGAGGGCAAGGCGGACCTCAAGGGCATCGGCGGGGTGTCGGCGGCGACGGCCGGGGTGATCCTGCGCGCGCTGTCCAACCTCGAGGCCCAGGGCGGGGAGGACTTCTTCGGTGAGCCGGAGCTGGACGTCCACGACCTGATGCGGCAGAACGACGGCAAGGGTGTCGTCACGCTGCTGGAGCTGGACAACCTGCAGTCGAAGCCGGCGTTGTTCTCGACGTTCCTGATGTGGCTGCTGGCCGAGCTCTTCGAGGAGCTGCCGGAGGAAGGCGACCTCGACAAGCCGAAGCTCGTCTTCTTCTTCGACGAGGCACACCTGCTCTTCAACGACGCGTCGAAGGCGTTCCTCGAGCGCATCGAGCAGACCGTGAAGCTGATCCGGTCGAAGGGCGTCGGCGTGTTCTTCTGCACGCAGCTGCCCACGGACATCCCGAACAACGTGCTTTCGCAGCTGGGCGCCCGGATCCAGCACGCGCTGCGGGCGTTCACGCCGGACGACCAGGCGGCGCTGGCCAAGACGGTCAAGACCTACCCGAAGACGAAGTTCTACGAGCTCGACACGGCGTTGACGTCGCTGGGCATCGGCGAAGCGATCGTCACGGTGCTGTCCGAGCGGGGTGCGCCGACGCCGGTGGCGTGGACGCGGCTGCGGCCGCCGCGGTCGAAGATGGGCTCGATCGGCGCGGACGCCGTCGCCGCGGCCGTCGCGTCGTCCGACCTGCACGCGAAGTACGGCGAGACGATCGACCGGGAGTCGGCCTACGAGAAGCTGGCCGCGAAGGTCGCCGCGCCCGCGCCCGAGGCGGCGCCGGACGCTCCGCCGCCCCCGGACGCTCCGCCGCCCCCGGACGCTCCGCCGCCCCCGGCCGCTCCGGCGCCCGAGAAGGACGATCCGGGCTTCATCGAGTCGGCGATGAAGAACCCGGCGGTGAAGTCGTTCATGCGGTCCGCGGCGAGCGCGCTGGGCCGGGAGATCACGCGCGGGCTGTTCGGCAACCGGCGGCGGTGAGAAAACCTGACGCGACCTGTCAGGTATCGCTGCGAAGCTGGCGCCACCATCGAGACAGGGGAAAGCCATGACCAGCACCGCCACCGCGTCGTTCGTCCTCGACAAGTGGGAGCCGCAAGCGACCGACGAGGCAGGCGGCACCGAGTTCGCCCGGGTGGCGATCGCCAAGACGTTCACCGGTGCGATCGAAGGGACCAGCACCGTCGAGATGTTGACGGCGTCCAACGCCACCTCGCGCGCGTACGTCGCCTTCGAGCGACTTGCCGTCTCGGTCGACGGCCGCAAGGGCGGTTTCGTCCTCCACCACACCGCCGACGACAGCGGCCTGACGCTCAAGATCCTCGCCGGCTCGGGCTTCGGCGAGCTGGCCGGGATCTCCGGCACGGCGAACATCGAGCTGGACGCCGAGCAGAACCACACGCTGGTCCTCAGCTACGCACTCTGAGCCAGCACGAAGGCCGTTTCGAGAGCCCCCGATTGACTCTCGAAACGGCCTTCGCGGTTCCCCGCTCCCCGAAGCGGGTGGACGGACCGCCCCGACCACGGCCCGTCCGCGTCCTAGTTGTTCACGATCTGGTCGACGATCTTCTTGGCGTCGTTGATCGGGATGGCGAAGCCGATCCCGACGCTGCCCGCCGAGCCGTTGGCCGAGGCCGACGGGCTGTAGAGCGCCGAGTTGATGCCGATGACGTTGCCCTGGGCGTCGACCAGCGCGCCGCCGGAGTTGCCCTGGTTGATCGAGGCGTCGGTCTGGATCGCGGTGTAGCTGGGCGAGCTCTCGGCCTGGTTGGAGGTGCGGCTGAAGGGCGATTGCTGTTGCTGCTGGCCCTCGCCGATGTCCGACAGGTTCCGGTTCAGTGCGCTGACGATGCCGGTGGTGACGGTGTTCTGCAGCCCGCCCGGCGAGCCGATCGCGACCACCGACTGGCCGACGACCAGCTTGCTCGAGTCGCCCAAGGTCGCGGCCGTCAACCCGCTCGCGTTCTGGGCCTGGACCACCGCGATGTCCGCCTTGGTGTCCGCGCCGACCACGCTGGCCTGGTACTTCTTGCCGTCGGACGTCGTGATCACGACGTTCCGGGCGCCGTCGACGACGTGCGCGTTCGTCAGGATCCGGCCGTCCGCGGTGAGGATGACGCCGGAACCGATGGCCTCGCCCTGGTCGGTGGTCACGTTGATCTGGACGACGCTCGGCGTCACCTTCGCCGCGACACCGCTGACGTCGCCGGTCGTCGAGTTCGAGACCGGCTGCCCGCTCGCGGCCGGCGCGCTCACCGACGTCGTGGTGCCGTCCGCCGAGTTCGTGGTGAGCCCGACGATCGCGGCCCCGCCGACGCCGCCGACCAGCGCGGCGCCGAGGGCGGTCGCGCTGACGATCAGCGCCACGCGGCCTCCCCTGCGCGGCTTGGTCTTCAGCGCCGTGGGTGCCTGGCCCGGCTGCTGGAGCGGCGGCTGCGGGGTGAACAGAGGGTTCGGCGCGGCCTGGTGCTGGTAGCCGTACTGCTGCTGCGCGTACGGCCCGTACTGCGGGGTGCTCTGGTGCGGCTGGTGCCCACCGGGTGAGGCGGGGCCGGGCCGACTCTCGTTCTCGGTCATGGCCCTAGGTTCGCGCCCGTGCTTGTGAACAGCCTGTGGAAATACCTCAGGCTTTGCTGAGAAGAATCAGCTGAGAAAACTCAGGCGGTTCTCAGTCGAAGAACGACGGCACGTCCAGTGCTCCTCCCGCCGCTTCGAACTCGTCGTGCACCGCCTTCCGCAGTTCGGCGTCGCCCAGGTAGTCCGCCGCGGTCAGGGCCAGGCCCAGAGCGCCGTCGCGGACGCCCGCGTCGCCCGTCTCCGAACCGGCCGCGGCCGCGAACTCCTTGGTGTGCAAGGCGACCGTCGGGCCCGAGACCGCGAGCATCGGGTGCAGCGCGGGCATGCGGAACGACAGGTTGCCGAGGTCGGTGGATCCCGTGAGCGACTCCGGCACGATGCCCGGTGGCAGCGGCTTGCGGCCGGTGCCCAGCTGGTTGGCCGTCCAGCGGCCGGCGAGCGCGGTGTTGAACCGGATCGGGAGGTAGGCGGCCTGCGCGTCCCACGTGAGCTCGACACCGCAGCCGGTCATCGCCGCCGCGCCCTCCGCGATCGACTTCATGCGCGCGGCGAGGTCGCGCAGGGTCTCGGGGTTCTGGGAGCGCAGGTAGAACAGCAGCGCGGCCCGCGCCGGGATGACGTTCGGCCGGGCGCCGCCGTCGGTGAAGACGCCGTGGACGCGGTCGCTCTGCGGGAGTTGCTGCCGCAGCGCGGAAACGCCCTGGTAGGCGGCGACCGCGGCGTCGAGCGCGTTGCGGCCCATGAAGGGTTGCGCGGACGCGTGCGCGCCGATGCCGTGGAAGACCATCTCCAGCTGACGGCGGCCGAGGAACGGGTGCAGCGCGATGTCGTGGCTGAACGGGTGCAGCATGATCACCGCGTCGACGTCGTCGAACACGCCCGCGCGGGCCAGGATTTCCTTGCCGCCCCCGCCTTCCTCGGCGGGCGTGCCGATCAGGCTGACCCGGCCGCCGAGCCGCTCGGCGACGGTGGCGGCGCCGAGGAACCCGCCCGCGGCGGTCGTGCAGATGACGTTGTGGCCGCAGGCGTGGCCGAGCCCGGGCAGCGCGTCGTACTCGGCGAGGACGGCGATGTGCGGGCCGTCCCGCTCGGGCGTGCTGACGCGCAGTGCGGTTTCGAGCCCGCCGACGCCGATGGTGGCGTCGTGGCCGTGGCGCTTCAGGAGGTCGGCCAGCGCCTGCACCGAACGGCGCTCGGCGAACCCCTCCTCCGGGTGCGCGTGCAGATCTTGGCTCAACGCCACCAGATCGGGTGAACCGTGCTCGACCGCGGCCGTCACTTCGGCCCGCGTCGCCTCGTCCGCGCCGGTGTGCGGCGAGGACAGCGGTTCGGCGGCCGCGACGGCGTCGGCGGTCGCCTCGACCAGGGAACGCAGGTAGCTGTCGTCGGGCGGGACGGGTTCGGCGTGGGTCATGGGGCGATGCTAACCGCCGGGTCCGACAATCCGCGGCGCTCAGCCCAGCCGGCCCGCCACGATCTGCGTGACGCCCGCGTACCGTTCGGTGATCCCGGAGAAGCCGCGGGCGCGCAGGCTTGCCGCGATTTCGCCGCGGTCGAACATCTTCTGCCCGCTCACGATCCCGCCGGCCGAGTCGATCAGACGCGCGGGCTGCCAGCCGCGGCGGGCGCTGGTCAGCAGGACGATCCGGCCGCCGGGCTTCAGCACGCGCGCGAAGGAGTCCAGTGCGGCTTCCGGTTCGGCGAACATGTGGAGGGCGGCGAAGCAGCAGACGCCGTCCACAGTGGACCCTTTCAGTGGGACCCGCACCGCGTCGGCGCGCAAGTAGGCCACGGTGCCGGGGTTGTCCTCGGCGACGGCTTTGGTGAGCATCGTGCGGGCGCCGTCGAGCCCGATCGCGAGCCCGCCCGGGGCGACGGCCGCGCCGAACGCGCGCGTGAAGCGGCCGGTGCCGCAGGCGACGTCGAGCGCCGTCTGCCCGGGTTCGAGGGCGAGGAGCTTCGTGGCGAGGCGGACCTCGCCGGCCATGCTCGGCCCGAACGGGCCTTTGAGCGCGCGGCCGAGGGTGGGGCGCCAGTACCGCTCGTAGACCTGCGGGAGCAGGGTCGTGCGCATCAGCCGCTGGGTGAGGCCGGTCGGGGGACCGGCCTGGTCCGCGGTGCCCAGCAGGTCGAGGTAGCCGCCGGTGGTCTGCGCCGGCGTCTCGAGCAGGGCGTTCAGCCGCTCGAGGGCGGTGGTTCGGCTGGCCGGCATGGCCCCTCCTGTCGTTCGAATACCGGGAGTATGTCAAATCTCGGGCACTCGATCGAGTGAACAATGCGCGGGCTCAGGCGTTCGAGCCCGGAATTGTCGGTGGTCCTTCCTAGCGTCGCAGGCGAGGTTCCCGATCCGAGGAGGACAGATGACGACTTCGATGCTGGACAGCGAGATCACGGTGCAGGGCGAGTTCGACCTCGCCGCGGCGGCCCGTTTCTTGACCGGGTTCGCCCCGGCCGGGCAGCCGGCGGCGGAGGCGGGTGCGCTGCGTGTGGCATTCCCGCTCGAGGGGGTGTGGGCGCCGGTGGGAGCGGTGCTGCGCCAGAGATCGCCCGGCGAGGTGGCGGTGGAGGTCCACGGCCCGCCCGAGCACGCGGCGGCGGTCCTGGCCCAGGTGCGGCGGATGTGCTCGCTGGACGTCGACGGCACGGCGTTCGCGGAAGCCGGCGCCCGCGACCCCGTGGTGTCCCTGCTGCGAGAGTTGCACCCGGGCCTGCGCCCGGTGTTGTTCGCCTCGCCGTACGAGGCGGCGTGCTGGGCGGTGCTCAGCCACCGCGTCTGGATGACCCAGGCGGTCCGGCTGCGCCGCCGCCTGGAGGAACGCCACGGCACGGAGGTCGACGTCGGCGGCTGCCGGCTGGCGTCGTTCCCGCCCCCGGCGGTCCTGGCGAAGCTGGAGTTCATGCCGGGCCTGTCGGGCCAGAAGGTGCAGCGCCTGCGCGGCATCGCCGAGGCGGCGGCCGCCGGAGCGCTGGACGCGGCGACGTTGCGCGCGATGCCCCCGGACGAAGCCCTGGACCAGCTGCGGCTGCTCCCCGGAATCGGCCGCTTCAGCGCGGAGCTGATCCTGATCCGCGGCGCGGGCCACCCGGACATCTTCCCCCGCGACGAGGGCCGCCTCCACGAGATCATGCGCGCCGCCTACCACCTGCCGGAGGCGGGCGTGCCGGAGCTGGCCGACATCGCGGAGGCGTGGGCCCCGTTCCGGAGCTGGGTGTCGTTCTTGTTCCGCGTCGAGGGCGAGGCCCGGTTGAGGGAGTCCCGATGACGTGATCCGCCGGGAGCGGGCCCGGATGGTTCTCGTGCGGGCCCGGGCGGTGTGCGGTTCCGGCGGTGGCTCACCGCGCCTTGCCGGAGCGCAGCCGGTGCCGGTGCGTGCCAGTCGCGGCGGCTGGCGCGCTGCGGGGCGTTTCCGGCCAAGCGGTTCCCCCGGCGTGCTGTTCCCGCGCCGCGGCTGCCGCGGCCCGCGGTTCATCCCCAGGCCCGGGCGGTTCTCGGACGGGCCCAGGGCGGCGTGCGGTTCCGGCGGTGGCGCCCGAGCCCGTTCCCGAGCGCAGCCAGTGCCGGTGTGCCGGTGGCGGCTGGCGCACCAGCCCGCGCGCTGCGGGGCGTTTCCGGCCGAGCGGTTCCCCCGGCGTGCTGTCCCCGCGCCGCGGCTGCCGCGGCCCGCGGTTCGTCCCCAAGCCCGGGCGGTGTGCGGTTCCGGCGGTGGCGTCCGCGCCCGTTCCCGAGCGCAGCGGTGCCGGCACGAGCCGGTGCCGGCGCGCCTGCCCGCGCACCGCGGGGCCGTTTCCGGCCGAGCGGTTCCCCCGGCGTGCTGTCCCCGCGCCGCGGCTGCCGCGGCCCGCAGTTTGTCCGCAGGTGCGAGCCCACCCTCACACGAAAGGAGCCTCAGCCTCACCGATCTTGAGCGCCCGTGCTCGCTCGCCGGAGTTGTGCGGGTGTATCCGCGTGGCCAGGCACTGCCGGTGGACGACGAGGGTGTGACTGCCCGGGCCGTTGTTGCTGCGTGAGTCGAGGACGAGCGCGTCACCGCCGGGGCTCAGCGTGGTCCGTTCGCCGCAGAAGTCGCACGGCCAGGTCAACGCCTCGAGGTCGGCGGCGCGGATGCTGAGGCGCACCGACACCGGCGGGTGCCACCGGCTGATCCGCTGGACCACCGCCTCGACCCGCGAACCGACGGGCGGGAAGAGGGCGAGCAGTTCCTCGTGGCTGCTCGTGCGCGAAGCGAACAGCTCGATCATGTCGATCGAGGCCGACAGGCCGTCGTCCTCGTGTCCAGCGATCTCGACGAGCACGCCCCACGGGTGGTGGCTGACGACCCTGGCCTCGACCCGCTGACCGGGCATCAGGGCGAAGCTCTTCGTCTCGAACCGGTCCATCGCTCGACGCCACCCATCATCGACGGAAAGGAGACCACCACGAACCCACTACCGGAGCCCGCGAAACCGCCATCGGCGGGGACTCACCGTAGCCAGATGTCGCCTGTGGTGAGGTGTCCGGGTGAGTTCGCCAGTTCCTCTCGCGCTCGGCAGCCCGGCCGGTGACGCCCTGTCAGCCCTCCGGACGGCCGCCGCCGACACCTCGTCGGCCGGCTCGCTGCTCGAGCAGGCCCAGACGCCCGCGGTGATCACCCTGGTGGCCGGCGGTGTGGCGTTGCTGGTCGTCCTCGTCGGCGGCTCGCCGTGGCGGCGGGCGCGCAACGTCGTGACGATCGTGCACGAGGCCGGGCACGCCCTGGCCGCGGTGCTGGTCGGGCGGCGGCTGCAGGGCATCAAGCTGCACTCGGACACCTCGGGCGTCACCGTCTCGCGCGGCAAGCCCGAGGGGCCGGGCATGGCGTTCACCGCGATGGCCGGGTACCTGGCGCCGTCGGTGCTGGGGCTGCTGTTCGCCAGCCTGCTGGGCAACGACCTGGTCGGCACGGTCCTCGTGCTGATCGCGCTGCTGCTGCTCGGGGTCCTGGTGATGGTGCGCAACGCCTACGGGGTGTTCACCGTCGTCGCCAGTGCCGCGGTGCTCGCGCTGGTCGCGTTCGTCGCGCCGGTCGAGGTGCAGGCGCCGTTCAGCTACCTGGTGACCTGGTTCCTGCTGTTCGGCGGCGTGCGGCCGGTGATCGAGCTGCAGACGAAACGCCGTCGCGGCCAGGCGCGGGACTCCGACGCCGACCAGCTGGGCCGGCTCACCGCGGTGCCGCCGGTGCTGTGGGTGCTGGTCTTCGCCGTGGCGACGGTCAGCTGCCTGATCGCCGGCGGGCTTTGGCTCCTGGAGCCCCTGGCCACCTGAGCGAGCCCATGCGGCAAACTGGTCTCTCGCTGGTCCGCGCGGAGGGAGACGAACGATGGACGAGGTCGCCAAGGCCGTGGAGGAGTGCGCACGGGCGGCGAAGCTGGCCGCGCCGTCGCTCGCCGCCGCTTCCGCCGAGGCCGTCGACGCCGCGCTGACCGGGATGGCCGAGCGGCTGCTCGCGCACCGCGAGGAAATCCTCGAGGCGAACCGGGCCGACGTCGAACGCGCGAAGGCCGAGGGGATGAGCGCCGGTCTGCTCGACCGGCTCACCATCACCCCCGAGCGCCTCACCGGCATGGCGGAGCAGCTGCGGCTGCTCGCCGGCGCGCCGCACCAGGAGCGCTCGGTCGAGGTGTCCACGCTGGACGGCGGGCTGCGGCTGGTCGAACGGCGGCGGCCGGTCGGCGTCATCGGCGCGAACTACGAGGCGCGGCCGAACGTGACCGTCGACGTGGCGTCGCAGCTGGTGAAGTCGCGCAACGGCGGCGTGCTGCGCACCGGCTCGGCCGCGCTCGGCTCGGCGCAGCGGCTGCGCGAGGTCGTCATCGCGCCCGCGCTGACCGAGGCGGGGATCGACGCCGACTGCGTGCAGCTGGTGCCGCGGGTGGAGCGGGAGGCGGCGTCCGCGCTGGTCCGGCTGCCGAACCTGGTGCCGCTGGTGATCCTGCGCGGCAGCGGCGACAGCACCCGCGCCCTGGCCACCGAGGCGGCGATCCACGGTGTGGGCACGCTGGCCCACGCGGACGGCGGCGGCGTGCTGTACGTCGACCGCGGCGCGGACGTCACCAAGGCGCGTGACCTGGTCTACAACAGCCTCGACCGGCTCGGGGTGTGCAACCGGCTGAACCTGCTGCTGATCCACGAGGACATCCACGACGAGGTGTGGCCGGCGATCTCGGACGCGCTGGCCGAGCGGGGCGTCACGCCGTCGCTGGCCCCGCACGAGCACGCCATCGGCTACGAGTGGGCGCTGGACTCCGACCGGGAGGCGACCGTCACGGTGGCCAAGGTCGGCGCGCTCGCCGACGCCGTCGGGATCGCCAACGAGCAGACCTCGGGCCTCGCGGCGGGCATCGCCACCGAGGACGAGTCGGCCGCCGACGCGTTCTTCGACGGCTACACCGGCACGGGCGTCTTCTGGAACGCGCCGACCCGGCTCCTCGACGGGTTCAAGCTGCTCGCGGTCCCGGAAACCGGCATCAACCTGGACAAGGTGCCCGGTCCCCGCGGCCCGGTGACGTACACGGACCTCTACGTCCGCCAGTACGCCGTCCTGCCGGCCTGACGGTGCTTCTGCCGATCGACCCGCCGGACGTCCGGCGCGCGGACCTGATCCGCGTGGCGGGTGACCGTGAATGGGAACAGTGGACCAGCGTTCCCGGTCCCGTCCTCGAGTCGGTGACGGGTGCGGACGCGGAGGCGCTCGTCAGGCTCGTCTCCGAGCTCCCGGACGCCGGGATGATGCGGTGCTACCACCCGGTGTACGCGCTCAGGGTGCACGGTGCGGAAGGCGTCCTCTTCGAGATCGCCTTCTGCTTCCGCTGCCACAACGCGCTCGGCTTCGCGGGCGGCGCTCAGACCACGCTCGAAGGGTTCGACCCGGATTCACCGGCGGGGCAGGAGCTGCGCCGCCGGTTCCGGGCCGCGGACCCTAACGCGGCGGGACGTGAGCCAGCTTCCTGAGCTCGTCGACCGTCTCGGTCACGTTGGTCAGGAGTTCCGTCCGAGCTTCCTGGTCGGCGGCGTGGCGGTAGATGGCGGTCGGGCCGTCACTGATCGCGATCGCGGCGACCAGGCGGCCTTCGGGGTCGCGGGTGAGCCCGGTGGTCACCGACACCTCCCGGCCGACCGTGTCGACCGTGGTGAGCGTCCGTTCCTTGTACCAGCCTCGCGTGGTCATACTTCGCAGCTCCGGGGGATGGGCTCGACGGGGGATACGTCGTAGGACGCCCGGATCCCCGAAGGCGTTACGGCATACTGGTCCGGGTGATCTCCCGGCCGCACGTTCTGCTGTCCGCCGCGCAGTCGCTCGACGGCTACCTCGACGACACTTCGCCCGAGCGGCTCGTGCTGTCCACTGAGGACGATTTCGCCGTCGTGGACCGGTTGCGGGCCGAGGCGGACGCGATCTTCGTCGGCGCCGGAACCGTGCGGGCCGACAACCCGCGGCTGCTCGTCCGGTCGCCCGAACTGCGGCGGCAGCGGGTCGAGCAGGGGAAGCCCGAGCAGCCCCTCAAAGTCACCGTGACCACGCGCGGGCTGGACCCGGAGGCGCAGTTCTTCACCGTGGGGGACACCGAAAAGATCGTCTACGCACCACCGGGGGCGGCCGGCGAGCTGAAGCGCGTCGCCACCGTCGTGGACGCCGGAAACCCGCCCGACTTCGGCCGCGTCCTCGACGACCTCGGGCAGCGCGGCATCGGGAAGCTGCTGGTCGAAGGGGGCGGCGGCATCCACACCCGCTTCCTCACCGAAGGCCTGGCCGACGAGCTGCGGCTCGCGATCGCGCCGTTCTTCGTGGGGCAGCCGGGTGCGCCGCGGTTCGTCGGGCCCGGGCTCTACCCGCGGCCGCTCACCCTGGCCGGCGTGCGGGAACTGCAGGGGATGGCGATCCTCGAGTACCGCGCCGCGGCCGAGCCGAGCGGACCGGACGTCCGGCGGCTCAAGGAAGCGATCGCGCTCGCCGCCGAGTGCCCGCCCAGCCACACCTTCCGCGTCGGCGCCGTGATCACCGACGCCGGTGGCGAGGTCGTCGCCACCGGGCACTCCGGCGAGGGCGGCCCGGCGAACCACGCCGAAGAAGCCGCCCTCGCCAAGTGCGCCGGCGACCCGCGCCTGGCCGGGGCGACCATGTACAGCTCACTGGAGCCGTGCAGCCACCGGAGCTCGCACCCGCGCAGCTGCACGCAGCTGATCCTCGACGCCGGGATCCCGCGCGTCGTGTTCGCGTGGCGCGAGCCGCCGGTGTTCGTCGACGCCCGGGGCACCGAACTGCTGCGGCAGGCCGGGCGGCACGTCGTCGAGGTGCCCGCGCTGACCCCGGAGGTCCAGCGCGAGAACACCCACCTCGACTTCTGACGCGCGGCGATCAGCAGGCGCCGTTGTCCTGCCAGACACCCCATTCGCCGGTGGTGCCGGGCTCCTCGCCCTGCGTCCACCACTTGGCGGTCCACTTGTGGCTGTTGTGCGAAACGACGTTGTCCTTGACGTAGACCTTCGTCCGGTCCCACTCGGCCGCGGTGCACGAGCCGCCGCCCGGGGTGGTCGGGGTCGTGGTGGTCGGCGGGGTCGGCGTCGTCTGCGGCGGCGTCGCACCCGCGAACCGGACGCTGAACTTCGTGAAGTCCCAGTCGTTCTGCGGGACGTTGCTGCAGACGCCGTTGTCGGTCGTGCCGACGCAGGCGCGGTCGCGGTTGACCGACCAGAACGTGAAGCGGCCGAGGCCGTGGCTGGTCGCGTAGTCGTACACCGTCTGGAAGTCCGCGGTGTAGAACATCTCGGACGCGTCCGATTTGCCGTTCATGCCCGAGAAACCCTCGTGCGAGTAGGCGGTCGCGCTGTCCCAGCCCATGTGCGACATCAGCAGGCCGTGCAGGGCCTCCAGCGCCGACATCTGCGACGAGCCGCCGTTGAAGCCGCCGTCGAACGGCATGATCGAGAAGTTGTTGGGCGTGAACCCGATCGACTTCGCCTGGTCGAGCAGCTGGGTGCCGAACCAGCCGGTGCCGGCCGCGGTGCCCGGCATGGTCACCGACACGAAGAGGCCGGGGTTGTTGGCCTGCAACGTCTTCGCCGCGCCGAGCTCGTTCGCGATGGCCGCGGTGTTTTCGTACTCGGGCTCTTCGAGGTCGAAGTCGATGGCCTTGAGCGAGTACTTCGTGACGACCTGCTGGTAGGCGGCCGCGGTCGCGGCGACCGTGCCGCAGGTCTGGCCGAGCTTCGTGCCGCCGTACCCGCCGACGGAGACGGAGATGTCCCCGCCCGCCCCGCGGATCTTCGAGATCGCCGCGGCGACGGTGGTGTCGCTGGAAATCGGGTCGGTGCCGTCCCAGGTGGGACTGCAGCCGCCGCCGTTGGGCGCCAGGATGAACGCGAGCTGGAACGCCTTGAGCCCGGTCGCGTTCATCACGGTGACGGGATCGGGCGGGTTGTTGCTCTGGGGCATCAGGTACGGCGCCGCGGCGTACCAGTTGTTGCTCAACGCCGCGGTGGCCGCCGGAGCGCCGAGCACAAGGCTGACGGCGGTGGCGGCGAAAGTGGCGGCGGCGAGCCCGACGGCGGCCAGTCTGCTCTTGCGCATGAGCTGTCCTCCCGGTGGGGATCGAGGGTGGACAGATCATTGGACTAGACCATTGACGAAGTCAAGCCGACGGCGGAGTTCTGGGCGAAACCTGTCGGATAGTCGGTTTTCCGGGAGCGGATCCGGTCCGCCCAGCCGCCGTCGGTTTCTCCTCGCGTCCGTCCGGCGAAGCCTGCGCGGCGAGCACGAGCGGATCGAAGTCCCGGATGGCCTTCCGGACCGCGGATTCGTGCACCGGGGCAGGCTCGTTCAGCGCCGCGATGGCGTTCGCGTGTTCGCCGGCGGCCTTGCGGACCCCCTGCAGGGCCGAGCCGTCGTCCACCCAGTAGTGCGGCAGCGACCGGGCGACCTGGGCCAGCCGGAGCAGGGACAGCCCGACTTTCGCCTTCGAGTGAAGCGCTTTGAGCACCGGGGCCTGGAGCCCGTCGAACGCCGCCACGGCTCGGAGTGCCCGGTCGAGGTCGCCATCGCGAGCGGTGTCGAGGGCCTGCTGCAACGCCCAGAGCGTGTCGATCTGGTCGTCGCCGGGGTCGAGGCTGCGCATCGACGCGCTGATCGCGCCGGTGAGATCGTCGAACACCAGTGCGGCGGTGATCGTGTCGATGCTCAACGGCGTCAGCGGGGTGCGTCGCTGCAGCTCGACGGCCGCTCTCGCGCTGCGCAACAGATCCCTGGCCAGCCCGCCGGACCAGGCGTGGCAAAGCATCGCGACGATCGGCGGGAACCCGGTGGCCCGCGCCCGGATGACGTCGAGCGACTCGTCCAGCGTCAGCCGCCGGGTGTGAATCACCGTGTCGAACGCCGAGTCGAACGCGTCCCGCCCGGCGAGCCCCCGGCGTTCGAAGGAGTCGAGGGCATCCGTGGACACGGTGACCACGAAGTGGACTTTCTGGATGTGAAAGAGATCCTTCAGCTCGTTGACGATCTCGACCAGGTCGGCCGACTCGCCGATCTTGTCGAGCTCGTCGATGCAGACGATCATGCGCTCGCTCTCACTGAAGGCCGCGAAGGTCTGCAGCAGGTCCCGCAGCGCGCCGACGAGCTCGGCCCGGCCGAGGGAACGGCTCTTCAGCTTGACGCCGTTTTCCCTGCTCGACTCCCAGAACGACTGGAACTTCAGCACGATCTTGCCGGTGGTCGCCCGTTCGGTTTCCCAGCGCAGGTCGCGGAGCAGTTCCACGGCTCGTTTCACGTGGGGTTTCCGCGTGGCGGTGTCGAGCCGCTTGACGACCTTGAGGATCTGGCCCGCGAAGAGGACCACGAGGAAGGCGCTGAGGCCGAACGCGAAGCCGCGGAAAACGTCCAGGCTGAGGACAAGAGCGACCAAGGACACGGAAAAGGCGACGGCCACCAGTCGTCGGAAGGTCAGGCGGTCCGCGAACCGGTACAGCCAGTCGGTCAGCCGGTCCGGCTGCCGGCTGATGATGGCTCCGGCGATCTCGGCCAGCAGCAGCCGGATGAAGTCCCCGGCGTCGTAGCGCACCGGCGACGGCACGACGACCACCGGCCCGGCCATCACCGGATCGCTCTGCAGCGCCCGCATGACCGTCGACTTCCCCGAGCCGCGGGTGCCGGCGAGGCCGATCGCCGACGACTCGTGCTCGAGGATGAACTCCTTCACGTAGGCCGCGGTCGCCGACCGGCGGACCTGGGTGACGTCCAGTTCGACGAGCCTCGGCGCGTGGGTGGGGAACGCGATGATGCCCTGGGGACCGAGCTCGTCGTTGATCGACGTGGCGACAGCCTCCTGCACGGCCGCGGCCAGTGAACGGGCGAAGGTGCTGGCTGCTGTCGCGGCCGGTCGCTTGAGCGCGGCCACGGCTGTCCGTCGTCGCAGCAACCACCCCGACCAGGTGACCACGCAGAGGGTGAGGACGAGGTAGCCACCCGCTTCCACGATGCCGAACTTGCGGCCGATCCAGCTGTGCTCGGTGTCGAGGGAAAGGAGCTTGAGCAGCTCCGGCTTCGGCACCTGGGTGATGAGCGCGACGGACCCGGCAGCCAGGAGCGTCAGCAGCCCGAGCAGGAGCAGCCGGGCGACCGAGCGCCGGGTGCGCGTGGTGAGGGCCTCGTCGGCCCGCCGGCGCGCCTCCTCGTAAGCGGTCCGGTCGATCGAAGTCGCGACGGCGATCGATCCGGCGTGCTCGGCGAGGAGGCGCTCGACGATGACGGCCTGGTGGGCCTGGTAGTGCTTGAACTCCTGCCGCTCGAACACCTCGTTCGCGATGTCCTCGATCGTGGCGGGGGACTCGACCTCGAGCATGTCGGAGTAGTCGCTCGAACCGGTTCGGCGTTACGGCTCACTCCGCTTCGAGGTCACCTTCCAGCGACAGGTACACCTCGCGCATCTTCTCCAGGAGCGCGGGATCCGGCTCTTCCCACAGCCCGCGGTCCGCCGCTTCGTTCAGCCGCTCCACGATGCCGCGCAGCGCCCAGGGGTTCGCCTGGCGCAGGAACTCCTGGTTCACCTCGTCCAGCACGTAGGACTCGGTCAGCTTCTCGTACATCCAGTCGCCGACGACGCCCGCCGTCGCGTCGAAGCCGAACAGGTAGTCCACCGTGGCCGCCAGCTCGAACGCGCCCTTGTAGCCGTGCCGGCGCATCGCCGCCAGCCAGCGCGGGTTCACCACGCGTGCGCGGAACACCCGGGCCGTCTCCTCGCCCAGCGTCCGCGTGCGGACCGCGTCCGGGGACGTGCTGTCGCCGACGTAGGACGCCGGGGCCGAGCCGGTCAGCGCGCGGACCGTCGCGATCATCCCGCCGTGGTACTGGAAGTAGTCGTCCGAGTCGGCGATGTCGTGCTCGCGCGTGTCGGTGTTCTTCGCCGCCACGACGATCCGCTTGTACGAGTTCTCCATGTCCTCGCGCGCCGGGCGGCCGTCGAGGTCGCGGCCGTAGGCGAAGCCGCCCCACACCGCGTACACCTCGGCGAGGTCCTTGTCGTCGCGCCAGTTCCCGGAGTCCATCAGCGGCAGCAGGCCCGCGCCATACGCGCCCGGCTTCGAACCGAAGATCCGCGTGGTGGCCCGCCGGGAATCGCCGTGGGCGGCCAGGTCCGCGGAAACGTGGTCCCGCACGAAGTTCAGGTCCGCCGGTTCGTCCAAAGCGGACACCAGCCGGACCGCGTCGTCCAGCATCGTGATCACGTGCGGGAAGGCGTCGCGGAAGAAGCCGCTGATCCGGATGGTGACGTCGATCCGGGGCCGGCCCAGCTCGGCCAGCGGGATCGCCTCGATCCCGGTCACCCGCCGCGAAGCCTCGTCCCACACCGGCTGGACACCCAGCAGCGCCAGGACTTCCGCGGCGTCGTCGCCGGACGTCCGCATGGCCGACGTGCCCCACACCGAAAGCCCGACCGAACGCGGCCAGTCGCCGGTGTCCTCGCGGTAGCGCTTCAGCAGCGAGTCCGCCAGCGCCTGCCCGGTTTCCCAGGCGAGCCGGCTCGGGATCGCCTTCGGGTCGACGGTGTAGAAGTTCCGCCCGGTCGGCAGCACGTTGACCAGCCCGCGCAACGGCGACCCGCTGGGCCCGGCCGGGATGTAACCGCCGTCGAGGGCGTGCAGCACCGAGTCGAGTTCCGCGGTCGTGCCCGCCAGCCGCGGGACGATCTCCTCCGCCGCGAACGAAAGCACCCGCGCGACCTGGGCGTCCGGGGCCACCGACGCGACGGCGGTGGCGTCCCAGCCACGCATTTCCATCGTCTGCACGAGTTCCCGCGCCGTTTTCTCGACCGCGTCCACTTCGGACATCGGCGCGTCTTCCTTCAAGCCCAGCGCCGAACGCAGGCCCGGCACCGCGCCCTGCTTGCCGCCCCACATCTGGGACGCGCGCAGCATCGACAGCACCAGGTTGACCCGCGCTTCCCCGACCGGTGCCGCGCCGAGGACGTGCAGCCCGTCGCGGATCTGCGCGTCCTTGACCTCGCACAGCCAGCCGTCGATGTGCAGCAGGAAGTCGTCGAACTCCGCGTCGTGCGGGCGTGCCTCGACGCCGAGGTCGTGGTCGAGCTTCGCGGCCTGGATGAGCGTCCAGATCTGGGCGCGGATCGCGGGCAGCTTCGCCGGGTCCATCGCCGCGATGTTCGCGTGCTCGTCGAGCAGCTGCTCCAGCCGCGCCATGTCGCCGTAGGACTCCGCGCGCGCCATCGGCGGGATCAGGTGGTCGACGATCGTCGCGTGCGCCCGCCGCTTCGCCTGCGCGCCTTCGCCCGGGTCGTTGATCAGGAACGGGTACACCAGCGGCAGGTTCCCGAGCACGGCGTCCGGCGCGCACGACGCCGAAAGCCCCGCCGTCTTGCCCGGCAGCCACTCCAGCGACCCGTGCTTGCCGAGGTGGACGACGGCGTGCGCGCCGAACTCCTCCTCCAGCCAGCGGTACGCGGCCAGGTAGTGGTGGCTCGGGGGGAGGTCCGGGTTGTGGTAGATCGCGACGGGGTTCTCGCCGAACCCGCGCGGCGGCTGGATCATGATGATGACGTTGCCGCTCTGCAGCGACGCCAGCACGATGTCGCCGTTGTCGACGTACAGCTCACCCGGCGCCGGGCCCCAGTGTTCTTCCACCTCCGAACGCAGCTCCGCGGGCAGCGCGTCGAACCACTCCTGGTAGCGCGCGGCGGGGACGCGGATCGGGTTGCCGGACAGCTGTTCCTCGGTCAGCCACTCCGGGTCCTGCCCGCCGGCCGCGATCAGCGCGTGGATCAGCGCGTCGCCGTCCGGCTGGTCGGTCCCGGTCGGGTCGACGCCGGGGAAGGCGTCCGGTCCCAGGTCGTAGCCCTGCTCGCGCATCCGCCGCAGCAGCTCGATCGTCGACGCCGGGGTGTCCAGCCCGACCGCGTTGCCGACGCGGGAGTGCTTCGTCGGGTACGCGGACAGCATCAGCGCGATGCGCCGCTCCGCCGGGGGCGTGTGCCGCAGCCGGGCGTGCGCCAGCGCGATGCGGGCGACGCGGGACGCGCGTTCGGCGTCCGGGACGTACCGGGGCAGGCCGTCTTCGTCGAGTTCCTTGAACGAGAACGGCACCGTGATCAGCCGCCCGTCGAACTCCGGCACGGCCATCTGGTTGCCGGCGTCGAGCGGGGAGAGCCCGTCGTCGCTCGCCGCCCACGTCTCGCGGTCGCTGGTCAGGCACAGCGCCTGCAGGATCGGGACGTCGAGCGCGGCCATCTCGGCGACGTCCCAGGCCTCGTCGTCCCCGCCGGCCCCGACCTCGGACGGCTTCGTTCCGCCCGCCGCCAGCACCGTGACCAGCAGGGCGTCCACCTTCCCCAGCTCGGCCATCATCTCCGGCTCGCGCGTCCGCAGCGAAGCGCAGTAGATCGGCAACGCGCGCCCGCCGGCGGCCTCGATCTCGTCGGCGAGCGTGTGGACGAACTGCGTGTTCCCGGACAGGTGGTGCGCGCGGTAGTACAGGATCCCGATCACCGGGCCCTCGGCGCGCGAGGGCCGCTCGAGAACGCCCCAGCCCGGCTGCCGGGCGGGCGGCTCGAAGCCGTCGCCGGTGAGCAGGAGCGTGTCGGAGAGGAACCGGTGCAGCTGGGTGAGGTTCGCCGGGCCGCCCTGCGCGAGGTACGCGTGGGCCTCGGCGGCGATGCCCGCCGGGACGGTCGAGAGCTTCATCAGCTCGGCGTCCGGCGTCTGCTCCCCGCCCAGCACGACGACGTGCGCGCCCGACGCCCGCAGCGTGTCCAGGCCCTCCTGCCAGCTGCGCGGGGTGCCGAGGATCCGCGCGACGACGATCTTCACGCCGTCGAGCAGCGCCGGCAGCTCGGCGACGTCGAGCCGGGCGGGGTTGCCGAGCCGGTACTCGCCGTCGGCCGAACGGGCGCTGAGCAGGTCGGTGTCCGAAGTGGACAGCAGCAGGATCACGAGGTTCCTCCTCGGGGTCCGCGCCCCGGGTAGACGGACGCGCCGGCGGGAGTTCCTGGCTTCCGGGATCTCTCCCGGTCACAGTGGCGGGACCGCCCCGGACTCTCACCGGGTTCCTCCACCTGCCGACGCGTGGGTTCCAGCTCACTCTCCGGTGCGGCCGACCCGGCGTCAAGGTGACGTGCGCGGCTCAGAGCCGCTTGGCCGTGCGGAACGCCTTCGCGTACGTCCCGGACCCGTCGATCAGCGAGACCCCGCCCGCGTCGCCGAAGGTCGGGCCGTTCGCCACCTTGCGGCTGGACAGCACGCGGTGGTGCCCGTCGCCGTCGATGCCCAGGTAGATGCCCGTGTGCGAGACCTGTGGGCCGAGCTGCGGCTCGAGGTTGAAGAACAGCAGGTCACCCGGCTGGAGCCGGCTGAAGTCCGTCACCTGCTTCTTCTCGTCGGGTATCAGCGTGGTGCCCGGCCCCAGCTCGGCCAGCGCCCACGCCCGCCGCGGCAGGCCGGGGCCCTTCGTGTTCGTGCCGAGCAGCGGGTAGCCCGCCCGGTAGCCGTAGACCATCCGCACGAACCCCGAGCAGTCGAGGGACCGGGCGCGCCGCGGCTCCGCGGCCTCGTGGACGCCGTCCGGGAAGTCCCAGCCGATGCCCAGGTAGTCGTAGAAATCGGACTTCTCGAGCCGCCCCTCGGCGCTGTCCGGGCCGAAGCTGGCGTCCCCGGCCACGCGCAGCTTCTTCACGACCTGGTCGGCCGCGCCGTCGGTGTACTGCAGCGCCATCGCGAGCACGTCCGGGCCGGTGTCGGCGGCCGCCTTCGGGAACCAGCCGGTGAACCACGGCTCCTTCTCCGCGCCCGCCTGCCACGGCTGCGGCGCGAGCCGGATCCAGGCCGTCGACGTGATGCCGGCCGTGGTGAACTTCGGCTCGGTGAACGTCCGGGACCGGCCGGTCAGCATGACCGTGCGGGAGCCGTCGGTGAACGACGCCAGCTGGGCGCCCGCCCCGTCGCGCACGATCGTCCGGGCCGGGTCGGCCAGCCGGTCGTAGGTGTAGCCGCCGGTGACCGCCGCTCCCGAGGGTGCGGGCGACGCCGAGATGGCCGTGATGTCCTGCCGGTCCTGCGTGGCGACGTACAGCGCGGCCGCGCCGGACAGGCCGATGACCGCGGCGAGGACGCCGATCCGGACCGCCTTGCGCATCGTCACCTCACACCGTCGGGACCAGGCCGATCAGCACGCCGCTGATCAGCACCGCGTAACTGGCCAGGCTGACGCCGCCGGTGGCGAGCATCGTCGCCACCGGCTTCTGCCGGACCAGCTGGTAGGCGACCAGGCCCGGCACCACGAACCCGAGCGTCTGGTGCACGAACAGCAGCGGGAAGTCGGCCTGGAGGAAGAGCAGCAACGTCGTCTGCAGCAGCACGCCGAGCAGCACGACCGCGGCGAAGAGCCGCTTGCCGTACAGGATGACCATGCGCTGCAACGCCTTCGTGCCGCCGAAGGTCAGCGCCGTCATCAGCACGATGATCGCCGCGCGCCGGTAGTCCTCGACCATCGTCAGCGCGATCCAGCCGGGCGTGATCATCCCGCCGGGGGACAGGTTCGTCGTCAGGTAGCAGACCAGCGACAGCAGCAGGCCGATGGCGAGCCCGACGGTGGCGACCTCGGGGGCGAGGGACGTGGTGAGCATCAGGAGACCGGTTCCAGTTTCGCGAGTTCCTCGATGAGCAGTTCCCCCTGGCCGTGGATGTTGCCGATGGCGATCAGCGACGCCTGCCGCTCGACGCCGCCGACGATCCCGCGCAGCAGTTCCCGCGGCGAGCGCGAACCACCGAGGTCGACGACCCGGTCGTGCCACTCGCTGGGGATCGCGGCGCGGGCGCTGCGGGTCGGTTCGCCGATCAGCACGACGCGCTCCGGGGCGATGCGGGGGATCAGCGCGCCCATCTGGCCGTTGCGCTCGACGCGGTCCGGCCGGCAGTTGATGATCACGTGCAGCGGGTGGGAGATCGCGCCTTGCGCGCGGAGCTGGTCGATGTTCATCAACGTCGATTCGGGGTCGTTGGCGGCGAAGACGTTGGCGAAGCGCAGGTGGCGGCGGCCGGCGCGGTACTGGTGGACCTGGAGCACGCCCGGGTCCGGCGGTGCGGCCCACATGCCGTCCAGCGCCAGCTGCCGGTTGACGCCGAGCAGGTCCGCCACGGCGAGCGCGATGGCGACGTTCTCCTTGAAGGTGATCCAGCCGAAGCCGCGCATCTCCTGGTCGGACACGGATTCCGGGTCGACGGCGATGAGCTCGCAGTCCCGTTTGGCCGCCTCCTCCTGGAGGATGTGCAGCCGGTCCTTCTCCGCGGTCAGGCAGATCCCGCCGACCGGCATCGAGCGGGACAGCGAGCGGGCGACGTCGTCGAGGGTCGGGCCCATCTCGGCGAGGTGGTCTTCGCGGACGTTGCACAGCACGCCGATGGTGGAGCGGATGAGCTTGCTCTGGTTGATCTCCTGCAGGTCCGGCATCACGGCCATGCATTCGATGACGAGCGCGTCGGGCCGGTAGGCCGCGGCGCGGCGGACGATGCCGATCTGCTCGACGACGTTGGCGATGCCGAACTTGCGGTAGACCGGCTCTTCGCTGCCGTCGGGGTGGATGAACCGCGCCGCCGTGCCGGTGGTCTTCGCCGTCGTGACGAGCCCGCCGCCGCGCAGCGCGCCCGCGCAGAGCCGGGTGATGGAGGACTTGCCGCGGATGCCGTTGACGAGCACGCGCGTCGGGATGCTGTGCAGGTGCCGGTAGTGCTGGCGCTGTTCGGCGATCCCGGCGGTGAGCATCGCCGCCGATGCCAGGAGCAGCACGACGTAGAGGAACGTCACGTCAGACCCCGGCCCCGTCCAGCTCGATGCGCTGGAGCAGCACGGTTTCGTCGGTCGCCGCCCCCACCGGGCGCCGGACCTCGCCGAGCCGGTCCCGGCCTTCGGTCAGGGCCTGGCGGCAGATCTCGACGCAGGAGGCGATGGTGCCGATCTCGTCCTGCCGCTGCGGGTAGACGACGGCGCCGGTGTCGCCGCGGGCGATCCGCCGGGCCTCTTCGCCGACCCGCCGCAGCGGCCGCACGACGACCAGGAAGTGCCAGGCGAACAGCATCAGCGCGACGACGGCGGTGAGCAGGGCGGCGACCCGCGCCCCCGAGCGCACGGTGTTGTCCGCGAGCCCGAGCGAGCCGATCGGCTGCTCGGCGACCACGACCCACTTCAGCGAAGCCGCGTTGCCCTTGTCGGCCAGGCGCTGCGCCGCGACGAGCGCCGACGACGTCGTCTGGCGGGCGTCCTTGCCGGCTTGCGCCGCGTCGACGCTCTTGATCAGCGCCGGATCGGTGAGCGCGTCGAAGGCGAGGTAGCCCTCGGTGTCGGCGATGGTCCGCTTGCCCTCGTCGACGACGCGGACGCGGCCGCCCGCCGGCCCGAGCAGCGCGGCCATCCGCGGCACGTCGTACTCGCCGACCAGGACGTTCTTCGAATCCGGCAGCGGCGTGAAGGCGTAGACGACCGGGACGCGGCCGCTGGTGTTGTGCTGGCGCAGCCCCTCGCCATCCGGCAGCTTGCCGGGGTCGCGCAGGGACTCGCGCCCGGCCTGCAGCACCACCGACCCCTGCTCGTCGGCGACGTAGACGCTGCGGAACCGGCTTTCGGTGCCGGCCAGCTGGTCGAGCATGCCGCGCAGCCGGTCCGGCTGCTTCCCCTTGCCGAGCCGCGCGACGGACTGCAGGTCGGTGAGGCCCTCGGCGAGGCTGCGGCGCAGCGTGTCGGCCGAGCGCGTGACGCGGACGCCGTGTTCGCTGAGCGTGGTCGGCGAGACCTCGGCGTGCTGCCGCCCGAGCGTCGCGGCGACCGCACCGGACCAGCCGAGCAGCGCCAGTGCGACAGCCGCGATGACGAGCTGGGCGGAGAGGAACGGGCGGACCGGCTTCGCGGGCTTGCGGCGGCGGAGCCGGCAGCGGTAGCGCTCGACCGCGGTCGTGAGGACGTTCACTTCGCGGATCCGCGAGGGCCGGACCGGCTTGCCGAGCCCGCCGGCCGCGACGGCGAGCGCGTCGGTGCGCAGGCGGCGGATCGGCGCGACGACCGCGCGCCGCAGCAGGACGAACCCGAGCACGGCGAGGACGAGCAGCGCGGCGGCGGGGATCAGGCCCGGCCAGCGGACCGGCACCGCGTCGACCGGCGAGCGGCCGAACGAGACGACGGACAGGCCGAGGCTGCCGCCGGTGCCGGACGGCGAGACCGGGGCGTAGGCGACGACGGGGGCGCGCTTGCCCGCCGCTTCGGCGTCGCCGGTGAGGACGCCGGCCTGGCCCGCGGCGGCCGCGGTCGAGGCGCGGGCGAGCAGTTCCTGCGCGGGCCGGTCGGTCGCGGCGACGTCGGTGCCGTGCGTGTGCAGCACCGCGCCGTCCGAAGTGACCAGGCGGACCTGGGTGCCCTCGGCCAGTTCGCCGCCGATCCCGCGCAACGCCGTCGAGACGACGAGGAGCTTGCCGGCGCGGGTCCCGGTGAGCGGGAGCGCGGTCAGCACGAGCGGGGTGTCGCCGGGGCGGGCGACCGGGCGGACGGTGAGGTTCGTGACAGCGACCCCGCGCAGCGTCTCCACCGGCACCGGCTCGCCACGCGTGGCCAGCACCTTCTGCGAAGCCAGGTCGTAGACGGCGATGCCGCGCCAGTCGTCGTAGGTTTCCCCCAGGCGGGTGAGGAGCGCGTCGTCGTCGGCGGTGTCGAAGACCCCGGAGCCGGCCGCGACCTGCAGGTCGCCCGCGGCGGCCGTCGCCGACGTCGCGACGCTCTGCGCGATCCCGGCGGTGGTGCGCTGCCTGCTCGCGGTGACCTCGTCGGAGACCCGGCCGGCCCGGTCGTCGGCGCGGACCAGGGAAAGCGGGCCCGCGGTGGACAGGTACAGCGCGGTGAAGGCGGCGATGAGCAGCAGCAGCGCGAACGTCGTCGCGGACGCGACGCCCACTCCGCGCGGGAAACCCGCTTCCGGGATCTGCGCGCGCAACCGGGCGACGCGATCGCCGTGCGGTGTTGGCCGGTTCACCTGGGTCCCCAGGGCCCTTTCGGTCGAGCGATCCCGGAAAGTAACGGGCCACAGGGGCCGTTAGTGGAAGGTCCACTCTTTCGGGTCACGTGAAGGTCTCGAAGTTGTCAGCGGTGACCGTACAACTGACCCCATCGTGGGACAAACGGCGGCACGGAGTGACGACTGGGCAGAGTAAGTACACTCCTGGTGGTGATCAGCCGCCCTCGGACGTTGCTCAGCGTGGCCGGCGTGGTCGTGGCCCTGGGGCTGGTCCTCACATTGGTGCTGGTCCTCGGTGACGACGAGCGACCGCAGCCCGTGCCGGAGGCCGGTTTGGATTCACTCGTAACGAAGTTCACCGCCGGGCTGTCCGCTGACCAGGAGTACCGCTCACCGAAATCCGACGAACGTCGTACGGCGGCCGCGGGGTTCGCCGCCGTGGTGGATCGCCGCGGCACGGCGGACTTCGAGAAGCTCGGCTTCTCCGTGCGCGACGGCGTCGACCCGGCGACCGGGCGGCCGTACACGATCGCGGTGAACGAAGCCGGCGGCGACCGGGCGTGGGGGATGTACGTCATCGACCGGTCCGCGCCGCCGTCGCTCGTGGTGGAGGTGCCGCACCCGGCGTTCGACCTGCGCACCGAGCTCTTCGGCGTCGACCTGTTCCGGCGCGTGCCGGGCGCGGTGCTGCTGGTGGCGGGCGCGCACCGCAAGGCCGGCGACGGGAAGGCCGACGTCGCCCACGAAGAGGACTCGGTGTTCCACGTCGTCGCCACCGCGCTCGCGGGGCGCGGGCTGCCGCAGGTCCAGCTGCACGGCTTCCACGACCAGAACCTGCCCGCGACCGACGTGGTGCTCTCCTCGGGCGCCACGGTCGCGGGGGACGCGGCCCGGCGCGCGGCCGACCGGCTGACGGCCGACGGGTTCGCCGTGTGCCGCGCGTGGGAAGAGCGCTGCAAGGGCCTGGAAGGCACGACGAACGTCCAGGGCAAGATGGCCGCCTCGGACGACACGGTGTTCCTGCACGTGGAGATGAGCCGGACGGTCCGCGAGGCGCCGGACCGGCGCGCCGACGTCGTCCGCGCGCTGACCGAAGCCGACCTCACCAAACCCTGATACTTTTTTTCGACCGCGACGGGTGATTGACACCACACCCCTGCGCCGTAAAGTGCGGAGGCCGGTCGTTCTCGTATTCCACGATTTCGACGGAATGGGGTCATGGGGGCTCGCAGCGCGACCGGCCCGCAATTCCGATCTTTATTCGGGGAGGCCCTTCGTGCGTCGGAAACAACGAGTGGTGGCGATCGCCGCGGCGGCCGGAATGGCATTCCCCGTCCCGGCGGTGGCCGCGGCGGCGACCACGGCTCCGGCGGCGGACGGCCAGTCGGTCACGCTCGTCACCGGCGACCGAGTGCGGGTGCTGCCCGGGGCGCGCGGGGCGGCGGCCGCGGTCGTGGTCGAGCCCGGAGCGGGCCGCGGCGGCATCGGCTTCCTGCGCGAGACGAGCACCGGCGGCCGGCCGGGCGACGTCACCGTGGTGCCCGCGGACGCGCTGCCGCTGCTGGCCGCCGGGCGGCTCGACCCGCGCCTGTTCGACGTCTCCGAACTGCTGCGCCAGCACCTGGCCGACCCCGAACCGGGCCTGCCGCTGATCATGACCTACGCCGCCGGGCCGCGGCCGGCCGCGGCGGCCGCCACGACCGTCCGGGACCTGCCCAGCGTGCGCGGGGCGGCCGTGCGCCAGGACCGGCGGCGCGGCCCGGAGTTCTGGACCTGGCTCACCGCGTCCCCGGGCACGCTGCGGCCCGGCATCGGCAAGGTGTGGCTGGACGGCCTGGCCACCCCCGCCCTCGACGTCAGCGTGCCGCAGATCGGCGCCCCGGCCGCCTGGCAGGCCGGCTACACCGGCAGCGGGGTCACCGTCGGGCTGCTCGACACCGGCGTCAAGGCCGACCACCCGGACCTGGCGGGCAAGGTCGTGGCCGCTCGCGACTTCACCGGGACCCGGCCGGACGCGAGCGACGACCTCGGCCACGGCACGCACGTCGCGGGCATCATCGCCGGCACCGGCGCCGCCTCCGGTGGCCGCTACCGGGGCGTGGCGCCGGACGCGCGGCTGATCAGCGGCAAGGTCTGCGTCGCCTACGGCTGCCCGGAGTCGGCGGTGATCGCCGGCATGGAGTGGATCGCGCCGCAGGTGCCGGTGGTCAACCTCAGCCTCGGCGGCGACGCGACCGACGGCACGGACCCGTTGTCCCAGGCGGTGAACACCCTCACCGCGCAGTACGGCACCCTCTTCGTCGCCCCGGCGGGCAACGACCGGACGCTCGACCTGCCCGAGCCGCTGCCGGTCGTCGCGCCCGCCGCGGCCGACGCCGCGCTCGCCGTCGGCAGCGTGTCCGCGACCGACGTGACCAGCCCGTTCTCCAACCGCGGGCCGCGCCTCGGCGACTACGGGGTCAAGCCCGACCTGTCCGCGCCCGGTGAAGGCATCGTCTCGGCACGGGCCGCGGGCACGCGGGACGGCGACGCGGCGCCGGTCGACGCCGACTACGCCCGGCTGTCCGGCACGTCGATGGCGGCGCCGCACGTCGCCGGCGTGGCCGCGCTGCTGCGGCAGGAGCACCCGGACTGGACCGCCGGCCGGCTCAAGCCCACGTTGACCAGCACCGCGCAGCCCACCGGCGACGTCGCGGGTCAGGGCGCGGGCCGGGTGGACGCGGCTCGCGCGGTCACGCAGCAGGTCTCCGCCACCACCGGGAGCCTCGGCTACGGCTTCTTCGCCTGGCCGCACACCACGCCGGTGACGAAGACCGTGACCTACCGCAACGACGGGGCCACCGCCGTCACCCTCGCGCTCACCAGCTCCGACGGGCTCGTCACGCCGTCCGCGGCCACCGTGGTGGTCCCCGCGCACGGCACCGCCGACGTCGCCGTCACCCTCCGGCCCACGGCGGCGGCGACCGGCCCGCACAGCGGCCGGCTGAGCGCGACGGCGCCCGGGATCGCCGTGCAGACCGCGTTCGGCGCCTCCCTCGAGCGCGAAAGCTACGACGTCACGGTCCGGCTGACCGGCCGCGGCGGCGGGCCCGGCGCGGGCATCGCCAAGCTCGTCAGCACCACGACCGGGGAAGCGTTCGGCGTCCGGCCGATCGGGGCCGACGGCGTGGCCGTGGTCCGGGTGCCCAAGGGCAGCTACGACCTCAACGCGTTCGACGTCTCGGGCCAGGCGGTGACCCTGCTGTCCAAGCCCGGGGTCGCGATCACCGCGAACACCTCATTCACGCTGGACGCCCGCACGGGCAAGCCGGTGCGCGCGGTGGTCGACCACGCGGACGCGCGCCTGCAGTCGGGCGAGCTCGGCCTGGTGTCGGGGAACCCGGCCGGCGACCGCACCAGCACGCTCGCCTGGCTCGTCCAGCCCGGCAACGAGCTGTTCGCCGCCGGTTCCGGGCGCCAGGTCACCGACCACACCTACGCGATGTACCTGCGGGCCACGCTGGCCGCCCGCGAGCCGGGCACCGATCCGGCCGGGTACGTCTACCAGCTGGCGCTGCTCGAACGCGGCCGCGTGCCCGCCGACCCGGTGTTCCGGGTGCGCGACCGGGACCTCGCCGTCGTCGATGCCCGCTACCGCACCCAGGGTGGGACCACGGACGGCCTGCGCGTCGACTACGCGTCGTTCGGTTTCCCGGGCGCGGACAGCGGCGCGTACCAGATCCTGCCGCACACGCTGCCGAGCCGGCGGACCGAGTACTACACGCCGGGGCCGTCGGTGAGCTGGCAGCACATCCTCGCGGTGTACCCGCCGGACCTGACCGACTCGGAGAACCAGTTCTCCTACCGGACCTACCGGCCCGGTGCCCAGCGCGCGGACTGGAACAGCGGCCCGGTGGGGCCCGCGTTCGGTGCGCCGCGGGACGGCTGGGGCGTGCTGCGCGCGGGTGACCAGCTGACCTACGCGATCCCGGTGGTCTCGGGCAGCGACCCGGAGCAGTACAGCGCGCCGCCGGTGGGCCTGTCCGGCACGGCGACGCTGTCGCGCGGCGGGGTGGAGCTGGGTACCAGCCCCGATCCGGCCTTCGGGGCGTTCACCGTGCCCGCCGGCGCCGGCCCGCTCACCCTGCGGTCCGTCGCCACCCGCAGCGTGCCGTGGTCGCTGCTCGGCACCCACGTCGACGTGGCGTGGACGTTCCGCGACACCGGCGAGG
The DNA here is from genome assembly GCF_040648295.1 of Amycolatopsis sp. NPDC049159. Taxonomy (NCBI): domain Bacteria; kingdom Bacillati; phylum Actinomycetota; class Actinomycetes; order Pseudonocardiales; family Pseudonocardiaceae; genus Amycolatopsis; species Amycolatopsis sp. NPDC049159. The sequence continues at coordinate 297,551 of NZ_JBEZDL010000010.1, forward strand.
CCGTTCCGCTGCCGCTCATGGTGGTCCGGGCGCAGGGCGCGCTCGACGACGACAGCCGCGCTCCGGCGGGCCGGCCGTTCCTGCTCGCGCTGACGGCGCAGCGGCAGCCGGGCGCGGGCGCGTTCCGCCTCGCGGACCTGCGGGTCGAGACCTCCGCGGACGACGGCACGACGTGGGCGGACGCGCACGCGATCCGGCTCGGCGACGGCGGCCTGGCGGTGGTGCGCAACCCGGCGGGGGACAGCTTCGTCTCGCTGCGCATCACGGCCCGCGACACCGTGGGGAACAGCGTCACCCAGACCGTGCTCAGGGCGTACCGGACGACGTCAGCAGGGTGACGGCGGCGAGGTCGGCGGCGGCGGACGACCACCGCGGCAGGGCTGGGGCGCCTCGGCGTCGGCAATGGCGTCAGTGGAGTGACGGCGGCGAGGTCGGCGGTGGTCGGGTTCGTGCCGTTGCGCGGGTCCGTGACATCGGGCGGGCGGCGCGGCCGGCGTGGGCTCAGGGCGTACCGGACGACGTCAGGGTGACGACGGCGAGCGGGACGGCGAAGGCGGCGGTGGTCAGCAGCCGGAGCACCCGGCGGTGGGCCAGCCACTCGCCGTCCCAGCCGCCCTCGGTGTCGTAGCGCGTGTTCGCCGTGGTCATCAGGGCCCGGCCGAGCCCGAACCCGGCGCCCGCGGCCAGCGCGGCGGGCAGCGGGGCGGTGAGCGCCACGGCGACCGCGGCGACGTAGGGCAGGCCGCTGGGCAGGTAGGTGCGGACGCCGGTGCCCATCTCGAACCCGAACTGCAGCGGGCCGAGGTGCCGGCCCAGCCGGAAGACGGTGTCGGGTACCAGCCGCCGGTTCTCCGGCAGCCGGAACGACCACACGCCGGTCTCGCGCAGCAGCACGGCGGCCAGCGCCACGGCCACCACGCCCCAGCGGACGGCGACCGGCAGGGGCGCGCGCAGCAGCGATCCCGCCACCACGAGCACGAGGGCGGTGAGGGCGCCCCCGCAGACGAGTCCCGCGCAGAACGCCAGTGTCGGTGTGCCCCGCCAGACCGGCGAGCTCAGCACGGAGGCCGAGTTCCGGCTTCAAACGGAGCCGCTGGTGGCGAAGCCGGCGGCCGCGCACAGGACGAGCCACGCACTCGGCAGCAGCCAGCCCGGCGGCGCGAGCACGGCCGCGCCGGCCACGGCCAGCGCCGCCACCACGAGCCCGCCGGCGATCGTCAGCGGGTGCCAGCGGCGCCGGGGGAGCGCCGCGGTCAGAGCTCGGCCCGGCAGATGGTCAGGTAGGTCTGCCCGGTGCTGCCGTCGCCCCAGAACGTCGAGAACCCGTCCGAGCAGCGGTAGACCTTCTTGTCCGGCGTCGTCCACCGCCACGCGTTCTTGGCGATCGTCTGGCCGCAGGTGTTGGACAGCGGCTGGTGGTCGACCTGCACGCCGTTCTCGTTCCACGTGCCGTACTTGTGCCAGCCCGCTTCGCAGTAGGTGCTGCCACGCCAGTAGCCGCCGAAGCAGGCGGCGTAGGTGTTGACGTAGGTGCCGCTGGTGTCGAGCAGCTCGGGGTAGCCGGTGGCGTAGGCGTCCCGGCAGTCGTTGCGGTCCCAGCCCTGCATGCCGTCGGGGCCGGTCTCGGCGTTCGCGCGCCGCAGCCGCGACAGGCCGGACCAGTCGAGCGCGGTCGCGCCGATCGTCAGCACCCCGAGCGCCACCGCCCGCAGGAACGTCCGGCGGGCGGTGGTCCCGGGCAGCTTCGACCCCGCCCGCGTGCGCCCGGCGTCCGGCTCCGCCCGGTCAAGCTCCGGAATCCGCGCCAGCTCGAGTGCCACCGACATCCCCTCCTGCCGTCGGGCCGGCCCAGCCGGCCAAGGTCGTGTCCACGTCGCCCGCGCGGACCGGGAGCCGCAGCCGCCGGACGCGGCCGTCCTCGTCGGCCAGCATCAGCACCGGCGGCGAGAGGTGCGAGACCGAGCGCCACGCTTCGGCGTCCGAGACCACCGGCAGGCCGCGGGCCAGGTCCTGCCACGCCGACGCCGGTTCGTGGGTCAGCAGCGTCGTCCCGGCGCCCAGCTCGGCCAGCCGGTCGACGACGGTCAGGCAGAGCGGGCAGCCGGAGTCGACGGCCGCCACGACCCGGCCGGCGAACCGCGGCCCCAGGACGACGTCCGGCGGCGCCGCCACGAAGCCGTCGGACGTCCGGGTGACGATCCCGCGCAGCAGCCGCACCTCGCGCAGCACCGCCGCGAGGCCGAAGAAGAGCACGGCGATCGCCGCCCAGGTGATCAGCAGCACCGCGGTCGACGTCGTCATCGGCGCTGCCAGCCGACGTCGAGCTCGTCCAGCCAGTCGAGCCGCTCCCGCTCGGTCTTCGCCGCGGAGTCCGCGAGGTGGACCTCGGCCACCCCGGCCGCGCAGCCCAGCACGAACGACCGGGCGTTCGTCTTCCACACTTCGCCGTGCTTCGTGCGCGCGCCGGCGTGCGGCGGGATCAGCGCGGCGGCCTCGCGCGGGGCGGGGATGGACAGCGAGCCGTGGTCGCGGACCACGACCACGAGGTGCTCGCCGGCGGGGTCGAGCAGGGTCGCCGGCCGCGGCGTGACGACCATGCCGCCGACCTGGTCCTCGATGCGCAGGGAGCCGAACAGGCCGGCCACGCGGTCGCGGTGCGGCGCCGGACCGGCGTACACCGTCATCAGCTCGTGGTAGTCGCCGAGCAGGGTGGCCACGGACGACTGCCCGTCGGCCGCCTCGGCCACGACGACCTCGCGGCCGTGCACGAGCAGGCGTTCGCGGGTGCGGGCCGGCGCGACGCGGGTGCACGCGAAGTCGTGGTAGCCGCGCGACCCGATCTGGAAGCCGGTGCCGTACGAGCCGCCGACGAACCGGATTCCGGCGACGACGTGGGAAACCGGGGCCCCCGCGGAAAGCCCGACGGTGACGCGGCCGCCGCTCGGCGCCGTCAACCGCAGTGTCTGGATCGCCATCGGACCTCCGATTCGGCGGATATTCCGCCTTGCGAGACTAACCGACGAATTCGGCTCCGGTCACGATTGTTCGGCCATCGGGCGGCGTGCCTGCCGCCGAATGGGGACGGCAATTCTGCCAGCGAATAACATACCGCTCCGTGAATGTTTTCTGGACGGCGGCGATGACCGTTTTGTCCGCGACGGGGGCGATTCTTCTGGTCGCGGCCGGGCTCGGGCACGCGGTGCGCCACCGGGAACACCGCGCGGTGCTGCGGGCGCACCGCCTGCTGCCCCCGGCGCTCGCCGTCCCGACGACGCTGGTGGAGCTGCTGGTCGGCGCCGCCGTGCTGCTGGTCCTGCTCGCGGTTCCGGCGGCCGCCACGCCGGCCGTGCTTGCGCAGGCTGTCCTATACGTCGCGTACGCCGGTTACGCGGGCGTGCTGCGCGTGCGACGACCGGGCGTGCCGTGCGGCTGCTTCGGCACCGAGGCCGTTTCGTGGGCCGTGGTGGCGAGAGCGGCCGTGCTCGCCGCGGGCAGCGCCGGCTGCGCGGCCCTCGGGACGGCGGACCCGCTGTGCGTGGCAGCGGGCGCCGTCCTCGCGATGGCGGCCTACCTGTTTCGCTGACGCCTCACGCGGAGCGTTCTCCGAGGCGGGGGAACGGCTTCGTGGAGAACAGGACCTCCACCGAGACCTCGAAGAACTCCGCGATCCGCAGCGCCAGGTAGAGGCTCGGGCTGTACTCGCCGCGTTCGAGGTAGCCGATCGTCTGGTAGTGCACGCCGAGGGCCTCCGCGAGCTGGCGGCGGGAGATCGACCGCTCCGCGCGCAGCATCGCGATCCGGTTGTAGACGACCTCACTCATGACTACCCCACACGCTGCATGGCCTTCTCCCGCCGTTCGGCCACCGACGAACCCGCTTCGCGCCGCGCCATGCGGCGGAGCAGGACCGGGGCCAGTGCCAATCCGATCACGGCCCACGCGACGAGCACGGCGAGGGTCGGCAACGGCCGCCACGACTGGCCGATCTCGACGACCACCGCGGTGTCCGGCAGCAGCGCCGAGCGCATGCCGAGCCCCAGCCAGTACATCGGGAACACCTGCGCGACGCCCTGCACCCAGCCCGGCAGCGCGGTGACCGGGTAGAAGATCCCCGAGATCGCGCCCAGGCCCATGATCGGCAGCGTGATCAGCGCGATCGACCGCGGGCTGTTGGTCAGCGAGCCCAGCGCGGCCCCGAGCGGCAGGGTCGCCACCAGCCCGAGCGCCAGCACCCACACCAGGTGCAGGTACGACCAGCCGCCGTCCGGGGCCAGCGAGTCGAACAGGAACAGGCACGGGATCAGCACCAGCAGGATCGAGGTGACCTGCGCGATCGCCACCGCCGTCGTCTTCCCGACCAGGTAGCCGAGCATGCCGTTCGGCGTCGCCTTCGCGCGCAGCAGCGTGCCGTCCTCGCGGTCGATGGCGAGGTAGCCCGCCGTGCTGTTCAAGCCGTTGAACACGATCCCGGCGCCGAGCACGCCGGGCACGGTGGCCGCGCCGAGCGAGAAGCCGGTGCCGGGCAGGGTCGCGTTGCGCATGAAGAACAGCGCGCCGAGGAAGAGCGCGACGAAGACCAGCTGCCCGACGACGTCGTCCCGGTTGGTCCAGGTCTGCTTGAACTCGATCCAGCCGCGCGCCAGGCCGGTGCGCAACGCGGCGGTCTTGGCGTTCATCGCGCACCCGCTTCCTGGAGGCCGAGCTCCGTTTCGCCGGCGGTCTCGGCGCGGTGGACCAGCGTCATGTAGGTGTCTTCCAGCGACGCCCGCCGGACCTCGAGGTCCGCGACCGCCTCGCCGTGCTGCTTGAACAGGTCGTACACGTACTTCGTCGCTTCGGTCGTCGAGTGCACGAAGCGCTGGTCGCCGACGCTCCAGCGGACTTCGGCCTCCCCGGCGATCTGCCGGCTCAGCTCGTCGGCCGAGCCGTCGGCGATGATCCGGCCGCCGTTGAGGATCAGGATCCGGTCGGCCAGCTTCTCGGCCTCGTCGAGGTCGTGCGTGGTGAGCAGGATCGTGGTGTCGAGCTCGTCGGAGAGCCGGTGCACGAGGTCGTGGAACTCGCGGCGCGCCTCGGGGTCGAAGCCCGCGGTCGGCTCGTCGAGGAACAGCAGCTCGGGCCGCCCGACGATGCCGATCGCGACGTCGAGCCGCCGCCGCTGGCCCCCGGAGAGCTGCTTGAGCTTCTTGTGCGCGTGGTCGGTCAGCCCGACCGCGCCGATCAGCTCGTCGACGTCCCACGGCCGCGGCATCGACGGCGTCGAGTACGGCGCGTAGTACCGGCCGAGGTGCGCGAGCAGCTCCCGGACGCGCCACTTCCCGTGGTCGCGCCAGGACTGGAGGACGACCCCCAGCCGCGCCCGCCAGTCCTCCCCGCCGTGCGCCGGGTCGGTGCCCAGCACGCTCACCTCGCCGGCCGACCGCATGCGGAAGCCTTCGAGGATCTCGATCGTGGTCGTCTTGCCGGCGCCGTTGGGCCCGAGCAGGCAGACGACCTCACCGCGGTACGCCTCGAACTCGACCCCGTGCAGCACGTCGTTCGCGCCGTAGCGCATGCGTAGCCCGCGCACGCGGACCACCGGATCGGCTGGATCTCTCATCGCGCGTCACCCCCATCTGACTGATGCGATCGAATGTAGCACACCTACTACATTCGATCAGAGTTCTGCTTCGGCGGGAACTTGACCCGCGGTCATCCGGTTCGCCGGGCATGGGTACTTGGCTGGGGCTCGCGCTCCCGGGTGGCGTCGTGGTCCTGCTGGTCGTGGCCGCGATCGAACTGCGGCCGCGCAAGGACGGCTCGCGCTTCAAGGCGCGGCTGTCCGCGACGTACGTCGAGGAGACGACCGCGTTCCTCTACGGCACCAAGCGGCGTGAGCTGGAACACCGGGAAACGATGTCGATGCTCGTCGAGCAGGACGCCGAAGGGGCGCCTCCGTGGCGTGACGTGGACTTGGACGCCGGGATCGCGAAGATCCGGCCCCGTTCGGACCCGCCGGGGCCGGAAAACGGCCAGCTACAGTGACCCCATGCCGACCCCAGCACGCGTGCGAGCCGACGCGTGCCCTGGTGTTTTCGCACCGCACGACGCCGCCGACGGGCCACTCGCGCGGGTGCGGCTGCCCGGCGGCACGATTTCCGCGGTCCGGCTGCGCGCGCTGGCCGACGCCGCCGAGGCGTGCGGCGACGGCGACCTCCACCTCACTTCGCGCGGCAACGTCCAGCTGCGCGGCGTCACCCGCCCCGGCCTCGCCGAGCGGCTGACCGACGCCGGCCTGCTGCCTTCGCCGTCGCACGAGCGGGTCCGCAACGTCCTCGCGTCGCCGTCGAGCGGGCTGCGCGGCGGGCTCGCCGACGTCCGGGGCCTGGCCGCCGCGCTCGACCTCGCGCTGTGCGCGGCGCCGGAGCTGGCCGCGCTGCCCGGGCGGTTCCTCTTCGCCTTCGACGACGGGCGCGGCGACGTCGCCGGGGAAGGCGCCGACGTCTGCTGGCGGGCGACCGGTCCGGCCGAGGGGACGCTGCTGCTCGCGGGCGGCGACACCGGCCGCCGGGTGGCGCGCGCGGACGCCGTCGCCGCGCTGCTCGACCTCGCGCGGGAGTTCGTCCGCGTGCGCGGGACCGCCTGGCGCGTCGCCGAACTCGACGACCCGGCCTGGCGCGGGACGCCGGTCGCCTTCGCGGACGCCGAAGTCGTGGCCGGGGTGTTCCCGCGGGACGACGGCGGGCTCGCGGCGGGGGTCGTGCCGCGCTTCGGGCAGCTTTCGGCCGCGCAGGCGCGGGCCCTGGCGGAGTTCGGGACGGCGGTGGTCACGCCGTGGAAGTCCGTGGTCCTGCCGGACGTGCCCGCGGACGTCTTCGAGCGGCTGGGTTTCGGCGCGACCGCTCTGGGCACGACCGCCTGCATCGGCCGGCCCGGCTGCGCGAAGTCGCGCGCCGACGTGCGCGCCGACGCGGTGTTCCGGCCCGGGCTGCGCGCGCACTTTTCGGGCTGTGAACGGCGGTGCGGCAAGCCGTCGCAGTCCCATGTGGACGTTGTGGCGGAAGCGGACGGATATCGGGTCGACGGCCGTTGGGTGCCGCTCGACGAGGTGAAGGGAACCCTGTGATCGACTACCTGCGGGACGGTGCCGAGATCTACCGGCACTCGTTCGCCACGATCCGCGAGGAAGCGGACCTGGCGATCCTGCCCGACGACGTGGCCGGGCTGGCGGTCCGGATGATCCACGCCTGCGGCATGGTCGATCTGGTCGACGACCTGCGTTACACCCTCGACGTCGTCGAGTCCGGCCGCGCCGCGCTCGAAGCGGGCGCGCCGATCCTGTGCGACGCGCAGATGATCGCCAGCGGCGTCACCCGCCGTCGGCTGCCCGCGGCCAACGAAGTGCTTTGCACGCTGTCGGACCCGAGCGTGCCCGGGCTCGCGGAGCGGATGGGCACCACGCGCTCGGCGGCGGCCCTGGAACTGTGGCGCGACAAGCTGCCCGGCTCGGTCGTGGCGATCGGCAACGCGCCGACCGCGCTGTTCCGCCTGCTGGAGATCCTCGACGAAGGCGTGGACGCGCCCGCGGCGATCATCGGCGTGCCGGTGGGCTTCGTCGGCGCCGCCGAGTCCAAAGTGGAACTGGCGAAGCGCGCCCCGGCCCCGTACCTGGTGGTGCACGGCCGGCGCGGCGGCAGCGCGATGGCCGTGGCGGCGATCAACGCACTCGCGAGCGCCGAAGAATGAGCCTGGGCAAGCTCTACGGCGTCGGCCTCGGCCCCGGCGACCCGGAACTGATGACGGTCAAAGCGGCGCGGCTGATCTCCGAGGCGTCGGTGATCGCGTACCACAGCGCGCGGCACGGCCGCAGCATCGCGCGTTCGGTCGCCGAGCCGTACCTGCGCGAGGGGCAGATCGAGGAGAAGCTCGTCTACCCGGTCACCACGGAGACGACCGACCACCCGGGCGGCTACGAGGGCGCGATCGCGGACTTCTACGAGCTGAGCGCGAAGCGGCTGGCGGAGCACCTCGACGCGGGCCGCGACGTCGTCCTCCTCTGCGAGGGCGACCCGTTCTTCTACGGCTCGTACATGTACATGCACGAACGGCTTTCCAGCCGCTTCGAAGCGATCGTCGTCCCGGGGGTGACGTCGGTGAGCGCGGCGTCGTCGGTGCTCGGCCGCCCGCTCGTCCAGCGCGACGAAGTCCTGACGGTGCTCCCGGGCACCCTCCCGGCCCCGGAACTGGCCCGCCGCCTGGCCGACACCGACGCGGCGGCCGTCCTGAAGCTGGGCCGCACGTTCTCTTCGGTGCGGGAAGCGTTCGCGGAGGCGGGAAAGCTCGACGACGCGGTGTTCGTCGAGCGGGCGACGTGGGGACAGCAGCGGATCGAGCCGCTGGCCGAGGTGGACCCGTCGACGGTGCCGTACTTCTCGCTGGCTCTGCTGCCTTCGCCGGCTTACGCTTCGCGGCAGTCGCCTGCTGTTGCTCCGGTTTCTGCCGGGTCCGGTGGCGAAGTCGTGGTGGTCGGCCTGGGTCCCGCCGGTCCTGAGTGGCTGACGCCGGAGGCTTCGGCGGAGCTTTCCGAGGCCGAGCACATCGTCGGGTACGGCCCGTATGTCGCGCGGGTGCCGCAGAAGGCGGGCCAGCAGCGGCACGCGTCGGGCAACCGCGTGGAGGCGGACCGCGCCCGCGAGGCCCTTTCCCTGGCCGCGGCCGGTGCCCGGGTGGCGGTGGTGTCTTCGGGCGACCCGGGCGTGTTCGCGATGGCGTCGGCGGTCCTGGAGCAGGTCGCGGCAGGCCACGGCACGGGCGTCCGGGTCCGCATCGTCCCGGGCGTGACGGCGGCCCAGGCGGCGGCGTCCCGGGTGGGCGCACCGCTGGGGCACGACTATTGCGTGCTTTCGCTGTCGGACCGCTTGAAGCCGTGGGAGATCATCGAGAAGCGCCTGGACGCGGCGGGCGCGGCGGATCTCGTGCTGGCGCTGTACAACCCGGCTTCACGCACTCGGACGACTCAGCTGGCTGACGCTCGTGCGGTCCTGCTCCGCCACCGTTCTGCCGAGACACCGGTGGTGGTGGCACGGGATGTGGGCGGGCCGGAGGAGGACATCCGCGTCACGACCCTCGGGGACCTCGATCCGTCCACAGTGGACATGCGCTGCCTGCTGATCGTGGGCTCGTCCCGAACCCGCGCGGAGAACGGCATCGTCTGGACCCCGCGCAGCTATTGAGGAGGCTCAGAATTTTGATCTTCGCCCGGCGAAGAATTTATTTTTCGCATCCCTGAGCCGCTTGAGCTGCAGAGATGGCAATAACAAGATCAATATTAGTCTTTGGGTAGTGCTCGAAAACGGCTTCTTGCGGCACACTTGGTGCTCGCCGGAGTGGCGTTCGTGGGTGTCGTGATCGTTGCTGCGATCGCCGTAATCGTGCGCCGTGGAAATGCGCTGTGGCTGCTCGTGATAGCGGGTGTGCTGCTGCTTGCGTTGTTCGTGATCGATCGGGGCGATCCAGCCATGCTCGTCGCGCTGGCCGAACTCGTGAGAAGCATCGGCGGCGCGACCGGGCCATGATCAGGGACCCGACCAGAAATTCGTGAAGGCCACCTTGAGGAACATGGAGTTCCTCAAGGTGGCCTTCACGACCGCGTCAGCGCGTCGGGTCCTTGCCGTTCGGCTGCCGCGGTCCGGGCCCGGCCGACCACCAGCCCGGCACCGTCTTCTCGCCGTGCACCACCGTCGGGGCGATGCCCTCCGTGAACGGCTCGATCTGCAGCAGCTGGCCCCACGACTGGCTCGGCTGCCCGATCAGGTAGCTCGGCACTTCGGGCTCCTCGGCCAGCTCCTCCAGCCACCCGATCGGCCCGCCGTTCGTCGACGACGCCCACTGGGCCTCGTCCGCCAGGCCGCCCGCCGTGATGCGGTACGCCGGGACCTGCGAGATGCCGTCGTGGGACGTCACCGGCTGGACGCACGGGTACACGAACGACGCCGGCCAGTCCACGTACACCGGCTTGGATCCGATGCGGTCGGTCAGGGTCGTGAACGTCGGGACGCGGGGGGCGGACGCCGCGATCCAGCCGTCCTCCGTGAGGTCGTTGTCGACGATGTTGATGCGGACCGCGTCCGTCTCCGGGGGGAGGTCGCGCAGGTTGATGCGGGTGTCGTTCCAGCCGCCGGTGCCCGCGCCCGGGGGGAGCATGAACTGGCTGCGGACGATCTTCACGCCGTCCGGGGTGTTGTGGCCGTAGTCGAGGCTGACCGACGTCGGGCGGCGGGCCGCGCCCGCGGTCGCCACCACGACCTGGCCGTCCGCCCGCTTCTCCGTCAGCGCGTACCAGTCGCTGCGCAGCCGGCCGGCGCGCGTCTCGGGGTCGAGGAAGCTCGACCACATCGGGACCTTCTCCGGCGTGAACCCGTGCGGCGGCTCGGCCAGCGGGTCCTTGTCGTCGACCGGACGGGTGTGGAAGCCGGTCTGGACGCGGCCGTTGTCCTGGTCCGGGTTCGGCAGCGGCGAGTTCTCCTGCGGCTTCTCCGCGACGGTCCGCTGCTCGGACTGCGTGTGCAGGATGCTCGTCGCCGCGTCGCGCTCGACCATCACGTGGTCGGAAAGGTTGCAGCTCTTGCCGAACAGGTGCCCGACGTTCGCCGCGCCCAGGCTGTAGCTGCCGGCCTGGTTGTGGATCGCCCACGCCATCGTGACGAACTCGCCCGCCGCCACCAGGCCGCAGACCACCACCAGCGACAGCGACCCGAGCCGCAGCGCGCGCAGCCGGCCCTCCTGCACCGGCGGGGGCGCGCCCGGCCGGTGCGCGCGGACGTTCTCGACGAACGCGTAAATCCCGGCGATCGCCGCCGCCACCAGCAGGATCGTCGACAGCGGGATGCCGCCGATCGACGGCGCCACGTTCGTCCACTGGACGCCGAGGCGCGAGACGAACCAGTACGTGTTCGGCCCGGTCGCGGCCAGCGCGGCGACGACCAGCAGCCCGGCCAGGAAGGCCGCTCGGTTGCGCTGGGACCGCAGCACGGTCGAGCTGGTCGCGAGCGCGGTCAGCGCCGCCATCGACGCGCCGACCGCGGCGAACGCGCCGAAGTGGTGCGTCCACTTCGTCGGCGTCAGCGCCAGCAGCAGGAAGAACAACGCCGTCGTGCCGATCAGGCGGCGCGCGGGGCCGAGCGCCGCGCCCTGGATGCGGCCGCGGCGCAGCAGCATCACCAGGCAGGTGGCGGTGCAGAGGCCGACCAGCAGCACCGGGAAGCGGCGGGGCGCCGAGCCGTCCGGCAGGCTTTCGAACAGCAGCTGGTAGCGCGCGAGTTCCTGGAACCACGACAGGTTCGGGCCGACCTGGGTGCGGATCCGGGTGGCCTCCTGCACCGTCGCGAACGTCTGGTCGGCGAACACCACGACCAGCACGAGCAGCCCGGCCGCGGCGACCGGCGCCAGCACCGGCAGCCAGCCGCTCTCGTTCGCGCGCTGGCGCACCAGCTTGAACAGCGGCCGCGCGGCGACCAGGAACGGCGCCACCGCGAGCAGCCCGGTCGGCGTCGCGGCCAGGGTGAACCCGGCGGCGGTCAGGCCGAGGCAGAGCGGCAGCAGCCGCCGCGTCACCAGCGTGCGCTCGACCGCGCAGATCGCCAGCAGCGAGCCGAGCGCGGCCACCGGTTCCGGCCGGACGCCGTTGTTGTAGGGCATCCACCAGATCAGGAACACCGTCGCCGCGGCCCAGCTGGCCGGGCGGCTGGTGCGGATCTGGGTGCCCAGGCGCGGCATCACCTCGCGGCTGATCAGCAGCCAGCTGAGCACGCCGAGCAGGAACGACGGCAGCCGGATCCACGGCGGCACCGTGCTGACGTGCGTCATCAGCTCGAACACGTGGTAGAACCAGCCGAACGGCGCTTCGGCGACGCCGAACCAGCGGTGGTAGTTCGTCAGGTAGCCGGTCGATTCGGTGACCCGGGCCATCGTGAGGATGTAGCCGTCGTCCGAGGTCACCGGGCCGATGAAGACCCACGCGCCGAGCGCGGCGATCACCGTCGCGTCCCGCAGCGTCAGCCGCCACCAGCCGACCGGCGCCCAGCGCGGGGCGCGGCGCGCGAAGCCGGAGTCGCGCCGCCAGACCGCGATCATGCAGCCGATCAACGACAGGATGGCGACCACGCCGACGACGATCTTCAGCGCGGTCGGCGACGTCTGGTAGCGCGTGTCCGGCACGACCGAGACGTGCAGGCCGGCGATCGGGTCCTTGCTCGAGTTGATCGAGGAGTAGATGCCGACGACGCGGGGCCGCACGTCGCCGTTGGCGTGGAAGATCGGCGTCCCGGCCACGGCGAGGGTCATCTGCGTCGCGTCGACGTCCAGTTCGACGTCGCACTTCTCGGCGGGCAGCGGCTGCTGGGCGATCTGCTGGCCCTGGCTGGAGGCGAGCAGCACGCCGTTGTCGACGCGCAGCTGCATGCCGACGCCGTTGCCCGACTTCGGGTCGGTGCGGCCGTCCGGCACGGTGGCGAACAGCAGGCCCGGGCCGTTCGTGCGGGCGTCGACCGAGCGGATCGCCGCGCACGGCAGTTCGGCACGCAGGTCCTGGGCCCAGTACCCGGTCAAGGGCGCGTTGACGGAGCGGGTGTCGCTGCCGGTCGGCCAGACGACCTCCGCCGTGTCCTGCACCACCGGCAGGAAGGGGAAAGCCAGCGCGCACAAGGCCGAGAGCAACCCCAGCGCTACGGCAATCAGACGCATCGGCGCAACGCTAACGGGTCAGCGGTCGGCGGCTGACGCAGCCCCCGGATCACGTGGGGTGAACCGCCCGTGGTGGACCGCCTCCGTCAGGGGACGGCGGTTGCGCCAGCCGTGGCGCTCCAGGTCCGGCACGCTCTCGAGCCGGCTCACCGGGCCCACGCAGAGCCACGCGACCGGCCGGACGCCGTCCGGGATGCCCAGCAGCTCGCTCAGGAACGGCTCCCGGTAGAAGCTCACCCAGCCGACGCCGAGGCCTTCCGCGGTGGCGGCGAGCCACAGGTTCTGGATGGCCAGGCACACCGAGTACAGGCCGGCGTCGGCGATGGCGTGCCTGCCGAGCACGTCGGGCGCGCCGCGGGCCGGGTCGTAGGTGACGACGATGCCGAGGCTCGACTCGAGGACGCCCTCGACCTTGATGTTCGCGAAGGTGCCGGCGCGGTCCTCGGCCAGCTGCGCGGCGAACACCTCGCGCTCTTCGTGGACGTGCTTCGCGAACTTCTCGCGCGTCGGGTGGTCGTCGACCAGCACGAAGTCCCAGGGCTGGGTGAGCCCGACGCTGGGCGCGGCGTGCGCGGCTTCCAGGACCCTCGTCAGAGTCGCTTCCGGGACGGGCGCGCCGGTGAACTCGCCGCGGACGTCCCGCCGCTTGCGCAGGACCTCGTAGAACTCTTCGATCATCGGTGCAGCACCCATTCGACGGCTTCGGGGACGGTCGCGGCGGTCTCGGTCGCCGGCCGCGGCGGGCGCCGGACGACCAGGACGGGCTTGCCCAGCTCCCGGGCCGCGGTCAGCTTCGCGCTGGTCCGGCCGCCGCCGGAGTCCTTGGTGACCAGGACGTCGACGCGGCCGAGCAGCTCACGCTCGGCGGCCGCTTCGTACGGCCCGCGGGCGAGGATCAGCTCGTGGTGGCGCGGCAGCGGCGGCTCGGGCGGGTCGACGCAGCGGATCAGGAACCACAGGTCGTCGAGGTGCGCGAAGGCGGGCAGCCCTTGGCGGCCGCTGGTGAGGAACACGCGGTTCCCCAGTTCGGGGAGCTTTTTCGCGGCGTCGGCGAGGTCGTCCGCCCAGTGCCAGACGTCCCCGGGGCCCGGCTGCCAGCCCGGGCGGGCGAGCCGCAGCAGGGGAATGCCGGTGAGCCCGGCCGCCTTCGCCGCGTTGGCGCCGATGCGTTCGGCGAAGGGGTGCGTGGCGTCGACGACGGCTTTCACGTCGTTCTCGCGGAGCCACGCCGCGAGTCCTTCTGCGCCGCCGAAGCCACCTACGCGCACTTCGCCGACGGGCAACCGCGGCCGCGCCACGCGTCCCGCGAGCGAAGAGACAACGCGGACTTCGCGCGCTGTCAGGTCTTCGGCGAGTTCCCGCGCTTCGCCGGTGCCGCCGAGGATGAGGATCACCGGGGACGTCCGTACCCGACGGCCTCGCGCCACCGGTCGAGAGTCCGCAGGTTGGCCAGGGTTTCGGCCCAGCTCAGCTCGGGGGCCTGCCGATTCCCGACGTGCGTGGCGACGTGGTCGGCTTCGCGCGCGAAGACACCCTGGGACGCTTCGACCTCGATGACCTCCGGTTCGCCGCCGGCCGGCGTCAGGATGATCTGCGACGTGCCCGGCGTCCGGAGCGGGTGGATCCAGGCGGGCCGCGGGATGTGGAGGTGCCCGCGCGAGCCGTACACGCGGATGCCGTCTTCGCGGGTCAGGCGGATGCCGCACGAGATCGTCGCGAGGATGTCGCCGGGCAGCCGCAGCAGGCCGGTCGCGTACTCGTCGACGCCGTGCTCGCTCAGCCGGGCCATCCCGCTGACTTCGAGCGGCTCGACGACGTCTTCGCCGGTCGCGGCCTGGGCGACCAGCCGGGCGAGCGACGTGCAGTAGCAGCCGACGTCGAGGATCCCGCCCCCGCCGAGCGCCGGATCGCTGAGGCGGGCGGTCTCTTCGGGGTTGCTGTCGAAGGAGAACGTGGTGTCGACCGCGCGGACTTCGCCGATCGCGCCGCTCGCGATGAGTTCGGCCAGCCGCCGCGTCTGCGGGTGCAGCCGGTACATGAACCCTTCCATGAGGAAGACGTCGTGCGCCCGCGCGGCGGCGATGACCTCTTCGGCGTCGGCGGCGGTGAGCGTCAGCGGCTTCTCGCACAGCACGTGCTTGCCCGCCTCGGCGGCGGCGATCGCCCAGTCCTTGTGCAGGGCGTGCGGTGTCGAGACGTAGACGGCGTCGACGCCGGGGTCGGCGAGGAGGTCTTCGTAGCTGCCGTACGCCTTCGGGATGCCGAACCGCGCGGCGAAGTCCCGCGCCCGCCCGGCATCTCGCGCGCCGACGGCGGCGAGCGTGCCGTGCTCGCTCTCTTGGACACCCGCGGCGAAGTGGCCGGCGATCGTCCCGGCGGCCAGCAGGCCCCAGCGCAGTTCCGTCACAACGACTCCGGTTGGTCGGCCCGGTCACGGGCACTCGAGTAGAGGAAGCTGTCGGGGAAGTTCGTGGCGGCGAGCACCCGCCCGACGAAGATCGTGGCCGCGCGGGTCATCCCGGCTCCGCGGACGAGCGTGGGGAGATCGCCCAGCACTCCGCGCACGACGGTTTCCCCGGGCTGGCTCGCGAGCGCGACGACGGCCACGGGGCAGTCGGCGCCGTAGTGCGGGACGAGTTCGCCGGCCACCCGCTCGACGTGGTTGATGGCGAGGTGCAGCGCGAGCGTCGCCCCGGTGGCGGCGAACCCGGCGAGCGTCTCCCCGGGCGGCATCTTCGTGGACCGCGCCTGGACGCGCGTGATGACGAGGCTCTGCCCGATCTCGGGCACGGTGAGCTCCCGTTTCAGCGCGGCGGCCGACGCGGCGAAGGCGGGCACGCCGGGGACGACCTCGTACGGGACACCGGCGACGTCGAGCCGCCGCATCTGTTCGGCGACGGCGCTGTAGAGCGACGGATCCCCGGACGTCAGCCGAGCGACGACCTTCCCGTCCTGGTGCGCACCGACCATCCGCGCGACGATCGCTTCGAGCGCGAGGTTCGCGGTGTCGATGAGGATCGCCTCCCGCGGGCAGTAGGCGAGGAGATCGGTGGGCGTCATGCTGCCGGGGTAGAGGCAGACGCCGCACCGGGCGAGGAGGTCCCGCCCCCGCACGGTGATGAGGTCGGCGGCACCGGGCCCGGCGCCGATGAAGTGGACGGTCACCGGCGGCTCCCGAGGATGCGGCCGGCGGCGGCGGTGGTTGGCCGCCCGTTCGGACTCGGGCGTGTGCGGTCGGTGGTGGCGGTGGTTGGCCGCGCGCTCAGCCTCGGCCAGGTGCGCCCAGCGTTGGTGGCCCTCGGCCGCCCGCTTGGACTCGGGCGTGTGCGGTCGGTGGTGGCGGTGGTTGGCCGCCCGCTTGGACTCGGGCGTGTGCGGTCGGTGGTGGCGGTGGTTGGCCGCCCGCTCCAACTAGGCCAGGTGCGGTTGGCGATGGTGGCCCTCGGCCGCCCGCTCGGCCTCGGCCGTGTGCGGCTGCTTTCCGTGCTCATCGGCTGCTCCACTGCGTCACCACCCGGGCCGGCGACCAGCCCGTGAAGCCGCCCAGTGGGGCCGCTCGCTCCACGCCGATGCGCACCAGCTCGCCGCCGTGCTCCGCGTACGCCCGGGCCAGCACCTGTTCCGCCTCCACCGTCACCCCGTGCGCCACCACGCGCGCTCCCGTGGCCACACATGCCTCCAGTACTCCCGTCACCGTCACGCCGCCGCCGATGAACACCGCGTCCGGGGCCGGCAACGCGCTCAGCACCTCCGGTGCCTCTCCCGTCACCACCTCCAGTTCCGGTACGCCCAGGTCCACCGCGTTGCGGCCGATCCGCTCCGCTCGCTCGGGGTCTCGCTCGATCGCGATCGCCCGGTTCAGCCCGTTCAGCCGCGACCACTCGATGCCGACGCTGCCCGCGCCCGCGCCGACGTCCCACAGCAGCTCGCCGGGGCTCGGCGCGAGCCTCGACAGGGCCGAAACCCGCAGGTCGCGCTTCGTCAGCTGGCCGTCGTGGGCGTACACGTCGTCCGGGATGCCGATCAGGGGCAGCGCCGGACCCACGCACTCCAGCGCGAACACCGTCAGCGGGCCGGGGTCGCCGGACCAGCCGTCGGTGATGCGCTCCTCGGGGCCGCCCAGGTTCTCCAGCGCGAACAGCTCGCTCTCGCCATACCCCCGCACGGTGAGGAGGGAGCGCAGAGCCGTCGCGTCGGCGCCCAGGACGAGCACCCGCCGCCGCGGGGCCAGCACCCGGGCGACGCGGGCCGACGAGCGGCCGACGATCGTCACCACCTCGGTCTCTTCGGCGGACCAGCCCAGCCGGGCCCGGGCCAGTGTCACCGACGAGACCGCGGGGAACGCGTCGACCTCGTATCCATGTGCCACGAGCGTAGTGCCGACCCCCGACAAAAACGGGTCCCCGCTGGCCAGGACGCAGATCCGCTGCCCTTCGTGCTCCGCGATGAACGCGTCGAGCGCCGGCAGCAGCGGCGAGGGCCACGGCACCCCGCCTACCTCCGGCGGCAGGTACGCGAGCTGCCTCGGCGCACCCAGCACGACGTCGGCACCGAGGACGAGGGCCTGGGCCGGTTCGGACAGGCCGGGCCACCCGTCGGCCCCGATCCCCACCACCGTCAGGCGGGCGGGGCCGTCGGGTGCCGCCTGTTCCGAGCCAGGTCGACGTGATTTTTCGCGCACGATTTCCCACCCTAAGCGAGGCGGGCGCTGTGCGATGATCGGCCGGTCGCCGACCTCAGGAGTGCTGTTGAAGCCCTACCCGTTCACCGCCGTCGTCGGGTTGCCGGACCTGCGTCTCGCCTTGGTCCTCTCCTCGATTTCGCCCGCCGTCGGCGGGGTGCTGGTGCGCGGCGAAAAGGGCACCGCGAAGTCGACGATGGTCCGCGCGCTCGCCGGGCTGCTGCCGGGCGTCGACGTCGTGGACGGGTGCCGGTTCTCCTGCGATCCCGCCGCGCCCGACCCGCTCTGCCCGGACGGCCCGCACGACGGCGCCGCGGCGCACCGGCGGCCCGCGAAGCTGGTCGAGCTGCCGGTCGGCGCGGCCGAAGACCGCGTCATCGGCTCGCTGCACCTCGAACGCGCGCTGGCCGAAGGCGTCACGGACTTCCAGCCCGGCCTGCTCGCCGCCGCGCACCGCGGGCTGCTCTACGTCGACGAGGTCAACCTGCTGCACGACCACCTCGTCGACACCCTGCTCGACGCCGCCGCGATGGGCCGCGCGACCGTCGAGCGCGAAGGCGTTTCCGTTTCGCACGCGGCGCGGTTCGTGCTGATCGGCACCATGAACCCGGAAGAGGGCGAGCTGCGCCCGCAGCTGCTGGACCGGTTCGGGCTGACCGTCGAGGTCGCCTCCAGCCGCGACCCCGAGCAGCGCGTCGAGGTCGTCCGCCGGCGCCTCGCCTACGAAGCCGATCCCGACGGTTTCGCCGCGCGGTACGCCGAAGAAGACGCCCGGCTCGCCGAGGAGATCGAGTCGGCGCAAAAGCTCCTGCCCGCGGTCAAGCTGCCCGACGACGCCCTGCGCCAGATCGCCGAGATCTGCGCGTCCTTCGAGGTGGACGGCATGCGCGCGGACATCGTGACCGCCCGCACCGCGGTCGCGCACGCGGCCTGGGCCGGCCGCGACGAGGTCACCACCGAAGACGTCCGCGTCGCCGCGCGGCTCGCGCTGCCGCACCGGCGCCGCCGCAACCCGTTCGACGCGCCCGGCATCTCGGAAGAGCAGCTGGAGCAGGCCCTGCAGGACGCCGGGGCGGGAGAGCAGCCCGGTCCCGAGGACGACGGCCCCGGCTCGGGTTCGACGCCGGACGAGGCCCCGCAGGAGGTTCCCCAGGGCGACGCTCCGCAGGGGCAGCAGCCGCAGCAGCACCAGAACGGCGGGCAGCAGAAGACCGTCGGTGCCGGGGAAACGTTCAAGGCCAAGGTCTTCCGGGTCAAGGGCACGGGCGAGGGCGAGCGTGGCCGGCGCTCGCGCGCGATCACCGACAGCGGCCGCACCATCGGCGTGCAGCCGCCGAGCGTCCGCGACGGACGACCGCACCTGGTCGCGACCGTCAAAGCCGCGGCACCGCACCAGAAAGCCCGCGGCCGCGACGGCGCCGCGCTGAAGCTGCGTCCCGAAGACCTGCGGTACGCGCGGCGGGAAGGCCGCGAGGGCAACCTCGTGCTGTTCTGCGTCGACGCGTCCGGCTCGATGGGCGCGAAGGCCCGCATGCGCGAGGTCAAGACCGCGGTGCTGTCGCTACTGCTCGACGCCTACCAGCGCCGGGACAAGGTCGGGCTGGTCACGTTCCGCGGTGCCGCCGCCGAACTGGCGCTGCCGCCGACGATCAGCGTCGACGCCGCCGCGTCCCGCCTCGAAGGCCTGCCCACCGGCGGCCGGACGCCGCTGGCGGAAGGGCTGCTGGAGGCCGCGCGAGTGCTGCGCGTCGAGGAGATCCGCGACCCGCGGCGCCGTCCGCTGCTCGTCGTCGTCACCGACGGCCGCGCCACCAGCGGCCCGGACGCCGTCGCGCGCGCCCAGGCCGCCGCCGGGCTCCTGACCGGCGTCACGACGGTCGTGATGGACTGCGAGAGCGGCAAGATGCGGCTCGGCCTGGCCGCCGACCTCGCCGCCCACCTGGGCGCGGACCACGTTCCCCTCGCCGACGTCGCCGCCGAATCGCTGGCGGGCGCCGTCCGCGCCCGGACCGGAAGGGCCGCCTGATGCCGCAGGGCAAACCGGAAACCGTGCCGGACGACGGGCTGACCACGCGCCAGCGCCGCAACCGGCCGCTGCTCGCCGTGCACACCGGCGAGATGAAGGGCAAGTCGACGGCCGCGTTCGGGATGGCGCTGCGGGCCTGGAACCAGGGCTGGTCGATCGGCGTGTTCCAGTTCGTCAAGTCGGCGAAGTGGCGCGTGGGCGAGGAAGCCGCGTTCAAGGCGCTGGGCAAGCTGCACGACGACACCGGCGAGGGCGGCCCGGTCGAGTGGCACAAGATGGGCGAGGGCTGGAGCTGGGCGCGCAAGTCCGGCACCGAAGACGACCACGCGGCGAACGCGCGTGAGGGCTGGGCGGAGATCAAGCGCCGGCTCGCGGCCGAGGCGCACGGCTTCTACGTCCTCGACGAGTTCTCCTACCTGCTCAAGTGGGGCTGGCTCGAGGTCGACGACGTCGTGTCCACCCTGGTCTCGCGGCCCGGGCACCAGCACGTCGTCATCACCGGCCGGTACGCGCCGCCGGAGCTGATCGAAGCCGCCGACCTGGTCACCGAGATGACCAAGGTGAAGCACCCGATGGACGCCGGCCAGAAGGGCCAGCGGGGGATCGAGTGGTAGCGCGCGTGGTGATCGCCGCGCCCGGCTCCGGGCACGGCAAGACCACCGTCGCCGCCGGGCTGATGGCGGCCCTGCGCACGGCCGGGCACCGCGTGTCCGGGCACAAGGTCGGGCCGGACTTCATCGACCCGAGCTACCACGCGCTCGCCACCGGGCGGC
The DNA here is from genome assembly GCF_040648295.1 of Amycolatopsis sp. NPDC049159. NCBI lineage: Bacteria > Bacillati > Actinomycetota > Actinomycetes > Pseudonocardiales > Pseudonocardiaceae > Amycolatopsis > Amycolatopsis sp. NPDC049159. The sequence continues at coordinate 317,750 of NZ_JBEZDL010000010.1, forward strand.
CCGCGCGCAACCTCGACCCCTTCCTGCAGGGCGAGGACCTGCTGATCCCGTTGCTGCGCCACGGTTCGGCCGGTGCCGACATCGCCGTGATCGAGGGCGTGATGGGCCTGTTCGACGGCGCGCTCGGCACCGAGGGGTACGCCTCGACCGCGCACGTCGCCCGGCTGCTCGACGCGCCGGTCGTGCTCGTCGTCGACGCTTCGGCCGCCTCGCGCAGTGTCGCCGCGACCGTGCTCGGCTTCGCCCACTACGACAACCGTGTGCGGCTCGCCGGCGTCATCCTCAACAAGCTCGGCTCGCAGCGCCACCTCGACGAGATCGCCTCCGCGCTGGAGGCGACCGGCGTCCCGCTCTTGGGCGCGTTGTACCGCAACGAGGAGATCCACGCGCCGAGCCGCCACCTCGGGCTCGTCCCGGCGGCGGAACGGGCCGCGGAAGCGCAGCACGTGCTGCCCGCGCTGGCCGCGTGGGTCACCGAAGGCGTCGACCTCGAAGCGATCGTCCGGATCGCGACCGCCGCACCGCGGCTTTCGGCGCCGCCGTGGGAAGCGCACGGTGTGGACGGTCCGCGCGTGACGGTCGCCGCCGCCGGTGGCGCGGCGTTCACCTTCCGCTACACCGAGAACGTCGAGCTGCTGGCCGCGTGCGGGGTCGACGTGGTCGACGTCGACCCGCTGCGCGACGAAGCCCTGCCCGAGGGGTGCGCCGGGCTGTACTTCGGCGGCGGGTTCCCGGAGGTGCACGCGGCCGAGCTGTCGGCGAACACGGCGTTGCGCGCGCAGGTCGCTTCGGCGATCGAGCGCGGGATGCCGGTCAGCGCCGAATGCGCCGGGCTCCTCTACCTGTGCCAGTCCCTGGATGGCCTCCCGATGGTCGGTGCGGTGCCCGCGGACGCGAAGATGACCGCCCGCGGCAAGCTCGGTTACCGGCGCGCGGTCGCCGTGGAGGACAACCTCCTGGCCGCGGCCGGGCAGCGCGTCACCGGGCACGAGTTCCACCGCACCGAGGTGACGCCTTCGCACGGCGCTAAGGCGGCCTGGGGCTGGGACCGGCAGCTGGACGGGTTCGCGTCGCCGACGCTGCACGCGTCCTACCTGCACGTCCACTGGGCCGGGTACCCGGAGCTGGCGCACCGGTTCGCCGCGCGGGTGCGGGCCCGTGCCTGACTACGACCTCCACCACCACGGCGACCGCGAGGTCGGGCCGGGGCTCGTGGACCTCGCGGTGAACGTCCGCCTCCCGCGGCCGCCCTCCTGGCTGCGTGCCGAACTGGTGTCCGCTTTGGACACTCTGGCGGCCTATCCCTCCTCGGTGGACGCCGCGGCGGCGGTGGCCGCGCGGCACGGGCGTGCGGTGGAAGAAGTCCTGGTCACGGCCGGTGCCGCGGAGGCGTTCACACTGCTGGCGTCGGCTTTGCGGCCGCGCCGCGCCGTCGTCGTGCACCCGCAGTTCACCGAGCCGGAGGCCGCGCTGCGGGCCGCCGGGCACGACGTTTCGCGCGTGATCCTGTCCGAAACGGACGGCTTCGTCCTCGACCCGGCGCTGGTCCCGGCCGACGCCGACCTGGTGTTCGTGGGCAACCCGACCAACCCGACTTCGGTGCTGCACCCCGCTTCCGCGCTGCTGGCCCTGACGCGGCCCGGGCGGCTGCTCGTGGTCGACGAGGCGTTCCTGGACGCGGTGCCCGGCGAAGGGGAAAGCCTCGCCGCCGGTCACCCCGGTGTCGTCGTGCTGCGCAGCCTGACCAAGACGTGGGGCCTGGCCGGGCTGCGGGCGGGGTACGTGCTCGCCGAACCCGGCGTCGTCGAGCGGCTGCGGGCGGTGCAGGTGCCGTGGTCGGTGTCGACCTTGGCCGGGGTCGCCACGGTGGCGTGCTGCCGGCCGTCCGCTTTGGAGGAAGCCGAGAAGCTGGCCTACGCGGCGGAGTCCGACCGCGAATACCTGGTGTCCGGGCTGGCTTCGGCGGGCGTTGCCGTGCTCGGCGACCCGCGCGGCCCGTTCGTGCTGGTGCGGGCTCCCGGCGGCGCGGCGCTGCGGGAGCGGCTGCGCGACGCCGGCTACGCGGTCCGCCGCGGGGACACGTTCCCCGGCCTCGGCCCGGACCACCTGCGCCTGGCCGTGCGCGACCGCGCGACGACGGACGCGTTCTTGAAGGCGCTGGAAGAAGTTCGCTAAACACCGACAGGGGGCTGTCGCCGCCACCGCCCAGAGTGGGCGGAGCCGGGAAACACCCGGTGTGGCAGCGAAGGGAACAGCATGCCCGGATTCAACGACGTCGCCTGGTTCGAGATCGGCGCCACCGACCCGGCGGCCGCCGAACGGTTCTACGGTGACGTCTTCGGCTGGAAGGTCGCGCAGGACGACACGGCGAGCACCGACACGGCGTACCGGGTGATCGACACCGGCGGCTCGCGCGGCGGGCTCTCCACCGGTACCGAGGACTACGCGATCTTCACCGTGCTCGTCGAGGACGTCGCCGCCGCGTGCGAGCGCGCCGAAGCCGCCGGGGGCCGCGTGCAGCGCGCGCCCACCGTCAACCCCGTCGGCGTCACCTTCGCGCACCTGCTCGACCCGGCCGGCAACCATTTTTCCGTGTTCACCCCGCCAAAGTGAGCTGGTCGACGACGCCGTAGGGGATGTCGAGGTCCTCGCGCCGCAACGGGCGGGGCGGGGGCACCTCGGCGGTGACGGCGACGGAGGTGATCCGGTCGGTGCGGAAGGCGCGGATCTCCTCGCGCAGCCGGCACCACGCCACCAGGTACCAGTGGCCGGGCTTGCCGACGTACCCGAGCGGCTCGACGTCCCGCCGCGTCACGGCGCCCGCGCGATCGCGGTAGCCGATGCGCAGGACGCGGCGGGTGTCGAGCACCTGCGGCATCGGCGGTGGGCTGCTCGCGTCGCCGAGCAGGTGGACGCGGGAAGCGAGGTCCTGCGCCGCGGCGGCGTCGTCCTGCCGCATCGCCGCGACGAGCTTGCGCAGCGCCGAGCCGGCTTCGGCGCGGAAGGGCGTGCCGTCCAGCCGGCGCAACGCGAGCGCCATCGCGACGGCTTCGCCGGGCGTGAGGTTGACCGGCGGCAGCGTGTGCGCGCGGTCGAGGCAGTACCCGCCGGTGCGGCCGGGTTCGGCGTAGATCGGGACGCCGGATTGCTGCAGCGCGCCGATGTCGCGCTCCACGGTGCGGGCGCTGACCTCGAACCTGGCCGCGAGCCAGCGCGCGCTGCGCGGCCTCGGTGCCACGGCGCGGAGCTCTTCGACGAGCGCGTACAGACGGTCGGTGCGGTTCACGCGGCCGACTTTAGGGGTGGGGTACGACAGTTTCAGGCGAGCGTGAGGAGGGCGGCCGCGACGGCGGCTTCGACGCCGGCGCCGAGGACGTCTCCGGTGATGCCGCCGAGCCTGGTCGTGCACCGCTTGAGGAGGAGGGCGGTGACTCCGTAGGCGAGGAGTACGGCGAGCGGTCCGCGCCACCAGGGGAGCCCGGGCAGCAGCGTGCTCAGCGCGGCCGCGGCGAGGCCGATGGCGAGCGCGGCGGTGCGGGGGACCGAGCCGGCGACGGTGGCGCCGAGGCCTTCCGGGCGCGCGGAGGGGACGCCGTTCGCGCAGGCCATGGAGAGCGTGCACCTTCCGATGAGGACGGCGGCGAACGCTTGGTAAGGGGTGGTGAGGGCGCCGGCTTGGACGAGGAGGGTGAGGACGAGGGTGGCGACGCCGGTGGGGCCCGCGTCGCCGCGGCGCATGACGTCGAGGGCTTTGGTGCGGTCGTAGGACGCGCCGAGGCCGTCGGCGGTGTCGGCGAGGCCGTCGAGGTGGAGGCCGCGGCTGCCGAGCGCGACGGCCCCGATGGCGAGGGCGGCGGTGGCGAGGGCCGGGAGGTGGAGCGCTTGCCCGGCGGCGGCGGCGAGCCCGGCGGCGAGCGCCAGGGGGACGGCGGCGAGGGGGGCCAGGAGCATGGCGCCGCCCGCCGTGCGGCGGTCGATGACCCGGGGCGCCGGGACGGGGATGGTGGTGAGGGTCCCGACGGCCATCCGCGCGGAGTCGGCCCAGCGGCTCACGGCTGGTTGTCCACAGGTGGCTCGGCGGTGGCTGAGTTGTCCACAGATCGCCGAGCGGGGGTTTCGGCGGTGCGGCGGCCGGTAGACTGGACGTGGGACGGCCCCCTGGGAGTGGTGGGGTTTTGTCTTCTCCCGGGGGCGGCCAGGCAGCAACTGCCCGGGCCGGAGCCGGGGGCCGTGGACGTCAGGTCGGGGCCCCCGGGCGGCTCGTGCGTCACGCCAGGTCCGCCAGCAGGCCCATGTCCGCCAGGATCGCCCGGGCCGCTCGCAGGGCCGGGACCGCCTGCACCGCGCCGCTGCCTTCGCCCAGCCGCAGGCCGAAGTCCAGGATCGGCTCCAAGCCCAGTGCCTTCAGCGCGAACGCCTGCGACGGCTCCGTCGACCGGTGCCCGGCCAGCCACCACTGCTCCACGCCCGGGGCGATGTCCCGGGCGACCAAGGCCGCCGCGCCGGAGAACACGCCGTCCAGCAGGACCGGGATGCCTCGGACCGCCGCCTCCACCAGGAAGCCCGCCGTGGCCGCGAGGCATGCGCTGCCCAGCGTCGTCAGGCGGTCGAACGGGTCCTCGACGCGGCCCTCTGCCCGCGACAAAGCCGCGGCCACCGCCGAAGTCTTGCGGGACAGGCCCGCCGCGTCCACGCCCGTGCCCGTGCCGACCACCTCCGCGGCCGGGAGGCCCAGGGAAGCCGCGACCACCGCCGCGCACACCGCGGTGTTGCCGATGCCCATGTCGCCCGGGATCAGCAGGTCCGCGCCGGCCTCCTCGGCGGCGATCGCCCGGCCCGCCTCGAACGCCGCGCGTGCTTCGCCGGGAGCCAGGGCGTCCTCGACGTCGATCGAGCCCGAACCGCGGCGGATCTTGTGGGCCGTCACCGCGGCCGGTACGTCCGAACCGTCCCAATCCACGCCGAGGTCGGCCACCCGGACCTGCGCGCCGACCTGCGCGGCCAGCACGTTCACGCCGCTCTTGCCCGCCAGGAACACCCGGACCATCGCCGCCGTCACCTCGCGCGGGTACGCCGAGAGCGCCGACACGCCGTGGTCGCCCGCGAAGACCACCACCCGGACGTCGTCGAGCGGGCGCGGCGGGACGCTGCCGTGCGCCGCGGACAGCCAGGCCGCCAGCTCCTCCAGTCTGCCGAGCGCGCCGAGCGGTTTGACCAGGCCGTCGAGCCGCTCCAGCGCGGCGGCGCGGGCGGCGGGGTCGGGCACGGGTACGTCGAACACGGGCGCCTCCAGCTACAGGTCGAGCGCCCGGCCCGCGACGACCAGCACGACCCGGTCGGCGTCGGCGGACACCCGGTTGTTGAGTGCGCCCAGCACATCACGGAACAGCCGTCCGGACGACGTTGCGGGCACCACACCGCTGCCGACTTCGTTGCTGACCGCGACCACCGGCACCCTCGCCGCGGCCCACGCGGCGAGGAAGTCTTCGAGCCGGTCGTCCAGCCGGTGCTCCCAGCCGCGCTTCTGGTCCCACGCGCCGACGTCGTCGAGGACGCGGGAGAGCCAGGTGCCGAGGCAGTCGATGAGCAGCGGCTCGGTCGCCGTGCGCAGGGTGCCGGCGAGGTCGGTCGTCTCGACGGTCTTCCAGTGCGACGGCCGCCGCGCCTGGTGCGCGGCCACCCGGGCGGCCCATTCGGGGTCGTCTTCGCCCGCGGGCAGGCCGGGCGCGACGTAGACGAGGTGCGGGTGGCCGGCGACGAGCCGCTCGGCGTGCCGCGACTTCCCCGAGCGGACCCCGCCCAGGACGAGCACCTTGCCTTCGTCGCGTCCGTACCGGCGGAGGGCGCGTGCCAGGGTCTCGAGGTACCCGGCGAGCCGGTAGGTCAGCTTGGTCATACCCGGCATTGTGGTGCACGCGCTACCGTGCGCCACGTGCCACTCCGTCTAGGGACAACAGCGGCCGGACTCGTTACCGGATACGTCGCCGACGCTCTGTTCGGTGACCCCCGAACGGGCCATCCGGTCGCCCTGTTCGGCAGTGCCGCGGCTCGCCTGGAACACCGTCTGTGGGCGGACTCGAAGCCGCGCGGAGTCGCGTACGCGGGGTTGTGCACCTTCGCCGCCGTAGGGCTGGGCGTCGCGCTTCAGACGGCGACGCGGCGAAGCCCTTTCGCGCGCTTCGCGGTCACTGCCGCGTCCACCTGGGTCGTGCTCGGGGGCCGTGGGCTCGCCGCCGAAGGCGCCGAAATGGCCAGACTGCTCGAAGCGGGCGAAGTGCCCGGAGCGCGTCAGCGGCTCTCGCACCTCTGCGCGCGCGACGCGACGACGCTCGACACCGCCGAGCTGACCCGCGCGGCCACCGAGTCGATCGCCGAGAACACGTCGGACGCCGTGGTCGCGCCGCTGTTCTGGGGTGCGGTGGCCGGGCTGCCGGGCCTGCTCGGCTACCGGGCGCTCAACACGCTCGACGCGATGGTCGGCTACCGCTCCCCGCGGTACCGGAACTTCGGCTGGGCCGCGGCGCGGGCCGACGACGTGGCCAACCTGGTGCCCTCGCGGCTGGGTGCGGCGCTCGTGGTGGTGTGCGCGGGCGGCCGGGCGCGGGAATCCTGGCGGGTGTGGCGCCGGGACGGTTCGCGGCACCCCAGCCCGAACGCCGGCCAGGTCGAGGCGGCTTTCGCGGGCGCGCTGGGCATCCGGCTCGGCGGCACGAACAGCTACGGCGGTGAGGTCGAGAGCCGGGCGAGGCTGGGGGACGGGCGCGACCCGGAGCCGGTGGACCTGAGGCGCGCGGTGCTCTTGTCCCGCCTGGTCGGGGCGGCGGCGGTCCTCGCCGCGGCAGCGGTGGCGGCGCGATGAGCGGCCTTCTCGTCGCCGGGACGACGTCCGATGCCGGGAAGAGCCTGGTCACCGCCGGGATCTGCCGGTGGCTCGCCCGTCGCGGCGTCCGTGTGGCGCCCTTCAAAGCTCAGAACATGTCCAACAACTCGATGGTCTGCGGCGACGGCGCCGAGATCGGCCGGGCGCAGTGGGTGCAGGCCCGCGCCGCCGGGGTCGAGCCCGAGGCCGCCATGAACCCCGTGCTGCTCAAGCCCGGCAGCGACCGGCGCAGTCACGTCGTCGCGCTCGGGAAGCCGTTCGGGACGCTCGAAGCCGGCGAGTACGCCACCGGGCGGGCCGGGCTCGCGGAGATCGCCTTCCAAGCGTTCGAGGACCTCAGCGGGCGCTACGAAGTCGTCGTCTGCGAGGGCGCCGGCAGCCCGGCGGAGATCAACCTCCGCGGCGGCGACTACGTCAACATGGGGCTGGCGCGGCGGTTCGGCCTGCCGGTGCTGGTCGTCGGCGACATCGACCGCGGGGGCGTGCTGGCCGCGATGTTCGGCACCCTCGCGCTGCTTTCGGCCGAAGACCAGGCGCTCGTCGCGGGCTGGGTGGTCAACAAGTTCCGCGGCGACGTCGGCCTGCTGCGCCCGGGCCTGGACAGCCTCGAAAAGGTCACCGGACGGCCCGTGCTGGGCGTCCTGCCCTGGCTCGACCGCGTGTGGATCGACTCCGAGGACGCGCTGGCGGCGGCGGGCTGGCGCCGGGAGGCCCACGGTCGTGGCCTGCGCGTGGCCGTCGTGCGGTTCCCGCGCGCGTCCAACGCCACCGACGTCGACGCGCTCGCTGCGGAACCCGGGGTCACCGTGACGCTGACCGCCGATCCCGACGTCGTCGTGGCCGCGGACGTCGTCGTGCTGCCCGGTTCGCGCGCCACCGTCGACGACCTCACCTGGCTGCGCGACCGCGGCCTCGACACGGCGGTCGCGGCCCGTAAGACCGCCGGCCGGCCGGTGCTCGGCATCTGCGGTGGCTACCAGATGCTCGCGGAGTCCATTGTGGACGACGTCGAGTCCGGCGCCGGTGCGGTGCCCGGCCTCGGCCTGCTGCCGGCGCGGGTGACGTTCGCCGCCGAGAAGGTCCTCGCCCGGCCGTCGGGCGAATGGCGCGGCAACCCCGTGCTCGCCTACGAGATTCACCACGGTTCGGTGACTGTGAACACCGCCGCGGAGTCCTTTTTGGACGGTGTACGCGCCGGCCCGGTGTGGGGCACGATGTGGCACGGCGCCTTCGAGAACGATGCCTTCCGCCGCGCGTGGCTCACCGAAGCGGCGGCGCAGGCCGGCATCGAGTGGGCCCCGGCGCCCGATGCGTCCGGGTTCGGGGACCTGCGCGAGGAAATGCTCGACAAGCTCGCGGACGCGATCGAGGAGCACCTGGACGCGGCGACGCTGCTGGCGTTGCTCGACCGGGGCGCGCCGGCGGGACTTCCGTTCGTCCCGCCGGGCGCTCCCTAGTCAGGCGGCGACGGCGACGGTCTTCTTGTTCAACGCCTTCTCCGCGAACGCGCCGAACGCCAGGCCCAGCGCGAGCCACAGCGTCACCTGGGTGCCGACCGACGCCGTGCGGAAGCTCCACAGCGTCGACGCCGGGAACTCCGCCGGGACCTCGTCGACCACCGGCATCAGCCAGGCCACCACCCCGATCACGACGAGGTAGCCCGCCGCGGCGAGGAGGAAGCCGTTCCAGGCGCCGAAGCGGTCGGCCAGCTTGCGGCCGAACACCGTCGCGAGGATGCCCGCGAGCAGGGACACCGCGACGAACCCGAAGTACAGCTCGGTGCGCGAGCCGATCGTGCCCGGCTGGCCCACCGCGGGCGGGTTGGCCGGGTACTTCAGGAACGGCACCAGGAACACCACGGCGAACGCGCCCGCGGTGAGCAGCAGCGCCGTCACCCTCGGCCGGAGGTTGCCGAGCCGGCCTTGGGCGAACGCGAAGGCGAGCGAGAGCAGGCCGCCGATCGCCACGCCGTAGACGAGGACGCCGGCGAGCAGGCCGGCGGTGCTCTGGACGTCCCGGGGGACGAGCTCCTCTTCGTGCTCTCCAGCGGGCTCGGCGCCGGTGCCCGCGTCGTGCGAGTGGGAATGGCCGCCGGACTCTTCGAGGCCGATGGCGGTGTTCACCGACGGCTCACCGAAGGCGTAGGCGAACCCGAACGCGAGCACACCGGCGATCAGGCCCGCGAGCATGCCGCGGACCAGCAGGGTCTTCATCATGGGAGTGCGTGCCGCCGATCAGTGGCAGGGGAAGGCCAGCAGGTGCCGGCCGTCGTGCACGAACTCGTGGACGTACATGTTCGCGAACACCGCGGTGGCGCCCTGCTCGGCGCTCACGAAGTACAGCGCGATCAGCGCGAGGAGCACCACGAACACCGCCCACGGCACGATCTCACGGATCGGGATGCGGATCGGGAGCGGGACGGCGGGAACTGCCGGGTGGGACATGAGCGTGGCCTCCTCGGGCTTTCGCGGCCTCATCGGGGTCGGTCACGAGGGTCCGGGTCTGGCTTCCCCCTGGCGGGGGTCACAGTGGCGCGACCGCGCGGACTTGCACCGCGTTCCGGAATCTCCTCGTCTGGCCGGTTGAGCGTAGGTCCGCCGTTCCGCGCGCGTCAATGTGACAATGCCGCGGTGACTCGAATGGTGGCGGCCCTCGATGTGGGCGGGACGACGATCAAGGCGGCGTTGCTCGACGAGCAGCTGCAGCCCCAGGCGGCACTGCGGGCGGAGACGGCCCGCAGCGCGGACGGGACGGCGCTGGCGGCGCAGGTCGTGGACATCGTGGCCGCGCTGGCGGAGCAGGCGGGCACCGGGCAGCCCGCCGCCGTCGGCGTCGTGGTGCCCGGGATCGTCGACGAGCAGACCCGGATCTGCCACTTCTCCGCCAACCTCGACTGGCGCGAAGTGCACTTCGGCGAGCTCCTGGAAGGACGGCTGGGGCTGCCGGTGGCGTTCGGGCACGACGTCACCGCGGGCGGCATCGCCGAGTTCCGGGTCGGCGCCGGGCAGGGTGCGACGAACGCGGCGTTCATCCCGGTCGGCACCGGGATCGCGGCCGCGCTGCTGCTCGACGGCCGGATCCACCGCGCGCACGGGCAGGCGGGCGAGGTCGGCCACATCGACGTGGGCCACCCCGGCAAGTGCGGCTGCGGCGCGACCGGCTGCCTGGAGGCGATCTCGTCGGCGGCCGCGATCGCCCGCCGCTACACCGAGCGCACCGGCCGCCCGGCCGACGGCGCCCGCGAAGTGGTCGAGCTGGCCCGCGGCGGCGACGAGGTCGCGGTCGCGGTGGTCCAGGACGCCCTCGACGGGCTCGGCCACGGCATCCGGACGCTGCTGACGCTGCTCGGCCCGGAGGTGATCGTCCTGGGCGGCGGCCTGTTCACCGCGGCCGACTACGTGCTGGAGCCGGTGCGCGAGTGGCTGGCCGCGCACCTGACGTTCCAGACGATGCCGGAGCTGCGGATCGCGAAGCTGGGCGACGAAGCCGGCCGCCTGGGCGCCGGCCTGCTGGCTCTGGACCTGCTGGACGGCTAAGCCAGGAGGACGTCGACCCCGGCCGCTTCGAACGCCGCGACGTGGCCGGGGTCCGCGCCCGAATCCGTGATCAGCCGGTCGACCGCCGTCGTGTCGCAGATGCGGGCGAAGGCGTGGCCGCCCAGCTTGCCGCTGTCCGCGATCACCACCACGTGCCGGGCCCGCGAAGCCATCAGCCGGTTGATGCTCGCCTCGCCCTCGTGGTGGGCGTACGCGCCGCGCTCGGCGTCGAACGCGTCCACGCCGAGGAACAGCAGGTCGAGCGTGATCTGGTCGAGGAACAGGGTCGCCAGCGGCCCGGTCAGCTCGAAGGAGTGCTGCCGCGCGACGCCGCCGGTCACCACGATCTTGATGTGCGGGCGCACCGCCAGCTCGTGGGCGATGTTGAGCGCGTTGGTCACCACGGTCAGCGCCGGGGAGCCGTCCCGGCCGGGTGCTTCCGGGCGCAGCGCGAGCGCGCGGGCGACCTGGGTGCTCGTCGTGCCCCCGTTGAGCCCGATCACCATGCCGCGTTCGACCAGGCCGGCGGCGGCGGCGCTGATGCGCTGCTTTTCGGGGGCGTTGCGCGCGGCTTTGTGCCGCAGCGGCAGGTCGTAGGCCACGTTGCTGGCCACCGCGCCGCCCCGCGTGCGGGTCAGCAGCCGGCGCCCGGCCAGGTGGTCAAGGTCGCGCCGGATCGTCGCGGGGGAGACGTCGAGCTCATCCGCGGAGGCCTCGACGTCGATCTTTTCCCGCTGCCCCACCATGTCCAGCAGTGCGCTGAGCCGTTCGTGCCGGTCCAAGCCCATCCCTCCGCAGCACCTTCCCGAGCTGCCAAGGTACTACGCGTGACGGTGCCGGGACGCGGAAACGCGGGCCCCGTGCGGGGCCCGCGTTCCGGTGCCTAGCGGATCAGAACCACCACTGGGACTTGCCGCCCGCGATGAAGTCCCACAGCTGCAGCTTCGTGCCGTTGCCGCCCACCGTGCCCTCGGCGGTCAGGTAGCGCGGGCTGGCCGGGGTCTGCTGGCGCAGGTAGCCCTCGGGGATCTCGGTCAGGCTCCACCACTGGTTCTTGCCACCGGCCTGGAAGTCCCAGAGCTGGATCTTGGTGCCGTTCTTGCCGATCGAGTTCGCGTCGGCGTCGAGGTACCGGCCGCTCTGGTAGTTCTGGAACCGGTAGTAGCCCTCCGGGTTCTGCGTCAGCCACCACGCCTGGTTCGGGGCGGTGTCGTTGCAGTCCCACAGCTGGACCTTCGTGCCGTTGGCGTTGATGGTGTTCGCGTCGGCGTCCCAGCAGCGGCCGAAGGCCGCGGACTCGATGATGTACGGGCCCGGGTCGACGGCCGCGGCGGCCATCGTGTTCGTCGACTTCTTCTGCTGGACGCCGGCCACCTTCGCCGGGCGCAGCTTGAGCTGGCCGAGCGACGAGACCGCGGTGCCCTTGCCGTCGGCGGGCGCGGCGCCGGCCTGCGGCACGGCGATCAGGCCGAACAGGCCCGCGGTCGCGGCGACCGTCACCATCAGGCGCTTCATCTTCGTCATCGTTCCCCTTTTCGGATCATCGGTGTGCTGACGACGAAGGCGCGCGGCAACCGGCGCCGGGCCGCTGCGGCCCGGCGCCGGGAAGTGCCGGCGAATCCCCCTCGTCGAGACCGCGAACCCCCGAAAGCGGTCTCTGAAACCATCATTCAGGGCCGGTCCGTCCCCGTCGAGAAGATTTCCCGGAGAGGCAAAAACGCAGGTCAGATATGTAACGGAACGAGATCTTCACCCGATGGAGGGGCAAAGACCCGGGGGGATCGTGCGCATCGAACTGACGTTGCCGGACCTCGTCCGCGTCGGCCTCGCCGCCGCGGCCGACCCGATGGGTGAGCTGGCCGCGAGCCTGCAGCTCCTGCAGCGGCGCGACGGCGGCCGCAACGCGGCTTCCGCGGCGTTCAACCGGTGGCGCTACCGCGTCTGGCAGGGGCTGCCGGACTCCGCGGCGGTGCTGATGTGGCTGTGCCGGCCGGACGCGCCGATCCCGGAGTTCCTGGTGCCCGCGGCGGGCCGCTACGACCTCGAGACAGGGCTCGCGGCGGTGCTGAAGGCGGATCCGGTGAGCCTCAAGGCATCGCTGCGCACCGCGCCGCCCGATCGTGACCTGCCGTCGTGGGCGGCCGCGTTCGCCGACGGCGACACCGCGGGCCTGCCCCGATTGGTCCAGGCCATGCAGGACTACCACGACCTGGCGGTCGCGCCGGGCTGGGACGCGGTGTGCGCGCAGGTGGACGCGGACCTCGGGATGCGCACGCAGGTGCTGCTCCACGGCGGCGTCGACGCGCTCCTGACCGGCCTGCGCCCGAAGATCCGCTGGGCGGCACCGGTCCTGGAGGCCGACGACGGGCTCCCCGGCTCGCTCCCGTCGGAAGGCACCGGCCTGCTGCTGGTGCCGACGTACTTTTCGGTGGGCCCGGCGCTGGTCCCGCCGGTGCCGGGCGGCGTCCCCCGGCTGCTCTACCCGTGCGTCCGCCACGCGGCGCACGCCGCGGGCCTCGACCGGGCGGTCCGGAAGCCGCCGGGCAACGCGCTGGCGGACCTGCTGGGCCCGACCCGCGCGGCGGCGCTGACCATCCTGGCGGTCGGCTGCTCGACGTCGGAACTGGCGGCCCGGCTGGGGGTCACGCCGTCGGCGGTCAGCAAGCACACGACGGTGCTGCGGCGCGCCGGGCTGATCATCACGCACCGGGAGCGCAACACCGTGCTGCACTCGCTCACCCCGCTGGGAAGCGCTCTCTTGGACAGCTGACGTCAGCCGAGTGAAGCGGTCGCCGCCACCAGCTCGGCCAGCGCTTCCCGGCAAAGCTCGCCGAAGCCGCGTTCGTTCGACGGCTCCACCCACCGCTGGAAGCCCGTGGTGAAGGCGAGGCCGCCGATCTCGGCCGCCAGGCTCGCCGCCGGTTCGCCGACGCCGCGTTCCCGCAACGCTTCGGCCGTCGCGGCCCGCAGTTTCGCGCGCTTGAGCAACTCTCGTTCCCGCAGGTCGCTGTGGCCCGCGACCACCACCTGGACCTTGCGCGCCCACTCGCGCCGCTCGGGACCGAACACCTCGCCGATCGCCGTCAGGGCCGCCGAGATCGCCTCGACCGGCGTCGCTTCCGCGGGCGCCGAAGCGATCGATTCGGAAAAGAGGCGGCTCAGGATGTCCTGGCCCGCGAACAGCACTTCGCGCTTGTCGGCGTAGTGGCGGAAGAACGTGCGCTTGGTGAGCCCGGCCCGCTCGGTGATCTCGGCGACCGTGACGCTCTCGTAGCCCCGGTCGAGGAACTCCGCCACGGCGGCGCGCATCAGCCGCTCGCGCGTGTTCGGCTCCCACCGGCTCATGGGCCCAGCTTAGGCGATGGCACTCGGTGTCATCACGGTGCTATGGTGATGACACCAAGTGTCATCACTGCGCGGAGGTCGTCATGCGTGTTTTCGTCACCGGTGCGTCGGGCTGGATCGGCTCGGCCCTCGTCCCCGAACTCCTGGGCGCGGGCCACGAGGTCGCCGGGCTGGCCCGGTCGGACGCCTCGGCGGCCGCGATCGAGGCCATGGGCGGCGAGGCGCTCCGCGGCGGCCTGACCGACCTCGAGCTGCTCCGGAACGCCTCAGCGGACGCCGACGGCGTCGTCCACCTGGCCTTCGGGCACGACTTCAGCCGGATCGAGGAAACGATCGAGACCGACGCGCGGGCCGTCGAAGCGATGGGCTCGGCGCTGGCCGGCAAGCCGTTCGTGGTCGCGTCGGGCACGCCGGTCGTGCCCGGGCGCGCGTCGCTGGAGGACGACAACCCGGACGGCGCCGGTCCGGTGGCGGGCCGCACCGAGATCGCCCGCGCGGTGGTCGCGATGGCCGGGCGCGGGGTGCGGTCGTCCGTCGTCCGCCTGCCGCGGTCGGTGCACGGCGAAGGTGACAGCCACGGCTTCATCGCCCAGCTGATCGGCCTGGACCGCGAAAAGGGCGTCTCCGCCTACGTCGGCGACGGGACGCAGCGCTGGCCCGCGGTGCACGTCGTGGACGCCGCGCACCTGTTCCGCCTGGCGCTGGAGCAGGCCCCGGCGGGCGCGGTGCTGCACGCGGTCGGCGACGAAGGCGTGGCGATCCGCGACCTGGCCGCGGTGATCGGCACCCGGCTGAACCTGCCGCCCACGTCGGTTCCGGCCGGGGAGCTGGGCTTCTTGGGCCTGATCCTGTCGGTGGACCAGCCCTCGGGCAGCGCGCGCACGCAGGAGCTGCTCGGCTGGCGCCCGACGCGGCCCGGCCTCCTCGAAGACGTCGAGAAGGGCCACTACTTCGGGTAGGAGTGGGACAGCGCCGGCGGAGGTGGCGACAGTGACACCCCCGCCGGCGCCGGGCTTTACGCGATCGGCCGGTCCGTCGGCGCGATCGGGGCGGGCAGGAAGTCCCGCCCGGTCAGGAAGGCGTCGACGCCGGCCGCGGCGCTGCGGCCCTCCGCGATCGCCCAGACGATCAGGGACTGGCCGCGGCCCATGTCGCCGGCCACGAACACGTTGTCGAGGCTGGTCTTGAACGCCTTGTCGCGGACGACGTTGCCGCGCCCGTCCAGCTCGACGCCGAGGTCTTCGAGCAGGCCCTGCTTCTGCGGGCCGAGGAAGCCCATGGCCAGCAGGACGAGCTGCGCGGGCAGCTCGCGCTCGGAGCCTTCGACGGGGACGAACTTGCCGCCCTCGTTGCGCACCTCGACCAGCTTCAGCGCCCGCACGCGGCCGTCGGCGTCGCCCAGGAACTCCTGCGTGTTCACCGCGTACAGCCGCTCGCCGCCCTCTTCGTGCGCCGAGGACACCCGGTAGATCATCGGGTACGTCGGCCACGGGTGGGCGTCCGAACGCGACTCCGGCGGCTTGGGCATGATCTCCAGCTGCGTCACCGAACGCGCGCCCTGGCGGTGCGACGTCCCGACGCAGTCCGCGCCCGTGTCACCGCCGCCGATGACGACGACGTCCAAGCCCTCGGCCGAATACGGCGAGACGTCGAGGTCGCCCGAGGCGACCCGGTTGGCCGGCGGCAGGAATTCCATGGCCTGGTGGATGCCGTCCAGTTCGCGACCGGGGATCGGGAGGTCGCGCCAGTCGGTCGCGCCACCGGCGAGCACCACGGCGTCGTGGGCCAGCAGCTCGGACACCGGCAGGTCCGCGCCGACGTTCACCGACGCCCGGAACTCCGTGCCCTCGGCTTCCATCTGCGCGAGCCGGCGGTCGAGGCGGGACTTCTCCATCTTGAACTCGGGGATGCCGTAGCGCAGCAGCCCGCCGATCTTGTCGGCCCGCTCGAAGACCACGACGCTGTGGCCCGCGCGCGTGAGCTGCTGCGCCGCGGCGAGTCCCGACGGGCCGGAGCCCACGACCGCGACCTTCTTGCCGGTCTTCACCGCGGGCACTTCCGGCGTGATCCAGCCCTCTTCGAAGGCGCGGTCGACGATGGAGATCTCGACGCGCTTGATCGTCACCGGGTCGTCGTTGATGCCGAGCACGCACGCGGTTTCGCACGGCGCCGGGCACAGCGTGCCGGTGAACTCCGGGAAGTTGTTCGTCGCGTGCAGCCGCTCGATGGCCTGGCGCCAGTCGTCCCGCCACACCAGCGTGTTCCACTCGGGGATGAGGTTCCCGAGCGGGCAGCCCTGGTGGCAGAACGGGATGCCGCAGTCCATGCAGCGGCCGGCCTGCTTCTCCAGCTTCGTCGACGCGAAGTCTTCGTAGACCTCGCGCCAGTCCATCAGCCGGAGGTCGACCGGACGGCGCTTCGGCTCTTCGCGGGTGGTGGTCAGAAAGCCCTTGGGGTCAGCCATGTGCGGCCTCCATGATCGCCTCGTTCACGTCGCGCCCGTCGCGCTCGGCCTGCACCTGGGCGGCGAGCACGCGCTTGTAGTCCTTCGGCATGACCTTCCCGAAGCGGTCGACGCCCGCGTCCCAGTCGGCCAGCAGTTCCCGCGCGACGGCGGATTCCGTTTCGTCGTAGTGCTTTTCCAGCGTTTCGCGCAGGAAGTCCGCGTCCTCGGAGTCGAGCGGGTCGAGGTCGACCATCTCCGGGTTGACGCGGTGCGCGGGCAGGTCGAGCACGTAGGCGATGCCGCCGGACATGCCGGCCGCGAAGTTGCGCCCGATCGGGCCGAGCACGACCATCCGGCCGCCGGTCATGTACTCGCCGCCGTGGTCGCCGACGCCTTCGACGACGGCCAGCGCGCCGGAGTTGCGCACGCAGAACCGCTCGCCGACCTTGCCGCGGATGAAGATCTCGCCGCTCGTGGCGCCGTAGGCGATCACGTTGCCCGCGATGATCTGCTCTTCGGCGACGTAGCTCGCTTCCTTCGGCGGCCGCACGATCAGCCGGCCGCCGGAGAGGCCCTTGCCGACGTAGTCGTTGCCGTCGCCGATCAGCCGCAGCGTGATGCCCTTCGGCACGAACGCGCCGAACGACTGGCCCGCGGTCCCGGTGAAGGTGACGTCGATGGTGTCGTCGGGCAGGCCTTCGCCGCCCCACCGCTTGGTCAGCTCGGAGCCGAGCATGGTGCCGACGGTCCGGTTCACGTTGCGCACCGGCAGTTCCAGCCGCACCTTGTCACCGGAGTTCAGCGCGCCCTCGGCCAGCTGGATCAGCGTGTTGTCGAGCGCCTTCTCCAGCCCGTGGTCCTGCCGCGTCTGCTGCAGGCGCAGCCCGGCCGGGGCCATCTCGGGCACGTGGAAGATCGGCGACAGGTCCAGCCCGGCCGCCTTCCAGTGCTCGACGGCCTTGCGCTTGTCGAGGAACTCGGCGTGCCCGACCGCCTCGGCGATCGACCGGAAACCGAGCTCCGCCAGGTACTCGCGCACTTCCTGGGCGATGAACTCGAAGAAGTTGACGACGTATTCGGCCTTGCCGCTGAACTTCTCGCGCAGCTTCGGGTTCTGCGTCGCGACGCCCACCGGGCACGTGTCGAGGTGGCAGACGCGCATCATGATGCAGCCCGACACCACCAGCGGCGCGGTCGCGAAGCCGAACTCCTCGGCGCCGAGCAGCGCCGCGACGATCACGTCGCGCCCGGTCTTGAGCTGGCCGTCGGTCTGCACGACGATCCGGTCGCGCAGCCGGTTGGCCAGCAGCGTCTGCTGCGTCTCGGCCAGGCCGAGCTCCCACGGGCCACCGGCGTGCTTGATGGACGACAGCGGCGACGCGCCCGTCCCGCCGTCGTGACCCGAGATGAGCACGACGTCCGCGTGCGCCTTCGAGACGCCCGCCGCGACCGTGCCGACGCCGACCTCGGACACGAGCTTCACGTGGATGCGCGCGTTCGGGTTGGCGTTCTTGAGGTCGTGGATCAGCTGCGCCAGGTCCTCGATCGAGTAGATGTCGTGGTGCGGCGGCGGTGAGATGAGGCCGACGCCCGGCGTCGAGAACCGCGTCTTCGCGATCCACGGGTACACCTTCGCGCCGGGCAGCTGCCCGCCCTCGCCGGGCTTCGCGCCCTGCGCCATCTTGATCTGGATGTCGTCGGCGTTGACGAGGTACTCGCTCGTGACGCCGAACCGGCCGGACGCGACCTGCTTCACGGCGCTGCGCCGCTCCGGGTCGTACAGCCGCTCCGCGTCTTCGCCGCCCTCACCGGTGTTCGACTTGCCGCCGAGGCGGTTCATCGCGATGGCGAGGGTCTGGTGCATCTCCATCGAAATCGAGCCGTAGGAGATGGCGCCGGTGGCGAACCGCTTGACGATCTCCGAGACCGGTTCGACCTCCTCGATCGGCACCGGCGCGCGCTTGCCGTACTTGAAGTCGAACAGCCCGCGCAGCGTCAGCAGCTTCTCGGCCTGGTCGTCGACGGACTTCGTGTACTCCTTGAAGATCTCGTACTTGCCGGACCGGGTGGAGTGCTGGAGCTTGAAGACCGTCTGCGGGTTGAACAGGTGCGGCTCGCCCTCGCGGCGCCACTGGTAGTCCGCGCCGGTTTCGAGCTCGCGGTGCGCCGCCCGGACGCCGTCGGCCGGGAAGGCGTAGTTGTGCCGCTTCGCGACCTCTTCGGCGAGGGTTTCGAAGCCGACACCGCCGAGGCGGGACGTCGTGCCGGTGAAGCAGTTGTCGATGACCTCGTCGCCGAGCCCGATCGCCTCGAAGATCTGCGCGCCGGTGTAGGACGCGACAGTCGAGACACCCATCTTCGACATCGTCTTGCGGACGCCCTTGCCGAGCGCCTTGATCAGGTTCTGCGTGGCTTCCTTCGGCGTCACGCCGGGGATCAGGCCCTGGCGGGCCATCTCTTCGACGGTCGCCATCGCCAGGTACGGGTTCACCGCGGCGACGCCGTAGCCGATGAGCAGCGCGATGTGGTGCACCTCGCGCGCGTCGCCGGCCTCGACGATGAGGCCGACCTGCGTGCGCGTCTTCTCGCGGACGAGGTGGTGGTGCACCGCACCGGTCAGCAGCAGCGAGGGGATCGGCGCGTGGTCCTCGTCGACCCCGCGGTCGGACAGCACGATCAGCCGCGCGCCGTCCTCGATCGCCTCGGACACCTCGGCGCGGATCTCGTCGAGGCGCTTGACCAGCGCCTCGCCGCCGCCGTGGACGTTGTAGCGGCCGAGCACGGTGACCGCCTGGAACTCCGGCAGGTCGCCGTCGTCGTTGACGTGCACCAGCTTCGCGAGCTGGTCGTTGTCGAGCACCGGGAAGGGCAGCACGATCCGGCGGCAGCTGGCGGCGGTGCCGACGAGCAGGTTCGGCTCGGCGCCGATCTGCGTGCCGAGCGCGGTCACGAGCTCCTCGCGGATGGCGTCCAGGGGCGGGTTCGTCACCTGGGCGAAGAGCTGGATGAAGTAGTCGAACAGCAGCCGCGGCCGGCTCGACAGCGTCGCGATGGGCGAGTCGTTGCCCATCGAGCCGATCGGTTCCGCGCCGGTGCGGGCCATCGGCTCGAGGATGGCGTCGAGCTCTTCCTCGGTGTAGCCGAACGCCTGCTGGCGGCGCACGAGCGCGGCGTGCAGCGGGACCTCGCGGTCGCGCTCGGGCAGGTCCTCGAGGTTGAGCAGCCCGGCCTCGACCCACTCGTCGTACGGGTGCTCGGTGGCCAGCTGGGTCTTGATCTCTTCGTCCTCGATGATCCGGCCTTCGGCGGTGTCCACGAGGAACATCCGGCCGGGTTCGAGGCGTCCCTTCCGGACGATCGTCGCCGGGTCGAGGTCGAGCACGCCGACTTCGGAGGCCAGCACGACGAGGCCGTCGTCGGTCACCCAGTAGCGGCCGGGGCGCAGGCCGTTGCGGTCGAGGACCGCCCCGATCTGGCTGCCGTCGGTGAAGGCGACCAGCGCCGGGCCGTCCCACGGCTCCATCAGCGTCGAGTGGAACTCGTAGAAGGCGCGCCGGGCCGGGTCCATCTCCTGGTGGTTCTCCCAGGCCTCCGGGATCATCATCAGGACCGAGTGCGGCAGCGAGCGACCACCGAGGTGGAGCAGCTCGAGCACCTCGTCGAAGGACGCCGAGTCACTGGCGCCGCGGGTGATCACCGGGTAGATCCGCTTGAGGTCGCCCGGGACCAGGTCGGTCTCGAGCAGCGCCTCGCGGGCGTCCATCCAGTTGCGGTTGCCGCGCAGGGTGTTGATCTCGCCGTTGTGCGCGACGTACCGGTACGGGTGCGCCAGGGGCCACGACGGGAAGGTGTTGGTGGAGAAGCGGGAGTGCACCAGGCCGATGGCGCTGGTGACGCGCTCGTCCGTGAGGTCGGCGAAGAAGCGCTCGACCTGCGGCTCGGTGAGCATTCCTTTGTAGACGATCGTGCGCGAGGACAGCGACGGGAAGTAGACGTCGTCCTCGACGAGCTCGTGCTCGGCGCGCTTGCGGACGCAGAAGGCGCTGCGCTCGATGTGCAGCGGGTCCGAATGCTCCGGCTTCGGGCGGCGCGCGGCGAGGAACAGCTGCGTGAAGTGCGGCATGGTCTCGGCAGCGGTCGGCCCGCAGTGCTCGGTGTGCACCGGCAGCTCTCGCCAGCCGAGGACGCGCATGTCCTCTTCGGCGGCGATGCGCTCGATGGTCGTCATGGCCCGGCCGCGGCGTTTTTCGTCCTGCGGCAGGAAAGCGGTGCCGACGGCGTAGGTGCCCGGCTCGGGCAGCTCGAAGTCCACGACTTCGCGGTAGAACTCGTCCGGGACCTGGATGAGCAGGCCCGCGCCGTCCCCGGTGTCCGGTTCGGCTCCCCGCGCCCCTCGGTGTTCCAGGTTGCGCAACGCGACCAGGGCTTTGGCGACGATCGCGTGATCGCGCCGCCCGGTCAGGTCGGCGACGAAGGCGACACCGCAGGCGTCGTGTTCGTAGTCGCTCCGGTAAAGGCCCTCGGCCTCGGCGTTGCTGAACTGCTCCCCGAACGGGGGCAGGGAATTGGCACGGTGGGTCACGGCTGGCCGCCTCCCAAGGCGTTGGCGCGACCGGTACTCACTCCATCGTGTGGTTCGAGCTGAACCGGTTAACGAAGTGGTCCGGGACCGCGATGGTCAGTCGAGAACAGTTGCTGTTGTCGAAGTGCAAGATGCCGCGAAGCGTCGGCCGAGCTCCGATGCTCGGAAACCGGACGCGGGTCATCTGGGAGGCCGCACAGCGCTGGGCAGCCGAACATGTCGGTCCTGCGAGCGCGCACGACGGACCACTGTGGTGGGGGTCAGCCGAGCGCGCGGTGTTACTCCCGGGTTCGCCGGGTCTTATGACGATAGTGTGAATTCGCTGTTATCGACATACGTCGTTGCCCCCGGGTGGGAAATGCCACGCTTGCGTTGACGCGCCAGGGGGTAGTCCCATATGCCGGTCTGTCCCTCCCGATTGCTGGCGTGGCTGGCCGCTGACCTGCGGAAACGTCTGTCCCAAGTGGTCTGGGGCACGTGCCGGCGCGCCGTGGCGGGGTGGGAAGGTGGGGACATGGCGGACTCGGCCGATGACTGATCGTTATCTCTCCGTGGCTCGATCCGGGGTCCACGAGATCGAGATCAAGCGCTCCCGGTTCCTCTGCGCGCTCGCCCCGGCGACGTCGGAGGAGGCCGCGCGCGAGTTCATCGCGGGCCGCCGTCGCGCCGAACCGGGCGCGCGACACCACTGCCACGCGTTCGTTTTGGGGCCGGACGGGCGAACCCAGCGCTCCAGCGACGACGGCGAACCGGCGGGCACCGCGGGCACGCCGATGCTGGAAGTGCTGCGCCGCCGCGAGGTCACGGACACGGTCGCGGTGGTGACCCGCTACTTCGGCGGCGTGCTGCTGGGCGCGGGCGGACTCATCCGCGCGTACGGACAGTCCGTTTCGGAGGCACTGGAAGTTGTTGGTGTACTAGAACACCGGCGTCTCGCGCTGGTGGAAGTGGCGGTGAGCTACGACCGCGCGGGCCGGCTGGAGAACGACTTGCGCGCGTCGCCGTACTTGCTGCACGCGACGCGGTTCGACGAGAAGGCGCGGTTCGAGATCGGCTTGGCGCCGGGGGAGGCGCCGGCGTTCGAGAGCTGGCTGGCCGATCTGACGAACGGCGAGGCATCGACGGCGGAGCTTGGCGACCACTGGGTGACCCGGGGTTCCTGACGCGCCGCCGGACGCGTGCCCGGCTTGGGCGAGGGTCGCGAATGGGTCATCCGCGACTTCGTTTCTGGTTGGTGGCGGCGGTGTCGCGGGGGTCGGCGGCCGCTGGGGTTGGTGAGTGCCCGCCGGGCGCGTGCTCGGTATTCGTGGGCGCTGCCGGGTGTGCTGGGCTTGGGTGAGGGGTCCCGAATGGGTCGTTGGCGGCGTCGGTGGTTCCGAACGAGTCATTCGCGACCTCGCGCCCGTCCGGGTGGCACTGGTGGTGCCGACGACCACGGGTGATCCACCGCGGCCGCGTGGTCCGGTCCGGAACCGCTTGGCGCGCAACGAACTTTCGGTGCTTCCGCCGACCCGCCTTCCCGTGGCACCATGTCGTGTCACCGAGTTCCGGTACCACTTCGATCCCCCGAACGTTGTCAGCGCGGCACATGCCGAGCTGACAACGTTGTCACCACGCCCGACAACGTTGTCGCCCGGCGGAAAGCGTGCGGCAAGGAGAGGAAGGGTCCATGTCCAGACCACTCTCGAGGCTGTCCAGACGGCTGCGCGCGGCCGTGCTCGCCGCGGCCGTCGTGGGGGCGGGGGTCGTCGCGACCCCGGCCCACGCCGCGACGCTGGCCCTCACGCAGTACGTGAATCCCTTCATCGGCACCGACAACAGCAACTCGCCCAACCCCGTGCCGGGCGGGGCCGGCGGCAGCACCTACCCCGGGGCCACCGTGCCGTTCGGGATGGTGCAGTTCAGCCCGGACACCCCGACCGCGTCGCCGTCCGGGTACCGCTACAGCGACACCGGCATCGAAGAATTCAGCCTGACCCACTTCAACGGCGCCGGGTGCCCCAACAACGAAGACCTCGGCCTGCTGCCGATCACCGGTGCCATCGGGACTTCGCCGGGCACCGGCTGGACCGGGTACGCGGGGCGCTACACCAAGGCGAACGAATCGGCCGCGCCCGGCTACTACAAGAACAAGCTCGACAACTACAACACGACCGTCGAACTTTCCGCGACCAAGCGGTCCGGCTCGATGAAGCTGACCTACCCGAACACGACGTCCGCGCGGCTGCTGGTCAACACCGGCCGCAGCGCCACCGGCAACCGGAACGGGTCCATCAGCATCAGCGGCAGCCAGCTCACCGGTGCGGTGACCGGCGGGGGGTTCTGCGGTTCCTCGAAGACCTACCAGATCTTTTACGTGATCCAGTTCGACCGCGCGCCCAGCGGGTTCGGCACCTGGCTCGGCGGCACGGTGAGCGCCGGTTCCGCGAGCACCAGCGGCACGAACTCGGGCGGCTACGTCACTTTCGACACCTCGAGCAACACCACCGTGCAGGCGAAGGTCGGCATTTCGTTCGTCAGCCTGGCCAACGCGCAGGCGAACCTCGCCGCCGAGAACCCCGGCTTCGACTTCGCCGGCGTCCGGTCGGCGGCCGACACGAGCTGGAACACGATCCTCAACCGCGTCCAGGTGACCGGCGGTGCGGCCGCGGACCTGCAGAAGTTCTACACGGCGCTGTACCACGTGTTCCAGAACCCGAACACCGCCAGCGACACCAACGGCCAGTACCGCGGGTTCGACCAGGCGATCCACACCGCGTCGCACACCGTCTACCAGAACTACTCCGGCTGGGACATCTACCGGTCGTGGGCCGCGCTGATCGGGCTGGTCGCGCCGAACGAAGCGAGCGACATCGCGAAGTCGATGGTGCTGGACGGCCAGCAGGGCGGCCTGCTGCCCAAGTGGTCGCACAACAACAACGAGCACTTCGTGATGACCGGTGACCCCGGGCCGATCGTCGTCGGCAGCATGTACGCCTTCGGGGTCCGCGGCTTCGACACCGCGGCGGCGCTCACGTTGATGGACAAGAGCGCAGGCGGCGGCACCACGCAGGGGCAGGCGATCCGCGGCCGGGAAAGCGGCTACCTCAGCCGGCACTACGTCACCGAAGACCCGTCGGACTCGCTCGAGTACTCGGCGTCGGACTTCGCAATCGCGCAGTTCGCGAAATCCGTCGGTGACACGGCGAAGTACACCGCGTACATGCAGCGCGCCCAGTGGTGGCAGAACGTGTTCGGCACCGACTCGGGCTACGTCCAGCCGCGCGGGAGCACCGGCACGTGGGCCTGGCCGGTCGTGCCGTCCAGCAACAGCGGCTACACCGAGGGCAACCCGTCGCAGTACACGTGGATGGTGCCCTACAACTACCAGGGCCTGATCAACCTGATGGGCGGCACCAAGACCGCCGTCCAGCGGCTCGACCACCACTTCACCCAGCTCAACGGCGGCCTCACCCAGCCGTACTTCTACATCGGCAACGAGCCCGAGCACGGCGTGCCGTGGGCGTACAACTACGCGGCCCACCCGCAGGGCACCAGTTCGGCGGTGCGGCGCGTGATGAACGAGTCGTTCACCACCGGCGCGGGCGGCGAGCCCGGCAACGACGACCTCGGCGCCACGTCGGCGTGGTACGTCTTCGCCGCGCTGGGCATGTACCCGGCGACGCCGGGCGCGGACGTCCTGGCGCTGCACGGCCCGTTGTTCCCCTCGGTCTCGATCGTCCGCCCGAGTGGCACGATCCAGATCACCGGCACCGGCGCGGGCCAGGGCGCGCAGTACGTGCAGAACCTCAGCGTCAACGGGACCGCGACGACGAGGTCGTGGATCCGCTACGGCGACATCGCGGGCGCGTCGACGCTGAACTACACGATGGGCTCGTCGCCGAGCGGCTGGGGCACGAGCACCGCGGACGTCCCGCCGTCGTACAACGACGGGTTCACGCCGCCGCCTGCCGCGCCGGACCTCGGCACGAACCTGGCGCAGGGCAAGGCGGCCACGGGCTCGGCGACGTGCAACTCGGCCGAGAGCGCGGACAAGGCCGTCGACGGCAGCCTGGCGAACAACAGCAAGTTCTGCAGCACCGCGGCGACGAAGTTCCTCCAGGTCGACCTCGGGTCGGCGCAGAACGTGTCCTCGTTCGTGGTCGACCACGCCGGCCTCGGCGGGGAGACGACGGGCTGGAACACCGGCGCGTTCACGATCCAGACGTCGACCGACGGCTCGACGTGGACGACGGTCGCGAACGTGTCCGGTTCGCGCGCCAGCCGCACGTACCACCCGATCACGACGCGCTCGGCCCGGTACGTGAAGCTGAACATCACCACGCCCGCCAACGACGGCAACGGCGCGGCGCGGATCTACGAGTTCGAGGTCTACCGCTGACCCCCCGGTCGTGAGTGTTCAGGGCGGTTCTAACCGTCCTGAACACTCACG